>NZ_JBVIHM010000001.1:260052-365843 GCF_055570295.1 Streptomyces sp. NPDC031265
CGCGCACCTCCCCCCCCCCCCCCCCCCCCCCCCCCCCCCCCCCCCCCCCTTCCTCCCCCCCCCCCCCCCCCCCCCCCCCCCCCCCCCGCTTCGTTACGTACGGCCGGTGGCCCGGGGTCAGTGGCCGCCCCCGCGCTCGTCGCCGTATTCGGCCTCCTCGGCCTCCTTGGCCTGGACCTCCGGGTCGAGGGAACCGCTGCCGTCGACCGAGCTCAGCGGGGTCCGCTCGGCGACCTCGGTGGGGGCCGGGGGCTCGACCAGCCAGTCCGGGTTGGCCTGCTTGTCCCACCACTTCCACGCGGCGACGGCGCCGCCCGCCAGGATGCCGACGACCAGGAGGCCCTTGGCGACGCGTCCGGCCCGGGCCCGGCGCCGCTGCTTCTTCGCCAGCTTCTCGATCTGGCGCGGGGAGATCTGGCCGCGCAGCGCCGCCAGGGCGGCCGTGGAGCGGGCCATGGCCTCCTCGCGTACCGGCTGGGTGGCGGCGACCGCCTGGCTGACGCGGGGCGCCGTGTAGTCGGCTGCCTGGCGGGCGGCGCGGCGGGAGCGGGCGGCGGCCTCCCGGGCCACCTCGTCGACCTTCGGCGGCACGTGCGGTGCGAGATACGAGTCGTACTGGAGATGCGCCTGGCTGCGGGCCTGCTGGGCGGCCTTGGCCACCTTGGGCGCGAGCCGTACGCGGGTTTCGTGCGCGTAGTGCGCGGCCTGACTCCTGGCCGAGTCGGCGTAGGGCGCCACCACTTCCGCGGCGTGCAGCACGCTCTCCTTCGCCGAGCCGGTCGCGGCGCGCACGCTGTCCATGCGGGTCACGTGATCCTCCTCCTTGGTGGCGGGGTTCAGGGCGGTCCGGTGGGTTGTCGCCGGAATGAGCACAGTGTCGCCTTTCCACCCATCTCGAAATCATGCCTGTCGGACGGGTACCCGGCATGCGAGGAAAGGCATCCGGGTCATGCGGGGCGACTTCGGCCGATGCGCGGCACGAGGGCGCGAGGGCGGTGCGAGGGGAGCTCGCGTTCGACGATGCCACGGTTCGCCCCCGGGCGCGCCTGTTCGGCGGGATCGGGCGGCACTCGGCGGCGTTTCCTTGCCGCGGGGCCCTCCGTGCGAGGATCGTGGGACGTCAGTGCGGACCAAAGGAAGGCAGACCGTGGCCGAGCAGCTTTACGCCACCCTGAAGACCAACCAAGGGGACATCGAGATCCGGCTCCTGCCGAACCACGCCCCGAAGACGGTCAGGAACTTCGTCGAGCTGGCCAAGGGCGAGCGCGAGTGGACGCACCCGGCGACCGGCAAGCAGTCCACGGACCCGCTCTACGACGGCACGGTCTTCCACCGGGTGATCAGCGGCTTCATGATCCAGGGCGGTGACCCGCTGGGCAACGGCACCGGCGGCCCGGGCTACGAGTTCGCCGACGAGTTCCACCCGGAGCTGGGCTTCGACAAGCCGTACCTGCTGGCCATGGCGAACGCCGGGCCGGGCACCAACGGCTCCCAGTTCTTCATCACGGTGTCCCCCACCGCGTGGCTGACCCGTAAGCACACGATCTTCGGCGAGGTCGCCAACGAGGCCGGCAAGAAGGTCGTGGACGCCATCGCGAGCGCCCAGACCAACCCGCGCACCGACCGCCCCGTCCAGGACGTGGTCATCGAGTCGGTCGTCATCGAGTCCCGCGAGGGCTGAGCCCCGCGCGCCGGACCCGGTGGGGTCGCCGCGAGCCCCCCGAGGAAGCGACACCACCGACGGCACCCGTTCGAGGGGAACCAAACCGCCCCGCTCGTCCGTATGACGTGACGAGCGGGGCGGCGCGGTTGCCGCCCCCGCACCGAGTACAAGGAGCCCGATGGACCAGCCGAGCCTGCCGAGCTGCTACCGGCACCCGGGCGTGCAGACGGGCATCACCTGCACCCGCTGCGAGCGCCCGATCTGCCCGGAGTGCATGGTCAGCGCCTCGGTCGGATTCCAGTGCCCGGAGTGCGTGCGCGGCGGCTCGGGCACCGGCCACGCGCCGACGGCCAACCAGCCGCGCACGATGGCGGGCGCCGCGCTCGCACCCGGCGACCCCCATCTGCTCACCAAGATCCTCATCGGGCTCAATCTCGTCGGCTATCTGCTGCAGCAGGTGATCGGGGACAAGTTCGAGTACGCGTACGAAATGTTGGGGCGCGCGGCCCTCCCGCCCGCGTTCGACTCGGTCCAGGGCGTCGCCGAGGGCCAGTGGTACCGCCTGGTGACGTCGATGTTCCTGCACGGCGGCCCCATGCACATCGCGTTCAACATGCTCAGCCTGTGGTGGATCGGCGGGCCGCTGGAGGCGGCGCTCGGCCGGGTGCGCTATCTGGCGCTCTACTTCGTCTCCGGGCTCGCCGGAAGCGCGCTGACGTACTGGCTCGCCGCCCCGAACTCGGCCTCGCTCGGCGCCTCCGGGGCGATCTTCGGGCTGTTCGGCGCCACCGCCGTGCTGATGCGCAAGCTGAACTACGACATGCGGCCGCTGATCGCGCTCCTGGTGATCAACCTGGTGATCACGTTCAATCCCTGGGGCGGGATCGCGTGGCAGGCCCACATCGGCGGCCTGGTGGGCGGCACGGTGATCGCGTACGCCATGGTCCACGCGCCCCGCGAGCGCCGGTCGCTGATCCAGTGGGGAACCTGCGCGGTGGTCCTGCTGGCCGTCGTGGCCATCGTGACAGCCCGCACCGCCGCGCTCACCTGAACCGGCGGACCCCCAGCTGGGCGGGCACGTGGAGTCGGGCTTTCCCCCAAGGTTGTCCACAGCGCGTGCCGGATCTTGTGCATCCGGTGGGGAACAGCTGTGCCCCTTGTCGCTGACCTGGGTTTTCCCAGCGGAGACAAGGGGCGGGCCGTGGGCCGGTGTGGGAGGGTGCAGTCACACCGGCGTCAACACGGCGGAGGTTATCCACAGATCGTCTGACCTTTTCCCCAGTGTGGATAGCGTTGTGGATAACCCGTGGGCAAGGCTTGACGAGGAGGCCGTGGAGGGGCTACTTCCACTGCGTGGAGACACCGAAGCCGCCGGCGATGAAGCCGAAGCCGACCACGATGTTCCAGTTCCCGAAGGACTGCAGCGGCAGATCGCCCTCGGTCACATAGAAGAGGACGATCCAGGCGAGCCCGATCAGGAAGAACGCCAGCATCACCGGGGCCACCCAGCCCCGGCTGCCCAGCTTGATGGCGGTGGCCTGCTTCGCCGCCGGCGGCGGCGTGAAGTCGGCCTTCTTGCGGATACGTGACTTCGGCACGAGGAACACTCCTGTCGATGCGCTGCGTGACCGCGCAGAGAACTGTGGCTGGGCGGCGGCGGAGGGACAACGGGGGATCACTGCTGCCCCCAGGCGTCCGTTAGCGTAGTGCTTCCGTGGCGCCGAAGGAGATAAGGGTACGTTGAGCAATTCCGCCGACTCCCCCGAAGGGCTCCCCGACGAGCCCGCCGGTCCGGGCCGCCGCTTTCGCGCCCGCCCCGTCCGGCTGCTCTCCGCGGCCGTCTTCGCTCTGGCCGGACTCATCTTCGTCACCAGCTTCAACACGGCCAAGGGCACCAACATCCGCACCGACGCCTCGCTGCTGAAGCTCTCCGACCTGATCCAGCAGCGCAGCCGCAAGAACGCCGAGCTCGACCAGTCCACCGCCAGTGTCCGCACCGATGTCGACGCCCTCGCCCAGCGCGACAACGGCTCCACCAAGGCGCAGGACCAGCAGCTCGCCGCCCTCAAGGACGCGGCCGGCACCGAGAAGGTCACCGGCAAGGCGCTCAGCGTCACCCTCAACGACGCCCCGCCCAACGCCACGGCAGCCCCCGGCTACCCCGCCCCGCAGCCCAACGACCTGGTCATCCACCAGCAGGACCTGCAGGCCGTGGTCAACGCGCTGTGGCAGGGCGGCGCCCAGGGCATCCAGGTCATGGACCAGCGGCTCATCTCCACCAGCGCCGTGCGCTGCGTCGGCAACACCCTGATCCTCCAGGGCCGCGTCTACTCGCCCCCGTACAAGATCAGCGCGGTGGGCGATCCCGGGAAGCTGCGCCAGGCGCTCACGGACTCCCGGGCGATCCAGAACTACCAGCTGTATGTGAAGGCGTACGGGCTCGGCTGGAAAGTCGACGAGCGCAAGGCGATGACTCTGCCCGGCTACTCGGGCACAGTGGATCTCCACTACGCGAAGCCGGTGGGATAGCGCGGGAGGGGGCGGCCCGGTGCCTGTGCCTGTTGTCTCGGTGCGGCTGGTCGTCAGGACGTTCAGCGAGCTGTGCATCACGGCCGGCGCCCTGATCATCCTCTTCGTCGTATACGTCCTGTACTGGACCGGGGTGAAGGCGGACAGCGCCGCCGACAGCCAGATATCCGACCTGCACCACCAGTGGGCGCGCTCCCCCGCCGCGAGCGCGCCCGAGCGGACCGCACCGCCCGTGCCCGGCCCGTACACCGAGGGAAAGTCCTTCGCCGTCATGTACATCCCCAGGCTGGGCAAGGACTGGCACAAGCCGGTGCTCGAAGGGACCGGGGTCAAGGACCTCCAGAAGGGCCTCGGGCACTACGCCACCACCACGCGCCTGGGGCAGCCCGGCAACTTCTCGGTGGCCGGGCACCGGCGCACCTACGGCGACCCGTTCAAGGACCTCCCCGAGCTGCGGCCCGGCGACGCGGTGGTGCTCACCGACGGGACGACCTGGTTCACCTACCGCGTCGACAACAAGCCCTACCGGACCGTGCCGAGTGACATAGGGGTCATCGATCCGGTCCCCGCCAAGTCGCCGTTCCGCTCCCCCGGCCGCTATCTGACCCTCACCACCTGTGATCCGGAATGGGGCAGCAGCCACCGGCTGATCGCCTGGGGCCACCTCGACTCCACCTTGCCCGTGGCCAAGGGCAAGCCCCAAGCTTTGACCGGCTGAGCCCCTGTCCACAGCGCCGCCCCTTAGTCTGGTGCGGTAACGATCGTCGGAAGGGACAGCGGACAGCATGTACGGCTGGATCTGGCGGCATCTGCCGGGCAACGCGTGGGTACGGGCGTTCACTTCGCTCGTACTGGTACTGGCGATTGTCTATGTGCTCTTCCAGTACATCTTCCCGTGGGCGGAGCCGCTGCTGCCGTTCAACGATGTCACCGTCGACCAGGGCATGGGAGCGACCCGATGAGCGCACGCGTTCTCGTCGTGGACAACTACGACAGCTTTGTCTTCAACCTGGTCCAGTACCTGTACCAGCTGGGCGCCGAGTGCGAGGTGGTACGCAACGACGAGGTGTCCCTGGAGCACGCCCAGGACGGCTTCGACGGCGTGCTGCTCTCGCCCGGCCCGGGCGCGCCCGAGCAGGCCGGTGTCTGCATCGACATGGTCCGCCACTGCGCGGCGACCGGGGTGCCGGTCTTCGGCGTCTGCCTGGGCATGCAGTCGATGATGGTCGCGTACGGGGGCGTGGTCGACCGGGCGCCCGAGCTGCTGCACGGCAAGACCTCGCCGGTCCTGCACGAGGGCGCCGGGGTCTTCCAGGGGCTGCCCTCGCCGTTCACCGCGACCCGCTACCACTCGCTGGCCGCCGAGCCCGCCACGCTCCCCGCGGAGCTGGAGGTCACCGCCTGGACGACCGACGGGATCGTGATGGGGCTGCGCCACCGGGAACTGCCCGTGGAGGGCGTCCAGTTCCACCCCGAGTCCGTCCTGACCGAACACGGCCATCTGATGCTCGCCAACTGGCTGGTGCGGTGCGGGGACACGGGAGCCGTCGAGCGGTCGGCAGGCCTGGCACCGGTGGTGGGCAAGGCCGCGGCGTGACGGCCGTCCGGCCCGAGCACGAGTACGACCCGCTGACGGACCCTTCCCCAAGCTCTCGGCTCCGCTCGAGCAGGGGAGGCCCCCATCCGGCGGGTGGTCACGGGTCGCCTTGGTTCGGGGCGGACAACATCCCGCAGGACCAGGCTCAGCCCCAGGTCCAGGTCCAACCTCAGGCCCAGGTGCCGGGCGACGCCTACGCGCGCGTGGCGGAAGCGGCGGCTGCGCCCGCGCAGGAGTGGTACGCGGAGCACGCCGCGGACCCCGGCCCGCCTCTCCCCGAGCCAGACCCGGGGCCCGAGCCAGGGCCCGGCGTCGTCCCCTTCGACGACGCGACCATGGCGCTCAAGCGAATAGCAGAGACGCCCGCACCCCCCACCGGTGGGCGGGCCGAGCGGCGTCGGGCCGCCAAGGCACGGGGACACCGTGCCCCAGCCGCGCCCGCCAAGCCCGTGGTGAGCGGCCGTCCGCCGACCCGCGCCGAGGCGCGCCGCGCTGCCAAGGCCCGCAAGGACAGCGCGGCCGTGGTGGCCAGCCGGGTCATCGGTGAACTGTTCATCACGCTCGGCGTGATGATGCTGCTGTTCGTCACGTACCAGCTGTGGTGGACCAACATCCGCGCCCATCAGCAGGCGGGCAGCGAGGCGAAGAAGATCACGCACGACTGGGCCAGCGGCAAGAAGGCCCCCGGCGCCTTCGAGCCCGGCAAGGGCTTCGCCATCATGCACATCCCCGAGCTGGACGTGGTCGTCCCCGTCGCCGAGGGCATCAACAAGCACAAGGTCCTCGACAAGGGCATGGTCGGCCACTACGGCCAGGGGAGCCTGAAGACCGCGATGCCGGGCGACAGGACCGGCAACTTCGCGGTCGCCGGGCACCGCAACACGCACGGCGAGCCCTTCCGCTACATCAACCGGCTCAAGCCGGGAGATCTGGTGATCGTGGAGACCCAGCAGGCGTACTACACGTACGCGATCACCAGCACGCTCCCGTCGACCAGCCCGAGGAACGTCTCGGTGCTCAAGCCGGTCCCGGTCGGCTCGGGGTTCACCCGACCGGGCCGCTACTTGACGCTGACGACCTGCACCCCCGAATTCACGAGTACGTACCGAATGATCGTGTGGGGCAAGATGGTGGACGAACGACCGCGCAGCAAGGGCGTGCCCGACGCGCTCTCCGGCTGACGGAACGACAGACAGGTGCGGTGGCAGTGAGGACCGAGCACGACGACCAGCAGACCGACGCCCCCGTCCCGCCGCGACCGCGCCGCCGCGGCGTGGTCGCCGGGGTCGTCAGCGTCATCGGCGAGCTGCTGATCACGGCCGGGCTGGTGCTCGGCCTCTTCGTCGTCTACTCGCTGTGGTGGACCAATGTCATAGCGGACCGCGAGGCGGCCAAGGACGGCAAGGACGTCCGCCGAGACTGGGCGAACAGCGGCCCCGGCGCCCTCGACACCAAGGGCGGCATCGGCTTCCTGCACGTCCCCGCCATGAAGAACGGCGAGGTGCTGGTCAAGCGGGGCACCGACACCAAGGTGCTCAACGGCGGCGTCGCGGGCTACTACACCGACCCGGTGAAGGCGGCCCTGCCCGAGAGCGGCACCAAGGGCAACTTCACGCTGGCCGCGCACCGCGACGGCCACGGCGCGAAGTTCCACAACATCGACAAGATAAGGACCGGCGACCCGATCGTCTTCGAGACGAAGGGCACCTGGTACATCTACAAGGCGTTCGCGGAGCTCAAGGAGACGTCGAAGTACAACGTCGACGTCCTCCAGCCGGTGCCGGAGGAGTCGGGCGCCAAGAAGCCGGGCCACTACATCACGCTGACGACGTGCACGCCCGTCTACACCTCCGACTACCGCTACATCGTGTGGGGCGAGCTGGTGCGCACCCAGAAGGTCGACCAGAAGCGCACCAAGCCCGTGGAGCTGCGCTAGCAGCCCCTGCACGGCCTCCGCGTACACGGCGTACGTACGGGAAAGCCCCGGCCCCCTGTGAAGGGGACCGGGGCTTCGCGCTGTGCTGCCGGTCAGCCGCCGGACGGGCCGCCGAACGGGAAGTTCCCGCCGTCCTGGCCCTGGTTCCCGCCGCCGCCGAGCGTCGTCAGGACGATCGCCGTGGTGGCCGGGTCGGACGGGGTGTTGGCCGGCGGGGTCTGCGTGGTGACTCGGGCCTTCTCGTCGCTCGAGCTTCCCGGCGCGAACTGGATGTTGCTGAATCCGGCCGCGTTGAGCTTCTCGGTGGCCTGCTTGACCGTCAGTCCGAACACGTTGGGCACCGGGACCGGCACGGGCGTCTGCGGGCCCTTGGAGACCTTCAGGACGATCTGGACGTCCTTGGTCTGGTTGGTGTTGCCCTTGGGTGTCTGGTCGACGACCTGGCCCGCGGGCTTGACCGAGTCGACGTCCTGGCGGGACACATTGACGTATCCGAGCGTGCTGAGCTGCGCCACCGCCGCGTTGTAGTCGCTGCCCGTGACGTCGGGGAGCTTGGACGTCTTCTTCTTGGCGATGGTGAGCGTGACCTCGGAGCCCTTCTCGGCCTGCTTGCCGCCCTCGGGGTTCTGGCTGACGACCGTACCCTCGTCCTGTTCGGACTCGACCGTGGTCGTCTTGAAGGCGAAGCCCTTCTCCTGGAGGAGCTGGATCGCGCTGTCCTTCTTCTTCTCCGTGACGTCCGGCACCTCGACCTTGGGCGCGCCGGTCGAGACGACGACCGAGACGGCGTCGCCCTTGTTCAGCTTGCCGCTGGTCGGGCTCTGGCTGCAGACGCTGCCCTTGGGCTGGTCGGCGCAGGGCTCCGTCTTGGACACGGTCAGCTTGAGTCCGACGTTCGCCGTCAGGGTCTCGGCGGACTTCTGGGTCTCGCCGACCAGCTGCGGCACCGGCACCTGGCCGCTGTCGCCGCCCCCGCCGAAGACCGACTTGCCGATCAGGATGGCGCCGACGAGCACCAGCACACCAGCGAGCACCAGCAGGATCGTCGAGGTGTGCGACTTCTTCTGGCGGCGGCGGGCGGGGCGGTCGTCGTAGCCGTAGTTGCCGTCGTCCGGGTTGACCGGGGGCAGCATGGACGTCTGGCCCGCCGCGTCCGTGGGGCGCAGCGCGGTCGTCGGCTGGTCCTGCGGGCCCGAGGTGTAGGCGTCGTAGCCGCCGTAGCCGGCCGCGCCCATGGCGGCGGTCGCGGCGACCGGCTGGCCGTCCAGGCAGGCCTCGATGTCGGCGCGCATCTCGTCGGCCGACTGGTAGCGGTAGTCCGGGTCCTTGACCAGCGCCTTCAGGACGATGGCGTCCATCTCAGGCGTGATCTCGGGGTCGAAGTTGCTCGGCGGCTGCGGCTCTTCCCGTACATGCTGGTAGGCGACCGCGACCGGCGAGTCGCCGACGAACGGCGGCCGGACGGTCAGCAGCTCGTAGAGGAGGCAGCCAGTCGAATACAGGTCGGAGCGGGCGTCGACCTGCTCGCCCTTGGCCTGCTCCGGGGAGAGGTACTGGGCGGTGCCGATGACGGCCGCGGTCTGCGTCATCGTCATGCCGGAGTCGCCCATGGCGCGCGCGATGCCGAAGTCCATGACCTTGACCTGGCCGGTGCGCGTCAGCATGACGTTGGCCGGCTTGATGTCGCGGTGGACGATGCCGGCGCGGTGGGAGTACTCCAGGGCCTGGAGGATGCCGACCGTCATCTCCAGCGTGCGCTCGGGCAGCAGCTTGCGTCCGGAGTGAAGCAGCTCACGCAGGGTGGACCCGTCGACGTACTCCATCACGATGTACGGGATGGAGATGTTGTCGACGTAGTCCTCGCCGGTGTCGTAGACCGCGACGATCGCCGGGTGGTTGAGCGAGGCGGCGGACTGGGCCTCACGGCGGAACCGGGCCTGGAAGGACGGGTCGCGGGCGAGGTCGGCCCGCAGCGTCTTCACAGCGACGGTGCGGCCGAGCCGGGTGTCGTGCGCGAGGTAGACCTCCGCCATGCCACCACGGCCGAGCACCTGGCCCAGCTCGTACCGGCCGCCGAGGCGACGCGGCTCTTCCATAACGTTCCAGCCCTCTCCGTCAGTCCCGACCGCACCCGTGTGTGTGGTCCGGCGGTGTGCTGTTCGCGCATACGCTACCGGGCACCGGTAGTGGATCTGTCCGTGACCGTCAGCTGATACCGGACCGGTACAGGGCGCGAGAGACGTTTCACGTGAAACGAGGACTGTTTCACGTGAAACGTCCCGGGGTTACTTCTTGAGCACCGCCTTCATCACAGCCTTGGCGATGGGGGCGGCCAGACCGCCGCCGGAGATGTCGTCGCGGTTGGCGTCGCCGTCCTCGACGACCACGGCGACCGCGACCGGGGAGCCCTGGTCGGTCTTGGCGTACGAGATGAACCAGGCGTACGGCTTCTCGCTGTTGTTGAGGCCGTGCTGGGCGGTACCGGTCTTGCCGCCGACGGTGACGCCGTCGATGGCGCCTCTCTTGCCCGTACCGTCCGTGACGACGTTCTCCATCAGCGCCTGGACCTTCTGGGCGTTGGCCGCCGACAGCGGCTGGCTCATCTTCTCCGGCTGCGTCTTGGAGAGGACGTCGAGGTTGGGCGCCTGGAGCTGGTCGACCATGTACGGCTTCATCAGCTTGCCGTCGTTGGCGACGGCGGCGGCCACCATGGCCATCTGGAGCGGGGTGGCGCGGTTGGAGGCCTGGCCGATGCCGGCCATCGCGTTCTGCGGCCGGTTGTCCTTGGGGTAGACGCTGGCGTCCGCGCGGACCGGGGTGAAGACCTCGTCGTTGAAGCCGAACTTGTTGGCTTCCTTGATCATCTTCTCGTTGCCGAGGTCATCGCTGATCTTGCCGAAGACGGTGTTGCAGGACCACTGGAGCGCCACCTTGAGGTTGGCGTTCTCACAGGGGATGTTCCCCTCGTTCTTCAGCGGGAGCGTCGACTGCGGCAGCTGGTACGGCACCGGCGAGCGGGTCGGCTCGTCGATGCTGGAGTACAGCCCGTTCTCCAGCGCCGCGGAGGCGGTGACCACCTTGAACGTGGAGCCGGGCGGGTAGGTCTCGCGCAGCGCCCGGTTCAGCATGGGCTTGTCTTTGTCGGTGAGCAGCTTCTGGCGGGCCTCGGAGTCGGCCTTGGAGTTGCCCGCGAACACCGACGGGTCGTACGACGGCGTCGAGGCCAGCGCCAGGATCGCGCCGGTGCGCGGGTCGATCGCGGCGACGGCGCCCTTCTTGTCGCCGAGCCCCTCGAAGGCGGCCTTCTGGGCCGCGCTGTTGAGGGTGGTGACGACGTTGCCGCCCTGCTTCTTCTCACCGGTGAACATCGACAGGGTGCGGTCGAAGAAGAGCCGGTCGTCGTTGCCGGAGAGGATCTTGTCCTCGATGTTCTCCAGCTGCGAGGAGTCGAAGGCCTGCGAGTTGAAGCCGGTCACCGGCGACCAGAGGGTGCCGTTGTTCCAGGTCCGCTTGAACTTGAAGTCGCTGCCCGAGGTCTCCCTGGAGGAGGTCATCGGCTGGCCGTCGGCCGTGATGATGTTGCCGCGCTCGTGGGCGAACCGCTCGATCTGGACCCGGCGGTTGTACTTGTGCGCGTTCAGCTCGTCGGCGCGCACGTACTGGAGCCAGTTGTCGCGGATCATCAGAGCCATGATCAGCAGCCCGCAGAAGATCGCGATCCGTCGCAGGGGCTTGTTCACGGTCGGACCACCTGGGTCATCTCGGCGTCGGGGGACGGGGCAGGGGCGGGCGCCGGGCGGCGCGCGGTGTCACTGATCCGAATGAGGATGCCGATCAGCGCCCAGTTGGCGATGACCGAGGAGCCGCCCTGCGCGAGGAACGGCATGGTCATACCGGTCAGCGGGATGAGACCCATGACACCGCCGGCGACCACGAAGACCTGGAGCGCGAACGCGCCCGAGAGGCCGATGGCCAGCAGCTTGCCGAACGGGTCGCGGGCGGCGAGCGCGGTGCGCACGCCCCGCTCCACGATCAGGCCGTAGATCAGCAGGATCGCCATCATCCCGGCCAGGCCCAGCTCCTCGCCGACCGTGGAGAGGATGAAGTCGGCGTTGGCGGCGAAGCCGATCAGGTCGGAGTTGCCCTGGCCCAGGCCCGTGCCGAGCGTGCCGCCCGAGCCGAACGACATGATCGCCTGGCCGATCTGCTCGCAGGCGCCCGTGGTCTTGTAGCAGCCGAAGGGGTCCAGCCAGGCGTCCACGCGCAGCTTCACGTGGGGCTCGAAGGACGCCACCGCGACCGCGCCGCCCGCCGACATCAGCAGACCGAACACGATCCAGCTGGTCCGCTCGGTCGCCACGTACAGCATGATGACGAACAGGCCGAAGAAGAGCAGTGAGGTACCGAGGTCGGTCTCGAAGACCAGGATCAGGATCGAGACGCCCCACACCACGAGGATCGGCCCGAGGTCGCGGCCGCGCGGCAGGTACATGCCCATGAATCGGCGGCTGGCGAGCGCCAGCGCGTCCCGTTTGACCATCAGGTAGCCGGAGAAGAACACCGCGATGATGATCTTCGCGAACTCGCCGGGCTGGATGGTTCCGAGACCCGGGATGGAGATCCAGATCTTGGCGCCGTTCACCGCGGGGAAGAACATCGGCAGGATCAGCAGGAACAGCGCGCCCGCCATCGAGATGTACGTGTAACGCTGGAGGATCCGGTGGTCCTTCAGCAGCATCAGCACACCGATGAACAGCGCCACACCGATCGCTGTGTACAGCAGCTGCTTCGGGGCGTCCGCATGGAAGGCGCCGAAGTTGGTCTTGGCCCGCTGGATCAGGCGCGGCGACTGGTCCAGGCGCCAGATCAGCACCAGGCCCAGCCCGTTGAGCAGCGTCGCCAGCGGCAGCAGCAGCGGATCCGCGTACGGGGCGAACTTGCGCACCACGAGGTGGCTGACGCCCGCGAGCAGCCCGAGGCCCAGACCGTAACCGAGCATGCCGGAAGGCAGCTTGCCGGTCATGGCCAGGCCCACGTTGGCGTACGCGAACACCGGGATGGCGACGGCGAAGACGAGCAGCGCGAGCTCGGTGTTGCGACGGCTCGGTGCGTCGATCGCGCCGATGGTGGTCGTGTTGGTGACAACGCTCATGGTGTGGAAAGGCCCCCTACGGCTGCCTACTGCTTACCGCACTGCGGGACCAGCTTCTGCTCTTCCTCCGAGAGGCTGGGGCCGGGCGTGGGAGTGGCGGTGGTCTTGGTGGAACCGGGCTTGCCGGACGGCGACGGTGATGTCGTCGTACCGGTCTTCGGCGGGTTCTGGCTCTCGGCGGCGCGCCGCTGCTCGTCCTTCTTGCACGCCGACGCCTGCGTGGACAGTTCGGTGATCTTGGCCTGGGCCTTGGAGAGGCTGCTCTCGGCGATCGTCGCCTCGACCTGCTTGCGCTGGTACGGCGGCAGGTACTTGAGTTCGACCTCGGGGTGGTCGGTCTCCACCTTCGACAGCTTCACCCAGGCCAGGTCCTGGCTGATGCCCTGGTAGAGCGCGACGTGCTCGTCCTTGGTGCCGACGAAGTACTGGGTCTGCGTCCAGCGGTAGCCGCCGTACAGCCCGCCGCCGAGCACGGCCAGGGCGAGCACGATGTAGGCGGATCTCTTCAGCCACTTGCCGCGCCGCGGCTTGACGAAGTCCTCGTCCGAGTAGGCGCCGAAGGTGCCCTCGGGCGGGGCGCCGTAGCCGGAGTCCTCACCACTGCCGGGCGGGCCGAAGCCCCCCTGCGGCGCGGTGGCACGGCCCAGGCCCGAGGCGCGGCCCGCCGGGGTCTGCATCGCCCCGTCGTCGTTGAGCTGGAGCTGGTTCTCGGCGACCGCGCCCACGATCACCGGGATGTCGCTGAGCTGCCCGGCCAGCGTGTCGCCGGAGTCGACGTCCAGGACGTCCGCCACGATCACCGTGATGTTGTCCGGGCCGCCGCCGCGCAACGCGAGCTGGATCAGCTCCTGCACCGTCTCCTGCGGGCCCTGGTAGCTGGCGAGGGTGTCCTCCATCGTCTGGTGGGACACCACCCCCGACAGCCCGTCGGAGCAGATCAGATAGCGGTCGCCCGCCCGCACCTCGCGGATCGACAGGTCCGGCTCGACGTGGTCGCCGCTGCCGAGCGCGCGCATCAGCAGCGAGCGCTGCGGATGCGTCGTCGCCTCCTCCTCGGTGATGCGGCCCTCGTCCACGAGCCGCTGCACCCAGGTGTGGTCCTGCGTGATCTGGGTGAGCACGCCGTCGCGCAGCAGATACGCGCGCGAGTCGCCCACGTGTACAAGGCCGAGGCGCTGGCCCGTCCACAGCAGAGCGGTGAGCGTGGTGCCCATCCCCTCCAGCTGGGGGTCCTCCTCGACCATCAGGCGCAGCTGGTCGTTGGCGCGCTGCACCGCCGTACCGAGCGAGGTCAGGATGTCGGAGCCGGGCACGTCGTCGTCGAGCGTGACCAGGGTGGAGATCACCTCGGAGGAGGCGACCTCACCGGCGGCCTGGCCGCCCATGCCGTCGGCGATGGCGAGGAGACGCGGACCCGCGTAACCGGAGTCCTCGTTGCCCTCGCGGATCATGCCCTTGTGGGATCCGGCGGCGAAGCGCAGGGAGAGACTCATACCCACCTCGCCCGTCGGCTCGGGGTACAGCCGGTCATGTCGAGCCACACTGCCCACCCTCCGGTCGGGAGCCCGTCCCGGTCCGTCGTCCGGACCGCCGCGGCTAGCTCGCTCCGCTCGCTCATTGTCGTACTACTTCCGCAGCTCGATGACGGTCTTGCCGATGCGGATCGGCGCGCCCAGCGGAATCGGGGTCGGGGTGGTGAGCCGCGTCCGGTCCAGGTAGGTGCCGTTGGTGGAACCCAGGTCCTCGACGATCCAGTTGCCGTCGCGGTCCGGGTAGATCCTGGCATGCCGGCTCGATGCGTAGTCGTCGTCCAGGACGATCGTCGAGTCGTGCGCCCGGCCCAGCGTGACGGTCTGGCCCTGCAGCGCCACCGTCGTGCCGGTGAGGGTGCCCTCGGACACCACCAGCTTGGTGGGCGCGCCCCGGCGCTGGCGGCCGCCGGACGGGGCCTGCTGGCCACGCTGCTGCGGCGGCGCGGCAGCGGCAGCGGCGGCCTGCCGGCCGGTCTGCTGGCGGCCCGTGTCGCCACCCCGGCGCGAACCGCGCTGGGTGACCCGGGTGCCGAACAGGTCACTGCGAATGACCTGAACGGCCACGATGACGAACAGCCACAGTACGGCGAGGAAACCCAACCGCATGACCGTGAGGGTCAGCTCTGACATTGCCCCCGCTTCACCCTTCGGCTTGCCGGTAAACGATGGTGGTGCTGCCCACGACGATCCGCGAGCCGTCGCGGAGCGTAGCGCGGGTGGTGTGCTGCCCGTCCACCACGATGCCGTTGGTGGACCCGAGATCCTGGATCGTCGAGGGCGTTCCGGTCCGGATCTCACAGTGCCGGCGCGAGACGCCGGGGTCGTCGATCCGCACATCGGCGTCGGTGCTGCGACCCAGCACCAGCGTCGGGCGGGAGATCTGGTGGCGGGTGCCGTTGATCTCGATCCAGCGCCGCACCTGGGAGCCCGGCATGGGGCCGGGAGCCGTCGGGCGGCGGTCCGCGCCGGGGCGGCCGGGGCCGCCGTTCCCGCCGGGGGGCGGGGCGGCGGGCATCGGCGGTGCCGCGGCGGGCGGATAGCCGTAGCCGCCGCGGCCCTGGGGGGACTGCGGCGATGCGGCAGGAGCGGGAGCGGGACGGGCCGGACCCGGAGGCCTGCCGTGCTGCTCCTGCTGGTTGTGCTGGTCCTGCTGGTCGGTGCTGGAGGCGAGCGTACGGCTGCGCACCCGGTACAGGCCGGTGTCGAGATCGTCGGCCTTCTCCAGATGGACCTTGATCGGCCCCATGAACGTGTACCGCTGCTGCTTGGCGTAGTCGCGGACCAGGCCGGACAGTTCGTCGCCCAGCTGGCCCGAGTACGGGCTCAGGCGCTCGAAGTCGGGCGCGCTGAGCTCGACGATGAAGTCGTTGGGGACGACGGTCCGCTCGCGGTTCCAGATCGTCGCGTTGTTGTCGCACTCGCGCTGGAGGGCGCCGGCGATCTCGACGGGCTGGACCTCGGACTTGAAGACCTTCGCGAAGGTGCCGTTGACCAGGCCTTCGAGACGCTGCTCGAAACGCTTCAGGACTCCCATGGGGCACCTCCTCCGTCGATGTCGTCCTGGTACTGCTTACTGATCGTATCCACGCGTCGGGAAATCGGCTGGTTCCCCTTCTGTGACCGGTGGACGAGTGTCACCTCTCACACGGATCGTAGAGGTGGCCTCCTGACAGTGTCCCGCACCCGGGGTGCACCGTGGAGGAGTGGGTGGAGCCCCTCCTCGTTCCCATCGTGCCTCTGTGAGGTTTCTGTGGGTCTCCGAACCGTCGCTGTATGTCGTCCTTCCTCCCCTCTCCTGCCCCCCATGGGCAGCGGAAACAACGGATGTGAATCCACCCTGTCCAGCGTGCTAATCTTCTCGACGTCGCCAGGCAAGCGCACCGAAAAGGTGCGAAGGCCTCGGACACCACTCGGGCGAGTGGCGGAACGGCAGACGCGCTGGCTTCAGGTGCCAGTGTCCTTCGGGACGTGGGGGTTCAAATCCCCCCTCGCCCACAGAACGGAAGCCCCGCAGGTCAAACGACCGGCGGGGCTTCCGCGTTCCCGGATGTGCGGGAGAACTCGGCGGACCCTCTCCTACGAGATGTCCGTCATACGAGGCTGCCGAGCGCACCCGCCGCCGACCCGGCCGCCGGCCCCGCTCTGCGGAGACTTTCGTCTCGGCGGGGCGCGACGAAAGAGAGCCGTCCGGCGCCCGGACCGCTGCCTAGGGTGCGGACGTGGATGTGTCATCGAAGATCCAGGACGCCCGCCGCCGACTGGCAGGACCGGAGCCCTGGTCCCGCCGCCGGACCTTCGGCGAGTCGGCCCTCGCCCTCCTGCTGGCCCTGGCCGCCGCAGGCGCGGGCCGGCTGGCCGACGGCGGCCTGGTGGTGCCCGCCCTGGTGGCCGCCGCCGTCCTCGTCCTGACGCCGCTGCGCCGCAGGTTCCCCGCGAGCGTGCTCATCGCCACGGCCGCGCTCAGCGGGGCCAGCGCGGGCGCCACGTTGCTGCTGCTCGTGGTGGCCTGCTCGGCGGGGCGGCGCATCGCCGGGGCGGGACGGGCCCTGGTCGCCTTCTGCGCCGCGTTCGCCGGATATCTGGCCGGCATCGCGCTCACCGAGTCCGGCGAGCAGCCGCTGTTCGTCGTCGCCCTGATCGCGACGCTCTTCTTCATGGTGATCGCCGTGGTGCCGGGCCTCGCCAGCCGCTACTGGTACCAGCGCCGCACCCTGCTGCAGACCATGCAGGAGCGCAACACGCAGCTGCTGCGCGAGCGCGCGATGGTCGCCGGCCAGGCACGGCTGCGCGAGCGTCAGCGCATCGCCCAGGACATGCACGACAGCCTCGGCCACCAACTGGCGCTGATCTCCGTGCACACCGGTGCCCTTGAGGTCGACCCGGCGCTGACGGGCCGCCAGCGCGAGGCCGTCGGGGTGCTGCGGGAGGCCTCGGTCGCCGCCATGCACGAACTGCGCGCGGTCGTCGGCATCCTGCGCGACGGCGTCGAGGCACCGGACCACCACACGGACGAGGCACAGCGCGCCGCCCGCGGCACGGCAGGCGTCGAGCTCCTGGTGGCGGCCGCCCGGGCGGCGGGCACCACGGTGGAGCTGCGCGAGACGGGGGAGCCGCGGCAGCTGGCCCCCGCGTCCGACCACGCGGCGTACCGCATCGTCCAGGAGGCGCTGACCAACGCGTACAAGCACGCGCCGGGCGCTCCCATCGGCGTGGAACTGCGCTACGAGCCCGACTCGCTCGTCGTCGAGGTCGTCAACGGGCCGGTGGCCGGGCCCCCGCCGGACGAAGTGGTCAGCGGTGGCCAGGGCCTGACCGGGCTGCACGAACGGGCCCGGCTGGTCGGCGGCATGGTCCACACGGGGCGGACCGGCGAGGGGGGCTTCCGGGTGGCCGGGGTGCTCCCCTACGGGGCGGCGGAGGTGACGACCTTCGTCGATGCGGTGGACGACTTCCGGCAGCATCCGGGTGCACTCCCGCTCGGCGACGGTGGTCCGGCCGGCACGACGTGGACCTGCCGGCAGCAGGCCGGCCGGCAGCACGGCTGGAACGTCGACCTGAACGTCGCGGAGAAGGAGTTGGCCATGAGCAGCAGGAGCAGGGCCGGTGGCGTCGCCCTGGGGTGCGGAATCGCCTTCGCGGTGGTGGTGCTGCTCGCGGTGGCCGCAGGCGTCGGACTGTTCTTCCTCGCCGGGTCCGCGGACAAGGCCATGATCGACCCCGCCGAGTACGAGGACATCAAGGTCGGCAGCCCCGAGCAGGACGTACGCGACCGGCTGCCCGGCGGCGACACGTTCCTGACGAAGGGGCTGCCCGGCAAGGGCCCTGCCGAGCCCGCCGGTTCGAGCTGCCTGGTACTGATGTCGTCCGAGTTCGGCGACAACGCCGGGACCGAGCCCGTTTTCCGGTTCTGCTTCAAGGACGGCAAGCTGATCGAGAAGAAGTCGTACGAGGTCGAGCGATAGCTCGTCGGACGAGGTCGAGTGGTAGCGCGGTGGCGGCGGGAGCACGTCGGCGCGGCGCGAGGACAGGAGCAGGCGTGACGGGTCCAGGCGGTCCACTCGGTCCGGGGGGCGCACACGGTGTGCGGATCAAGGTGGTGATCGCGGACGACGAGCCGCTGATCAGGGCGGGGATCAGGATGATCCTCACGTCGGACCCGGCCATCGAGGTCGCGGCCGAGGCGGCGAACGGCCGGGAGGCCATCGAGGCGGTACGGGCGCACGGCGCCGACGTGGTGCTGCTCGACATCCAGATGCCGGTGATGGACGGTCTGACCGCGCTGGCCGAGCTGCGCAGGAGCACCCCGGCGGCCCGAGTGATCATCCTCACGACCTTCGGCGAGCGGGAGAACGTGCTGCGCGCGCTGGAATACGGGGGCGCGGGATTCCTGCTGAAGGACACCGCCCCGGCCGAGCTGATCGCCGCGGTACGGGCGGCGGCGGCCGGGGACGCCTATCTGTCGCCCGGTGCGACCCGGCACGTCGTGGACCAGCTGGCCACGGGGCGCGCGGCGGCCCGGGGCGAGGAGGCGCGGCGCCGGGTGGAGGTGCTCTCCGCGCGGGAGCGGGACGTACTGGCGCTGCTCGGGGAGGGCCTGTCCAACGCGGACGCCGGGAAGCGGCTCCATATGAGCGAGGCCACGGTGAAGACGTATGTGAGCCGCATCCTGGCGAAGCTGGAGTGCGAGAACAGGGTGCAGGCGGCGTTGTTCGCGCGGGATGCGGGGTTGTAGGCCGTGCGACGAGGTGGGGGCGATGGGGAGGGGTGGGGTGGGGTTGGAGGCTCAGCGTCCGAAGGGCTTGTTTCACGTGAAACACCGGGCGCGGCGCGCTGCGGTTTCCGGGTTCTCTGATCTAACGCGCTGATCCAACGCCCTGACCTGACGCCCCTGACCTGACGCCCCTGACCTGACGCCCCCGACCTGACGCCCCCGACCTGACGCCCCCGACCTGACGCTCTGATCTGGGCGTTCGCCATTTCAAAAAAGTGGTTGTAGAGTACAACATATCGAGTGAGTTGTATAAGCCAACCATTGGAGTTGTGGTGTCCGCCGGTACCGCTCCCAGCCCTCTGCGCCATGTGCTCAGCCATCTCCTCACCCCGCTGCTGATGTGCGTCGGGATGGGCCTCGCGTATCTGGGGGCCTTCCACAACCCGCAGCCGCACGACCTGCGGGTCGACATCGTCGGCTCGGGCCCCAGCGCGCAGGTGCTTGCCCAGACCCTCCAGGACAAGGGCGCGGGCGCGCTCGACGTCCGTACCGTCCCCGACCGCGCCACCGCCGTCGACAGCCTGGAGCAGCAGCACGTGTACGGCGCCTACATACCCGGCGCCAAGCCCGAACTGCTCGTGGCCTCCGCCTCCTCCGACACCAGCGCCACGGCCGTCGAGAAGGTCTTCACCAAGGTGGCGGCGGCTCAGGACGCGCCCCTCAAGGTGACCGACGTGACGGACCTCGCCAAGGGCGACCCGACCGGCCAGGGCATCTTCTTCCTGCTCGTCGCGCTGAGCATCGGCTCGTACGCGTCCGTCGCGGTGATCGGCGGCGCCGGTGCGGTGCTGCCGCTGCGGATCAGGGCGCTGCTGGCGCTGGGCATGTCGGTCCTGGTCAGCGGCATCGGCGCGGTCTTCGCGGGCCCGATGTTCCACCTCGTCGACACCGGACTCGGCGGCGTCTGGGGCATGGCGTGGCTGTACTCGGCCGGGATCCTGCTGATCGGCGTCGGGCTGCACACCTTCCTCAAGAGGTGGACGACGCTCGGCCTGATGGTCCTCTTCGTGATGCTCAACTTCACCAGCTCGGGCGGCATCTTCCGGCCCGAACTCCAGCCCGGCTTCTTCGGCGCCCTGCACGCCTTCTGGAACGGCGCCGGGTTCGTCGAGGGTGCCCGCAGCCACGTGTACTTCGCGGGCAACGGCCTCGGCGCCCACATCCTGGTCCTGGTGCTCTGGCTCCTGGCGGGCGTCGCTCTGATGGGTATCGCGGCGCTGGCCGAGCGGGGGCGGAGGGTAGTGGCTCCGGGGGTGAGTGCCGGTGCGGGTGCGGGTGCGGGTGCGGGAGCCGGACTGGCGGCTGGTGCGGGCGCGGCCGCTCTGGGCGGTACGGGCTCCGGTACCGGAGGCGAAGGCCGGGACGGAGAAGAGGAGCTGGAGGAGGAGCTGGAGGAAGCGGTCGGCGTCTGACCGCGATCGTCTGCCTGACCTCGACCGCCCCTCTGTGGATAACTTCCGGCGGTGGCCTGCCCGATGGCCACCGCCGGGAGTTATCCACAGGGGGAGACGGCTGTCGGCCGCCGCCGGTACCGTCATGGCATTCGAGCTGCTGATGTTGAACGAGCACGGGGGAGGCGGCACGCGATGAGCGATGTCGAGACGATGATTCCGGTCCTGCGAGCGGTGCCCGACGACGGGCAGATCCGGATTCCCGAGGTGCCGGGCTTCCGACACCACAACGGCCGGGGACCGGGCCATACGGCCGGCTCGCCGAAGAGTGACGGCAAGGCACTGCGCGACGGCGTGCCCCGCTCCTCGCACGACTCGCTCGTCCTCTCCACCGACCGTCCCGACGCGGTCCGGGCCGTCGAGGAGTCGAACATGGGCCGCGTGCCGGAGCTCACGCCGATCCGGGTGGGCCGCATGGCGGCCTCCCCGTTCGCCTTCCTGCGCGGCGCCGCCGGACTGATGGCCCACGACCTCGTCGGCACCCCCGTCACCGGAATAGGCGCCCAGCTCTGCGGCGACGCCCACGCGGCGAACTTCGGCCTCTACGGCGACGCGCGCGGCGGACTCGTCATCGACCTGAACGACTTCGACGAGACCGTGCACGGCCCCTGGGAATGGGACCTCAAGCGCCTCGCCGCCTCGCTGATCCTGGCCGGCCGTGCAGCGGGCGCCGACGAGGACACCTGCCGGGCCGCGGCCTACGACGCGGTCGGCGCCTACCGGCGGACGATGCGCCTCCTCGCGAAACTGCCGGTGCTGGACGCCTGGAATGCGATAGCCGACGAGGAGCTGGTCTCCCACGCCGACGCCCGGGACCTGCTCGGCACGCTGGAACGGGTGTCGGCCAAGGCCCGCAACAACACCAGCGCCCGCTTCGCCGCCAAGGCCACCGAGCAGATCGCCGACGGGCACCGACGCTTCGTGGACGCGCCGCCGGTGCTGCGCCGGGTGCCCGACGCCGAGGCGGCCGCCGTGGCCGCCTCGCTCGGCCCCTACCTGGAAACCCTCTCGGAAGACCGCCTGCCGCTGCTCGCGCGGTACGCGATACACGACGTGGCCTTCCGGGTCGTCGGCACCGGCAGCGTCGGAACACGGTCGTACGTGGTCCTGCTCCTGGACCACCGCGGCGAGCCGCTGGTGCTCCAGGTCAAGGAGGCCCGCGCCTCCGCCCTGCTGCCGCACCTGGCCAAGGCCGGCTTCCACGCCCCGGACGGGGGCCACGAGGGCCGCCGTGTGGTCCTCGGCCAGAAGCGGATGCAGGTCGTCAGCGACATCCTGCTCGGCTGGACCACCGTCGACGGACGTCCATACCAGGTACGGCAGTTCCGCAACCGCAAGGGCAGCGTCGACCCCGCGGCCCTGACCGCCGACCAGCTGGACGACTACGGCCGCATGACAGGCGCACTGCTGGCCCGCGCCCACGCCCACAGCGCCGACCCGCGCCTGATAGCCGGGTACTGCGGCAAGAACGAAGAGCTCGACGAGGCCGTGGCCGGCTTCGCGGTCCTCTACGCCGACCGCACGGAGTCCGACCACGCGACGCTCCTCGCCGCGATCAGGGACGGACGGGTGGCGGCAGAGCTGGGGGTGTGACGAGCGCGGGGTGAGGGTGTGAGCCGGACGGGACGGGGGTGTGAGGCGGGTCGGCCGACGGCGCGAGGCGGGCTGGGTGGGCTGGGCTGGGGTGGGCTTCGCGTTGCGGGGTGGTGCTTTCGGCTGGGGTGAGGTGTGGGGGCGGGGAGAGGGGGGTGGGGGAGGGGGAGGGAGGGGCCCCACCCCCCACGCCCGTACGCTGGACCGGTGACGGACGAACCTGCCGAAGAGACGACCGCCCGGCCCGAGGACCCCGAGAACGCGGAACGGCCCGAAGCCCGGCTGGACAGGGCTGTGCGGGCGGCCGAGCAGGCGTTGATCGAGTTCGAGATCGCCGTGGAGACCTTCCGCGTGGAGGTGGAGAACTTCTCCCGCCTCCACCACCAGAAGCTCGGCCCGATGTACACCCGGCTCGACGAGCTCGACGCCCAGATCGCCGAGGCCAAGGCCTCGCTCACCGGCGACCCGGAGGACCTGCGCAAGGCACGCGAGGCGCGGGCCGCGGTGCAGCCGATGCCCGGGGTCGACGAGCTCTTCCACGACTGGATGGACTCGGACGGGATCTCCGCCGAGGCCGCCTCGATGCTCACCGACCAGCCCGTACGGTCGCCCAAGCGGGTCCGCCCCAGTGAGGAGGCGCGCAGGCTCTACCGCGAGCTGGCCCGCAAGGCGCACCCCGACCTCGCGCAGGAGGACCAGGAACGGGCACGGCGGGAGGAATTCATCACCCGGGTCAACGCCGCCTATGGCCGCGGTGACGAGGAGCTGCTGCGGGAGCTCGCAGAGGAGTGGGCGGCGGGGCCGGTGCCTGAGGAGGTGCGGCCCAGCGAGAGCGAGGAGCTCTACGCCCGGCTGGAGTGGCTGGCCCAGCGCAAGGAGCTGCTGGCCGTGCTGGCCCGTGAGCTGGAGGAGAGCGCGATCGGTTCGATGCTGCGGATGGCGCCCGACGACCCGGACCGGCTCCTTGAGGAGATCGCCGAGCAGCTGCTTGCCCAGGTGGCCGGGCGCGAGGCGATCCTGGCCGAGCTGGTGCAGTAGCGTTCCCAGTGACCTGCCCATACGGCGGATCCCGCTGAGCGGCCGATACGGCCGGTACAACTGGTGTGGCCGATACAGCCCTGCGACCGACACGGCCGACGCGGCCGACGCGTACGAGAGAAGGCATGACCCATGAATTTCGCCCAGCTGCCGTCCGTGGATGTCGCTGCTGTGCCGGCCGACGCCCTGGTGCTGGATGTCCGTGAGGACGACGAGTGGGCGGCCGGGCATGTCGAGGGCGCGCTGCACGTGCCGATGAGCGACTTCGTGGCGCGCTTCGGCGATGTGACGCAGGCCGTCGAGAACGGCCGCCGGGCGTATGTGATGTGCCGGGTCGGCGGCCGGTCCGCGCAGGTCACGCAGTATCTGGTGCAGCAGGGCATCGACGCGGTGAACGTCGACGGCGGCATGCAGGCGTGGGACTCCGCCGGTCGCCCGATGGTCACGGACAACGACAACGCGGCCTTCGTCCTCTGACCGGCACCGGCGCCCCGGCACCGGCCCCGCCTCTGAGCGGCCGGGCTGCCGACTGAGCCGCTCGCGCGGCGGTGCGGGTGGCTGTACGCCCCCGCTACCCGAGCGGGTGCGCGGCCAGCAGGTCGCCGAGGGCTTCCTCGTGGGCCGCGGCCGGGCCGAGTGACAGTTCCAGCTGCTTGGCCCAGGCGTGGTAGCGGTGCAGGGGATAGTCGGTGTCGGCGCCGAAGCCGCCGTGCAGATGCTGGGCGGTCTGTACGACTCTGCGTACGCCGTCGGACGCCCAGATCTTCGCCACCGCCACGTCACCGGAGACGGGCAGCGCTCCCCCGGCGCCGGTGCTGATGCGCCACGCCGCCTGCCACAGGGTGGCCTCCATCGCGCGCAGGTCGATGTAGCGGTCGGCCGCCTGGACGGCGACCGCCTGGAAGGTGGCGATGGGGAACCCGAACTGTTCGCGTTTCCCGGTGTATTCGCTGGTCATCGCGAGTACGCCTGCACCGAGGCCGAGCGCGAGCGCACAGGTGCCGGTGGCCAGCAGCTCGCGCAGCCACTCCCATGCCCCCTCGGCCGTGATGACCGCGCGCGCTTCGATACGTACGGAGTCGAGGCGGACCTCGGCGAAGCGCTCTCCGCTGGTGGAGATCTGCTCGGCGAGCGTGATCCCGTCGTGGACGCGGGGGATCAGCGCGAGTACGGCGCGGCCCTCGCCGGTGTGCGCGGGCACGGCGATACGGTCCGCGTTCTGCGCCCAGGGCACCCCGGTCTGCACCCCGTCGAGCACCCAGTCGTCGCCGCTGTCGGCGCTCCCCGGCCGTGCCGTGACCGCGAGTTCGGCGGGGTCGTGGCCGGTGCGGCCGTTGGCCGCGACGGTGAACACCAGTTCGCCCTGCCCTGCGGCGGGAAGCAGCTCACGGGCCAACTCGGCGTCCCCGTAACGCTGTACGGCCATCGCCACCGCGCTGCTCTCCAGCAGCGGCACCCGGGCCAGCACCTTCGCGGACTCGCGCAGCACCAGGCAGAGGGCGATCGGGTCGAGGCCCGCCCCGCCGTACTGGGGGTCGATGACCAGGCTCAACAGGTCCGACTCGGCGAGCTTGGCCCACAGCGGGCGGTCGAACTCCTCGGCCACCGCGCCTTGAGTCAGCGCGGGGCTCGGCACCGCGTCGGGCACGACCCCCGAGAAGACCGCCTTCGCCGCCTCGACGGCCGCCTGCTGCTCCTCGGTGAAGGTGAAGTCCACAGCCCTGTCCTCCCGCACACACCGGATCTGACGGACCGTCAAGATAGAACAGGTTCTAGCAGATTGGAATGGTCGGCGTCGCGCGATGAGCAGAACCGGGAGTACCTGGGGGCTTCCCCCTCCCCCCCCGCCCGCCCCCGCCCCCACCCCCAACCCAGCCCACTCCACCTCACCGATCGAAGTCCAGCTCCACTTCCTTCGTCGCCGGGTGGGACTGGCAGGCCAGTACGTAGCCTGCCTCGGTCTCGTCTTCCTCCAGGGCGAAGTTGCGGTCCATTCGCACCTCGCCCGAGACCAGGAACGCACGGCAGGTGCCGCAGACCCCGCCCTTGCAGGCGTACGGGGCGTCGGAGCGGGCTCGCAGCACCGTGTCCAGGAGCTTCTCGCCGTCCTGGACCGGCCAGGTGCCAGAGCGGCCGTGGAGCGTCGCGGTCAGTGTGGCGTGCGCCGGGGCCGAGGCCGCCGCGGTGCTCTTCACGGGGGCTTCGTCGACGTGGAAGATCTCCTCGTGGATGCGGCCGCGCGCGACGCCCAGTTCACGCAGGGCCCGCTCGGCTCCCTGGACCAGGCCGAACGGTCCGCACAGGTACCAGCCCTCGACCTCTTCCACGGGGAGCAGCGCGGGCAGGAGGGCCGTCAGCCGTTCCTGGTCGAGCCGTCCGGAGGGCAGCCCGGACTGCTGCTCCTCCCGGGAGAGCGCGGTGACCAGATGGAACCGGTCGGGGAAGCGGTCCTTCAGGTCGGCCGTCTCCTCCAGGAACATGGTGGACGACACCGTGCGGTCGCTGCGTATGAGGCAGAAGCGGGCTGCGGGCTCCCGCTCCAGCAGGGTCGTGGCGATCGACAGCACCGGGGTGATGCCGCTGCCGCCGACGACGGCCACGAAGTATCCGGCGCGGGGCTCCAGGATGAAGCGGCCCATCGGCTCCATGACGTCGACGACATCGCCGACGGTGAGTTCCTTGAAGGCGTACGTGGAGAACTCGCCGCCTTCGACGAGGCGGATGCCGACGCGCAGGACGGGTGTGTCCGGCTGTTCGACGGCAGGTGCGCAGATCGAGTACGTTCGGCGGATCTCCTGTCCCTGCACGTTGCGGCGCAGCGCCAGGTGCTGGCCGGGGCGGTGCCGGTAGGCCTCGCGCAGGTCCGGCGGCACGTCGAAGGTGACGGTCACCGAGTCGTCCGTGAGCCGTTCGACCTCGCTCACCCGGAGTGGATGGAACATCTACAACTCCTTGAAGTGGTCGAACGGTTCGCGGCAGGCCACGCAGCGGCGCAGGGCCTTGCACGCCGTGGAGGAGAACCGGCTCAGCAGCTCGGTGTCGGTGGAGCCACAGTGGGGGCAGCGCACGGAGAGGGTGAGGGCGACGGGCCCCTCGGCGGTGTGGGGCCGGGGCGGCGCTATCCCGAACTCCGCCAGTTTGCGGCGGCCTTCGGCGCTGATGTCGTCGGTCGACCAGGCGGGGGAGAGCACCCGGACGACCGAGACGTCCGGGATCCCGTTCTGGTGCAGTACCTGTTCGATGTCGGTGGTCATCGCTTCTACGGCGGGGCAGCCGGTGTATGTGGGGGTCAGCTGGACGGTGACCTTGCCGGGGCCCTCCAGATGGACTCCGCGCAGCACGCCGAGTTCTTCCAGGGTGAGCACGGGCAGCTCGGGGTCGGGGACCGATCCGGCGAGCCGGGCCAGTTCCTGTTCCAGCGGTGTCATGTCGGCCGTGGCCGCGGCCGTGCCGGTCACCATGTCGCCCCCGGGTGGCTGCGGTGCAGGTGCTGCATCTCGGCGAGCATCCGCCCGAAGGGCTCGGTGTGCAGGCCCTGGCGGCCGGCTCCGGCGGCCCAGGCGCCGGTCCTGGGGCCTTCGGGGACGGTGAGGGTGGCCTGCTGCAGCACTGAGGTGACGGACGCCAGCCAGGTCCGCTCGGTCTCCTGCCAGTCGATGTCGACGCCGCCGACGGGCTGGAACATCTCGCCGGTGAACCGCCACAGCGCCTCGCACGCGCGCTGCATCCGCTGGTGGCTCTCTTCGGTGCCGTCGCCCAGGCGCAGGGTCCACTGTTCGGCGTGGTCCTGGTGGTAGGCGACTTCCTTGACCGCCTTGGCGGCGAGTCCGGCGAGTTCGCTGTCGCCTGCCGCGAGCTGTCCGTAGAGCAGTTTCTGGTAGGTCGAGAAGTAGAGCTGGCGGGCGATGGTGTGGGCGAAGTCGCCGTTGGGCTGCTCGACGAGCTGGAGGTTGCGGAAGGCCCGCTCCTCGCGCAGATAGGCCAGTTCGTCCTCGTCGCCCGCGAGGGAGAGCAGGATGCGGGCCTGGCCGAGCAGGTCGAGTGCGATGTTGGCGAGGGCCACTTCCTCTTCGAGGACGGGGGCGTGTCCCGCCCACTCCCCCAGCCGGTGCGAGAGCACCAGCGCGTCGTCGCCGAGGGCCAGCGCGGCCGTGGCCGCCGGCGTGTCCGCCGTCTTCTGCGGGGTCGGGGTCGTCACAGGTGCTTCACCCCTTCCGGGATCTCGTAGAAGGTCGGGTGGCGGTAGGGCTTGTCGCCGGCCGGTTCGAAGAAGGAGTCCTTCTCGTCGGGCGAGGAGGCGGTGACGGCGGTGGAGGGCACCACCCAGATGGAGACGCCTTCGGACCGTCGGGTGTACAGGTCGCGCGCGTTGCGCAGCGCCATCTGCGAGTCCGGGGCGTGCAGGCTTCCGGCGTGGGTGTGGGACAGTCCGCGGCGCGAGCGCACGAACACCTCCCACAGCGGCCAGTCGTGTGTGGTCATGCCGTTGCCTCCCCGTTCTTGTGCTGCTTGGCCGCGTACGCGGCTGCCGCGTCGCGGACCCAGGCGCCTTCTTCGTGGGCGCGGCGCCGCTGGGTGATCCTTTGTTCGTTGCAGGGCCCGTTGCCCTTGAGGACGTCCCAGAACTCGGTCCAGTCGATCGCCCCGAAGTCGTGGTGTCCCCGCTCCTCGTTCCACCGCAGGTCGGGGTCGGGGAGGGTGAGGCCGAGCGCCTCGGCCTGGGGGACGCAGATGTCGACGAAGCGCTGGCGCAGTTCGTCGTTCGAGTGCCGCTTGATCTTCCAGGCCATGGACTGCGCCGAGTGGGACGACTCGTCGTCGGGCGGGCCGAACATCATCAGCGAGGGCCACCACCAGCGGTCCACCGAGTCCTGCGCCATCGCGTGCTGCTCCGGGGTGCCCTGGGAGAGGGCGAGGAGCAGCTCGTAGCCCTGGCGCTGGTGGAAGGACTCCTCCTTGCAGACGCGGACCATCGCCCGTGCGTACGGCCCGTAGGAGCAGCGGCAGAGGGGGACCTGGTTGGTGATGGCGGCGCCGTCCACGAGCCAGCCGATGGCACCGACGTCGGCCCAGGTCAGGGTGGGGTAGTTGAAGATCGACGAGTACTTCTGGCGGCCCGAGTGGAGCTTGTCGAGCAGCTCGTCGCGGCTCACGCCGAGGGTTTCCGCCGCGCTGTACAAGTACAGCCCGTGGCCCGCCTCGTCCTGCACCTTCGCCATGAGGATCGCCTTGCGGCGCAGTGAGGGTGCGCGGGTGATCCAGTTGGACTCGGGCTGCATCCCGATGATCTCGGAGTGGGCGTGCTGCGCTATCTGGCGGACCAGCGAGGCCCGGTAGGCCTCGGGCATCCAGTCGCGCGGCTCGATGCGCTCGTCGGCGGCCACGGCGGCGTCGAACGCCGACGCGTATGCCGACGCGTCCTTCTCGTCCGCCGCTGGTGAGCCGTGCTTGTTGGTGCCGGTCTCTGCGGTCACTGCCGTCATCCGAGCCCCCTGCCGAGCTGTCGATTCCGGGCCGTCCGCCGGGCCACTCGCTCCCGACCGATCGTTCGGTTCATTGACTTCAATGGTGAGTCGGCGGCCCGTAGGGTGTCAACCCTGTGGATAACCCAGTGGAGCCAACCGGGATCGGGGCGGGATGGATTCGTACGACGAGAAGGACGTGCCGGACGGGGAGGAGCAGGCCCGGCGGCCCGGGTCCGACGCCGCCGACGGCGGCCCGCAGACCGCCCCTGGCGCTGCCGCACCCGCTCCGAACAGCGAAGACGTGACCGCGCCCGGCGCGTCGGACACACCCGCCTCCGCGTCCGGCACCTCGGACAGGCCCGCCCACGCGCCCGGCGCGCCCGCTCCCGCCTCCGCAGCTCCCACGGCTCCCGAGCCCGCCGCTCCCGGCGTCCCCGGGCGCGGTATCGCCGGGCTCTCGCTCCCGTACCAGGTGGCGGCCGCGCTCGCGCTGGCCGTCGTCGCCGTCGTGGGGGTCGTCCACATCGCCATGGTGTTCCTGCACGTCGCGCCGTCCAACACGGTCACCAAGCAGCACGGCAAGGTCGTCGACGACTGGATCTATCCCGAGTTCGAACAGAACTGGAAGCTCTTCGCTCCCAATCCACTCCAGCAGAACATCGCGGTCCAGGCACGTGCCGAGATCCGGATGGCGGACGGGAACCGCAGGACGACCGGCTGGATCGACCTGTCGGCCGGGGACGGTTCCGGTATCCGCGGCAACCCGCTGCCGAGCCACACCCAGCAGAACGAGCTGCGCCGGGGCTGGGAGTTCTTCATCAACTCCCACACCGACGACAACAAGCCCAACGGCCTGCGCGGCGAGCTCTCCGACCGCTACATCCACCGGATCGTGATGCTCCGCCTCGGCGCGCAGCGTGACGGCGGGACCGTCGAGCGTGTACAGGTCAGGTCCGTGACGACGTCCGTGAAGGCTCCGCGGTGGAGCGACGAGAAGATCGACACCCGGCCGTACTACCGGGTCGTCCCCTGGTGGACCGTGACCCCCGCCGACCTCCCGGCCGGCGCCGGTTCCGCCGACGCACGGACGGAGGCCGGCCGATGAGTGAGTCGAAGAGGGAAGCGGCGGTGAACGGGCCGGTGAGCGGATCGGTGAAGGGCGCGACGAGCGGGGTGACCGGCGAGCAGACTCATGCGCCGCGTACGTCCCCTGAGTCTCAGGGCTGGCATGCGTCCCTTGAGCACCAATCACTCCAGACAGCCCACGCCACCCTCACGCCCCACCTCTCCCACACGTCCGCCCCCACTTTCCCCCCCGAGTCCAAGCCCGCCCAGGCCCTGCGCCGGGTCACGGGCGCCGCGCTCGGGCCGTACCAGAGCGCTGTCGTCCGTATCGGCTTCTCCGCGACGTGGCTGCTCTTCCTGTTGCGCGAGCTGCCGCACCGCCGTGAGCTGTACGGCCCCGAGGGCCCGTGGAGCTGGGACATGGCCCAGCGGCTCGTCTCCGGCAACCACGCCTTCACGGCGCTGCTGTGGACGGACAGCACGCTCTGGTTCGAGGTCGTGTACGCCGTCGCTGTGCTCTCCAGCGCGCTGCTGATGCTCGGCTGGCGCACCCGCACGATGTCCGTGCTGTTCATGGTGGGTGTCCTGTCGCTGCAGAATCGGTCCGTCTTCATGGGGGACGGCGGTGACAACGTCATCCACCTGATGGCGATCTATCTGGTGCTCACCCGCTGCGGCCAGGTCTGGTCGCTGGACGCGCGGCGCCGCGAGCGGGCCGCCGCCCGCGCCGCCGAGTCCGGCGAGCCGGTGCCGGACCGGATAGGGCCCGTGCTGTGGGCCGTCCTCGGGGCCGCCCTCGTCGCCGTCACACTGCTCGGCGACGCCGGCGGGGGCTGGCTGCTGGTCTTCTGGGGCCTGTGGGTGGTGCAGGCGCTGTGGTGGGCGGCCGGCCGGTACGCCCAGGGTGACCCGCGCGCCCTGCTCGACGTCGTCGCCAACCTCGCGCACAACGCCACCATGGTCGTGATCATGGCCGAGGTCTGTCTGATCTACGCGACCGCCGGCTGGTACAAGATCCAGGGTTCGCGCTGGCAGGACGGCACCGCGCTCTACTACCCGCTGCACCTGGACTACTTCTCGCCCTGGCCCGCCCTCTCGGACATCCTCGGCGGCAGCGGCCTGATCGTCATGCTGCTCACCTATGGAACGGTCGCCGTCCAGGTGGCGTTCCCGTTCACGCTCTTCAATCGGCGGGTCAAGAACGTCCTGCTGGTGGCGATGATGATGGAGCACGCGGGCATCGCCCTGCTGCTCGGGCTGCCGTTCTTCTCGCTCGCGATGATCGCGGCGGACGCGGTGTTCCTGCCCACCGGCTTCCTGCGGTGGCTGGGCGGCCGTGTCGGGCGGCTGTGCGAGCGGCTGGTGGCGCGGGTGGCCCCGCAGCGGCGTACGGAAGAGGAGCGGCGGCCCCGTACGCTCGTGGCGTGAGCAGCGAGACCAGTCCCCGCCCTTCCCCTTCTGCCGAGGCCCCGGCCGAGGAGCCGCTTCAGTACGACGACGGCTACGCGCCCGAGGTCGGCGTCGGGCCGCACCCGCTGCCCTGGCCGCAGGGGGAGCGGTACGACCCGGAGCTGCTCGCGCACGGCGACCGGCGCAATGTCGTCGACGCCTACCGCTACTGGACGCGCGAGGCGATCGTCGCGGACCTGGACACCCGCCGCCACGACTTCCATGTGGCGGTGGAGAACTGGGGCCACGACTTCAACATCGGCTCCGTCGTACGGACCGCGAACGCCTTCCTGGCGAAGGAGATCCACATCGTGGGGCGGCGGCGCTGGAACCGGCGCGGCGCGATGGTCACCGACCGCTACCAGCATGTACGCCACCACCCGGACACCGAGTCGCTGACGGCGTGGGCGGCCGCCGAGGGGCTGCCGATCATCGGGATCGACAATCTGCCGGGCGCCGTGCCGCTGGAGCGCACCGTGCTGCCCCGGCGGTGTGTGCTGCTGTTCGGGCAGGAGGGGCCGGGGCTCACCGAGCAGGCGCGCGAGCACGCCTCGGCGGTGTGCTCGATCGCCCAGTTCGGCTCGACCCGGTCGATCAACGCGGGCGCGGCGGCCGCGATCGCGATGCACGCCTGGGTGCAGCGCTACGCCGCGATCCCGGACCCGGCGCTCTGAAGCGGCCGGGTCCGGTGCGGGCGCAGGTGCGCGCGCCTCAGGCCTGGCGGCGGATCTCCACCACCCGGAAGCGGTTGGCCACGAACGCGCCGTCGCACAGAGCCGCGTTCGCGGCCGGGTTGCCGCCCGAGCCGTGGAAGTCGGAGAACGCGGCCGTCTGGTTGACGTAGACCCCGCCGGTCAGGTTCAGGGAGAGCTGGGCGGACTCCTCCAGGCAGACGTCCTCGATGGCGCGCTCCACCTCCTGCGACGTCGTGTACGCGCCGACCGTCATGGCGCCCTTGTCGCGGACCGTGCGACGCAGCAGCTCCACCGCGCCGGCCGTGGAGTCGACCGCCACGGCGAACGAGACCGGGCCGAAGCACTCCGAGAGGTACGCCGCCTCCGCGTCCGGCTTGGCGCCGTCCAGCTTGACGATCACGGGGGTGCGCACCACCGCGTGCGGGAAGTCGGGGTTCGCGATCTCCCGTGAGGGCAGGGCGACTTCGCCGAGGCCGGAAGCGGCCTCCAGACGGGTCTTCACGTCGGGGTTGACCAGCGCGCCCAGGATCGCGTTGGCGCGCGCGTCGTCGCCGAGCAGGCCGCCGACCGAGGCGGCGAGGTCGGCCACCACCTCGTCGTAGGACTTGGCTCCCGCGTCCGTGCTGATGCCGTCGCGCGGGATCAGCAGGTTCTGCGGGGTGGTGCACATCTGGCCGCTGTAGAGGGACAGCGAGAAGGCCAGGTTGGAGAGCATGCCCTTGTAGTCGTCGGTGGAGTCCACGACGACCGTGTTGACGCCGGCCTTCTCGGTGTAGACCTGTGCCTGGCGGGCGTTGGCCTCCAGCCAGTCGCCGAAGGCAGTTGACCCCGTGTAGTCGATGATCTTGATTTCGGGGCGGACGGCCAGCGTCTTGGCGATGCCCTCGCCGGGCCGCTCGGCGGCCAGCGCCACCAGGTTCGGGTCGAAGCCCGCCTCCGCCAGGACCGCACGGGCGATCTGGACGGTCAGGGCGAGCGGCAGCACCGCGCGCGGGTGCGGCTTGACCAGGACCGGATTGCCGGTGGCCAGCGAGGCGAACAGGCCCGGGTAGCCGTTCCACGTCGGGAAGGTGTTGCAGCCGATCATCAGCGCGATGCCGCGCGCGGTGGGGACGAAGGTCTTGCTGAGCTCCAGCGGGTCGCGCTTGCCCTGCGGCTTGGACCAGTGCGCCGTGTCCGAGGGGGTGCGGGTCTGCTCCTGGTACGCGTACGCCACCGCTTCGAGGCCGCGGTCCTGGGCGTGCGGGCCGCCCGCCTGGAACGCCATCATGAAGGCCTGGCCGCTGGTGTGCATGACCGCGTGCGCCAGCTCCGGGGTGCGGGCGGAGATGCGGGAGATGATCTCCAGGCACACCAGGGCGCGCGTCTCGGGGCCGGCCTCGCGCCAGGCGCCCATGCCGGCCTTCATCGCGGGCAGCAGCACCTCCAGGTCGGGGTGCGGGTAGGTGATGCCCAACTCTGTCCCGTACGGGGAGACTTCCGCGCCCGTCCAGTCGTCGGTGCCGGGCTGGTCCAGGTCGAGGCGGGTGCCGAGCAGGGCGTCGAAGGCGGCCTTGCCGTCGTTCTCGTACGCCTTGGGGTGCTCGGGGTGGGGCGACCAGTACGCACGCGTGCGGATCGCTTCCAGGGCCTGGTCGAGCGTGGCCCGGTGGGTCTCGGTGAGCTGCTGGGGGCTGAGCTGGGCGGCCATACGGACCCACTCCTCGTCGAGCTGGGCAGGGACGGGCGGACAGAGTTAGAGTAACCGAACGATCGGTCGGGACAAGGGGGTCCGTAGAACCTGTGGACAACTCATCGGGGAGGATCGCGTCATGACCGCCATCGAACAGAGCACCGCCGTCGGGCCGGACCGTGCCGTCGCCGTCGTCGGCACCGGGACCATGGGACAGGGCATCGCCCAGGTGGCCCTGGTGGCCGGGCACCCCGTGCGGCTGTACGACGCCGTCCCCGGCCGGGCGCGCGAGGCCGCGGCGGCCATCGCGGCCCGCCTGGAGCGGCTCGTCGAGAAAGGCCGGATCGCATCGGCCGAGCGTGACGCGGCACTCGCCCGGCTGCACCCGGCCGAGGAGCTGGCCGAGCTCGCGGACGCCGCGCTGGTCGTCGAGGCGGTCCTTGAGCAACTCGACGTCAAGCAGGAGCTGTTCACGGCGATCGAGGAGATCGTCGCCGAGGACTGCCTGCTCGCCACCAACACCTCCTCCCTGTCCGTCACGGCCGTCGCGGGCGCCCTGCGCCACCCGGGCCGCTTCGTCGGGCTGCACTTCTTCAATCCGGCGCCGCTGCTCCCCCTCGTCGAGGTCGTCTCCGGCTTCGCGACCGAGGAGGCGGCCGCCACGCGCGCGTACGAGACGGCGAAGGCGTGGGGCAAGACCCCGGTACGGTGCGCCGACACCCCGGGCTTCCTGGTCAACCGCATCGCCAGGCCCTTCTACGCGGAGGCCTTCTCCGTGTACGAGGAGCGCGGCGCCGACCCCGCCACCATCGACGCCGTGCTGCGCCAGAGCGGCGGCTTCGCCATGGGCCCCTTCGAGCTGACCGACCTCATCGGCCAGGACGTCAACGAGGCCGTGACCCGCTCGGTGTGGGAGTCCTTCTTCCAGAGCCCCAAGTTCACCCCGTCACTGGCCCAGCGCAGGCTGGTCGAATCGGGCCTGCACGGCCGCAAGAGCGGACGCGGCTGGTACACGTACGGCGACGGCGAGGTGCGGCCCGAGCCGCACACCGCCGAGCCCGCCGACGCGCCCGAGGCCGTCACGGTCGTCGGTGACCTCGGTCCGGCTGCCGAGCTCGTCGCGATGATGCGCGAGGCCGGCATCGAGGTGAAGACGGTCGAGTCGGGCGGCCCCTACATCGGGCTGCCGGGCGACGGCCAGCTCGTCCCGGCCGACGGGCGCACCTCCGTCGAGTACGCGGACGTCGTCTACTTCGACCTCGCCCTCGACTACCGGGGCGCCACCCGTATCGCGCTCTCGGCGAGCGAGGACACCTCCACGCGCGCGGTGAGCGAGGCCGTGGGCCTCTTCCAGAAGCTCGGCAAGGAGGTCAGCGTGATCGGGGACGTGCCCGGCATGATCGTCGCCCGTACCGTCGCGATGCTCGCCGACCTCGCCGCCGACGCGGTCGCCCGGGGCGTGGCCACGGCCGAGGACGTCGACACCGCGATGCGCCTGGGCGTCAACTACCCGCTCGGACCCGTCGAGTGGAGCCGCAGGCTCGGCCAGGACTGGGCGTACGACCTGCTGACGGCGATGCACGAGCGCTGCCCCACCGGGCGGTACGCGCCCTCGCTCGCCCTCTACCGGCAGTCGTACAGCAACGGCGAGGAGACCGCCTCATGACCACCGCCAAGCGGGACACGTACACCCCGGAGACCCTGCTCACGGTCGCTGTGCGGGTCTTCAACGAGCGCGGCTACGACGGCACGTCCATGGAGCACCTGTCCAAGGCGGCCGGCATCTCCAAGTCGTCGATCTACCACCATGTGTCGGGCAAGGAAGAGCTGCTGCGACGGGCTGTCAGCCGCGCCATCGACGGCCTGTTCGCCGTCCTGGACGAGCCGGGCGCCACGCGCGGGCGGCCGATCGAGCGGGTCGAGTACGTCACCCGACGTACGGTCGAAGTGCTGATGGCGGAGCTGCCATACGTCACGCTGCTGCTGCGCGTACGCGGCAACACCAAGACCGAGCGCTGGGCGATGGAGCGCCGCCGGGAGTTCGACCAGCGCGTCTCCGACCTGCTCAAGGCCGCGGCGGCCGACGGGGACCTCCGTTCTGACATGGACATACGCCTGGCGACCCGGCTGTTGTTCGGCATGGTCAACTCCCTGGTGGAGTGGTACCGGCCGCAGCGCGACGGGGAGGCGGAGCGCGCCCAGGTCACCGAGGCGATCGTCCACCTGGCCTTCGACGGGCTGCGCACCCACCCCTGACGCGCGCGTGCCGTTGACTCCCCACTGGCTCCAGATCACCATCCACGGTCATGAATGCCGTGCGCACCCGTGTTGCCGCTGTGTCCCTGTGTGCTGTGACGCTGCTCGTGGGAGTGATGGTGTCCGGCTGCGACGGGGGCGGCGACAGCGGGGAGAAACCTTCCGCCAAGCAGAGCGACAGCGCACGCGTGCCCCTCAAGAAGGGCGACGACTTCGGCTGTCTGACGCCCGGGCAGGCCAAGGCGGGATCCGTCGTCTTCAAGGGCACCGACGGCGCGGAGACGGCCGGTTTCTACGCCGGCAAGGGCAACACGGGGATCGTGCTCGCGCACCAGGCGGACGGGAACGTCTGCCAGTGGAAGGACAAGGCCCTGGAGCTGGGCAAGGAGGGCTTCCAGGTGCTCGCCGTCAACTCCACCGGCGACGACGTCGCCGAGGTCGGCGGGGCGGCCGCCCATCTGCGCGCCAAGGGCGCCTGGAAGCTGATCCTGATGGGCGCGTCCAAGGGCGGCACCGCCGTCGTGAAGGCGGCCACGGTGCTGGAGCCGAGGCCCGATGCCGTCGTCTCGCTCTCCGGGCCGACCGAGTACGGCCCGGACGATGCCCTGGCCGCGGCGCCCAAGCTGACCTCGCCCGTGCTCTATATGGCGGGCGCCGAGGACAGCCCCTTCGGTGACGCGGCCGTCCAGCTGAGCAGAGCCAGCACCAAGGCGCCCGAGAACCGGCTCTACGAGCTCAAGGGCGTGTATGAGCACGGCGTCGCGCTGCTGGACGACCCCAAGAACTGGTCCACGGTGCTGGCCTTCCTCAAGAAGTACTGCACCTGAGAGAAGTACGGCGCCTGACGCCGCACCGCCTACGGCGTGCCGGGTCCCGGGTCCAGGTCGGTCTCCTCGAAGACCAGCAGGGTCCGTGTGGACAGCACCTCGGGGATCGACTGGAGCTTGGTCAGGACCAGCTCGCGCAGCGCCCGGTTGTCCGGCGAGTGCACAAGCAGCAGCACGTCGAAGTCGCCGCTGACCAGGGCGATGTGTGCGGCGCCCGGCAGCGCCTGGAGCTGCTCGCGGACCGTGCGCCAAGAGTTCTGCACGATCTTGAGCGTGATGTACGCGGACGCGCCCTGGCCCGCCCTCTCGTGATCCACGCGCGCGGTGAAGCCGCGGATCACCCCGTCGTCGAGCAGACGGTTGATCCGGGCGTAGGCGTTGGCGCGGGACACGTGCACGCGCTCGGCCACGGAGCGTATCGACGCGCGCCCGTCGGTCTGGAGCATGCGCAGGATGTCGCGGTCGACGGCGTCCAGCGGCCGCGCCGCCGTGCCCTGGACGCCCTGGCCCTCGTCGGCCATTTGTTCAGCTGCCATGTCCCCCCGCCTCCCTAGCATGGACGACCTGTCTCTATCCCAGGCTGTGCAGAACCGTTTGTCCACAGGCTCGCGGTGCCTGTAGCCAAAATGCGCTCTCGACCGAACAATCGGTAGGTGAGGCGCATCACACTGTCGTGCCTCCTTCCCGCTCCCCACGAGGAGGTGCTTCGTCATGACGGTCCAAGAGCTGCCCGGTGCCGGTGCCGCCGCCTACCGGCCCACCCCTCCCCCTGCCTGGAGGCCCCGCACCGACCCCGCCCCGCTGCTCCCGGACCCCGAGCCGTACCGCGTGCTCGGCACGGACGCCCCGCTCGACCGCGCCCTGATGCTGCGGCTGTACGCGGAGCTGATCCGCGGCCGGCGGTACAACGCGCAGGCCACCGCCCTCACCAAGCAGGGCCGCCTCGCGGTCTACCCGTCCTCCACCGGCCAGGAGGCATGCGAGGTCGCGGCCGCGCTGGTGCTCCAGGAGCAGGACTGGCTCTTCCCCAGCTACCGGGACACCCTCGCCGCCGTAGCCCGCGGACTCGACCCCGTACAGGCCCTTACCCTGCTGCGCGGCGACTGGCACACCGGATACGACCCGCACGAGCACCGCATCGCGCCCCTGTGCACCCCGCTCGCCACCCAGCTCCCGCACGCGGTGGGCCTGGCGCACGCCGCCCGGCTCAAGGGCGACGACGTGGTGGCGCTCGCCATGGTCGGCGACGGCGGCACCAGCGAGGGCGACTTCCACGAGGCGCTGAACTTCGCGGCCGTCTGGCAGGCCCCGGTCGTCTTCTTCGTGCAGAACAACGGCTTCGCGATCTCGGTGCCGCTGGCCAAGCAGACCGCGGCCCCCTCCCTCGCCCACAAGGCCGTCGGGTACGGGATGCCGGGCCGGCTGGTCGACGGCAACGACGCGGCGGCGGTCCACGAAGTGCTGGCCGACGCCGTCGCGCGCGCCCGCCGTGGCGGGGGCCCCACGCTGATCGAGGCCGTGACGTACCGGATCGAGGCGCACACCAACGCCGACGACGCCACCCGCTACCGGGTGGACGCCGAGGTGGCGGCGTGGCGCGACCACGACCCGATCCAGCTCCTGGAGGCCGAGCTGACCAGCCGCGGATTCCTCGACGACAGCGCGAAGAAGGCCGCGGCCGAGGCCGCGGAGACGATGGCCGCCGAGCTGCGCGAACGGATGAACGCGGACGCGGAGCTCGACCCCATGGACCTCTTCGCGCACGTCTACGCCGAGAAGACGGCACAGCTGCGCGAACAGGAGGCCCAGTTGCGGGCCGAGCTGGCGGCGCACGAGAACGAGGACGAGGGGGAGCGATGACCACGGTCGCGGCGAAGCCCGCCACCATGGCGCAGGCGCTGCAGCGCGCCATGCGCGACGCGATGGCCGAGGACCCCACGGTCCATGTCCTCGGAGAGGACGTGGGCACGCTCGGCGGGGTCTTCCGGATCACCGACGGGCTCGCCAAGGAGTTCGGCGAGGACCGCTGCACCGACACCCCGCTCGCCGAGGCCGGGATCCTCGGCACGGCGGTCGGCATGGCGATGTACGGGCTGCGGCCCGTGGTGGAGATGCAGTTCGACGCGTTCGCCTACCCGGCGTTCGAGCAGCTGATCAGCCATGTCTCCAAGATGCGCAACCGCACGGGCGGCTCCATGGGCATGCCGCTGGTGGTCCGGGTGCCGTACGGGGGCGGGATCGGCGGCGTCGAGCACCACAGCGACTCCTCCGAGGCGTACTACATGGCGACCCCGGGGCTGCACGTGGTGACGCCCGCCACCGTCGAGGACGCGTACGGGCTGCTGCGCGCGGCCATCGCCTCCGACGACCCGGTCGTCTTCCTGGAGCCCAAGCGGCTCTACTGGTCGAAGGCCGAGTGGTCGCCGGACGCGCCCACCGAGGTGGCGCCGATCGGCAAGGCGGTGGTCCGCCGCCCCGGCCGCAGCGCCACGCTGATCACCTACGGCCCCTCCGTCCCGGTCTGCCTGGAGGCGGCGGAGGCGGCCACGGCCGAGGGCTGGGACCTGGAAGTCGTCGACCTGCGCTCTCTCGTGCCCTTCGACGACGAGACGGTGTGCGCCTCCGTGCGGCGTACGGGCCGGGCGGTCGTCGTCCACGAGTCGACCGGCTTCGGCGGCCCCGGCGGCGAGATAGCGGCCCGGGTCACCGAGCGCTGCTTCCACCACCTGGAGGCGCCGGTGCTGCGCGTCGCCGGGTTCGACATCCCGTACCCGCCGCCGATGCTGGAGAAGCACCACCTGCCGGGCGTGGACCGGGTCCTGGACGCGGTGGCTCGGCTGCAGTGGGAGGCGGAGAGCTGATGCCCAAGGTCCTGGAATTCAAGCTGCCGGACCTCGGCGAGGGCCTCACCGAGGCGGAGATCGTGCGCTGGCTGGTGGCGGTGGGCGACGTCGTGGCGATCGACCAGCCGGTGGTCGAGGTCGAGACCGCCAAGGCGATGGTGGAGGTGCCGTGCCCCTACGGGGGCGTGGTGACGGCGCGGTTCGGCGAGGAGGGCACGGAACTGCCCGTCGGCGCGCCCCTGCTGACCGTCGCCGTCGGCGCGCCCGAGGCCGCCGAGGCCGAGTCGTCGGAGTACTCCGGCAATGTGCTGGTCGGCTACGGGACGGGCGAGGCCGTGCGACGGCGGCGCCGGGTGCGCCCGGCGCCGGTGGGCGCACCGCCCGCCACCGTGCCGGTGACGCCGTCCGGGCCCCCGGCGGATGCCGCGCCGGGCCACGCGCCTGTCGCCGCTCCGGCGGCCGGTGGCCCCGTGGCGGTCATCTCGCCCCTCGTACGGAAGCTGGCCCGCGAGAACGGGGTGGACCTGCGTGAGCTGACCGGTTCCGGGCCGGAGGGTCTGATCCTGCGCTGCGACGTGGAGTCGGCGCTTCGGGTGGAGGCCGAACCGGCAGGGACGACGGCCCAGCCCGTTCCGGTGGCGGCCGGTTCCGCCACCGCCGGGACGCGCATACCGCTGCGCGGGATACGGGGCGCGGTCGCCGACAAGCTGGCGCGCAGCCGGACCGAGATCCCGGACGCGACGTGCTGGGTCGACGCGGACGCCACCGAACTCATGGCGGCGCGGGCCGCGATGAACGCGGTGGGCGGCCCGAAGATCTCCGTACTGGCCCTGCTGGCCCGGATCTGCACGGCTGCCCTCGACCGGTATCCCGAGCTCAACTCGACGGTGGACACGGCGGCGCGGGAGATCGTGCGGCTGCCGGCGGTGCACCTGGGCTTCGCCGCCCAGACCGAGCGGGGCCTGGTCGTGCCGGTCGTCCGGGACGCGCAGGCGCGTAGCGCGGCGTCGCTGAGCGAGGAGTTCGCGCGGCTGACCGAGGCGGCCCGGGCGGGGACGCTGACACCCGCCGACCTGACCGGGGGCACCTTCACGCTGAACAACTACGGGGTGTTCGGGGTGGACGGATCCACGCCGATCATCAACCACCCCGAGGCGGCCATGCTCGGAGTGGGCCGGATCATGGCCAAGCCGTGGGTTCACCAGGGCGAGCTGGCGGTGCGTCAGGTCGTCCAGCTGTCGCTGACCTTCGACCACCGGGTGTGCGACGGCGGTACGGCGGGCGGATTCCTGCGGTACGTGGCGGACTGCGTGGAGCAGCCGGCGGTGCTGCTGCGGTCGCTGTAGCCGCGCGGGGGGCAGCGAGGGCTGTAGCCGGGCAGGGGTAGCGGGCTCCGCTACCCCGTGTGCCCGGGCGCGATTCCCCTCGTACCCCGGGGATTCCGCTCGTACCCCGGGGATGCCCCTCGTACCCCGGGCGATGCCCCTCGTATCCCAGGCGGCCCATACTGCTGGGATGACGACCCGCTATGACGCCATCGTGCTCGCCGGAGGGGCCGCGCGGCGGCTCGGCGGGGCGGACAAGCCCGGGGTGCGGGTGGGGGGCAGGGCGCTGCTCGACCGTGTGCTCGGCGCCTGCGCCGGGGCCGGGGTCACCGTGGTGGTCGGGGGGCGCCGGACCACGGCGCGGCCCGTGGTGTGGACGCGGGAGGAGCCGGTCGGCGGCGGGCCCCTCGCCGCGCTCGACGCCGGACTGCGGCTGACCACCGCCCCCTCGGTGCTCGCGCTCTCCGCCGACCTTCCCTTCCTGGGCGAACCCACCGTCACGGGCCTCCTGGACGCGCTCGGCACGGGCGCGCGCGAAGGTGTCCTGTGCGTCGACGAGAGCGGGCGGGCGCAGCCGCTGGTCGCCGTCTACCGGGCCGAGCCGCTCCGCCGTGAGCTCGCCCTCCTCGCAGCCGAGCACGGGGGCCTCGGCGGGCTTCCCCTGCGGCTGCTGACCCGGAAACTCGACCTCGCCCACCTTCCCGCCCCCCAGCCCCTCGCCTCGTTCGACTGCGACACCTGGGAGGACATCGCGGCGGCCCGGGCCCGGATCAGGGAGCATGGGAACGTGCTGGACGAATGGATCACCGCAGTCAAGGACGAACTCGGCATCGACCTGGACGTCGACACCGGCGTGCTGCTCGACCTGGCCAGAGACGCCGCCCACGGCGTGGCCCGGCCCGCCGCGCCGCTCACGACCTTCCTGGTCGGCTACGCGGCCGCCAAGGCGGGCGGGGAGGGCGCCGACGTCGCCGAGGCGGCCCGCAAGGCCGCCGCCCTCGCCAACCGGTGGGCCGCCGAGAAGGACGAGCTCAACCCATGACCGGCGCCGAGCCGTCCGTGTCACCCGTCGACGACGGGGTGGAGGAGGCACTGGCCCTGGTGAATGCTCCCGTCCCCGCCCCCGGCCCCGCACCGGGGTCCCGCCCCCGCCCCCGCCACCGCGCCGCGCCCTGGCACGAAGCCAGGGACACCGCCGTCGCGGCCGGGCGCGCGGCACCCCGCCGCAGCCATCGGGTGCCGCTGGCCGAGGCCCTCGGCGAGACCCTGGCCGCCCCCCTCGCGGCCCTCACCGATCTGCCGTCCTTCGACACCTCCGCCATGGACGGCTGGGTCGTCGCGGGCCCCGGGCCCTGGCGGATCCGGGGCGCGGCCGAGGGGATCCTCGCCGGGCGCGCCGCATCCGCGCCCCTCGTGGACGGCGAGGCCGTACGGATCGCCACCGGCGCGCGCATCCCCGCCGAGGCGACCGCCGTCATCCGCAGCGAGCACGCCCGCACGGACGCGGCCAAGACGCTGCTCCACGCGGAGCGGGAGGTCGTCACCGGGCAGGACATCCGTCCGCGCGGGCAGGAGTGCCGCTCCGGCGACCAGCTGCTGCCCGCGTCCACGCTGGTCACCCCGGCGGTCCTGGGGCTGGCGGCGGCCGCCGGGTACGACGGGCTGAGCACCGTGCCACGGCCCCGCGTCGAGATCTTCGTCCTCGGCGACGAACTGCTGGCCGAGGGGCTGCCGCGCGACGGGCTGATCCGGGACGCGCTCGGCCCGATGCTGGGGCCCTGGCTGCGCATGCTCGGCGCGGACGCCGTCGCCACGCGGCGGCTCAAGGACGACGCCGACATGCTGCTCGCGGCCGTCACCGGGTCGGAGGCCGACCTGGTGATGACGACCGGCGGGACGGCGGCCGGGCCCGTCGACCATGTGCACCCCGTGCTGCGGGCTATGGGGGCCGAGCTGCTGGTGGACGGGGTCGCCGTCCGCCCCGGGCATCCGATGCTGCTGGCCCGGATCGCCGCCGGGAAGCACCTGGTGGGGCTGCCGGGCAACCCGCTCGCGGCCGTCTCGGCGCTGCTCACGCTCGCCGAACCCCTGTTGCGGGAGCTCGCGGGGCGCGCGGGCGGTGCCGCGTCCACCGGCCCGTACACCGCCGCGCTGCGCGACGAAGTCCACGGGCATCAGTACGACACCCGGCTCGTGCCCGTGGTGCACCGGGCCGACCGGATCGTGCCGCTGCACTACAACGGCCCGGCGATGCTCCGGGGGATCGCGGCGGCGGACGGGCTGGCGGTCGTACCGCCCGGCGGGGCGCGGGCCGGTCAGGAGGTCGAGGTCCTGGACCTGCCGTGGGGGCAACTGGGGGCGGGTGAAGGGTGTTTCACGTGAAACACCCCGCTTCTCTCGCCCGGCCCCTCAACTCCTGCACTCCCGAACGGTGTTTCACGTGAAACATCCCGCCCTACTCCTCAACTCCTGCACCACTGAACGGTGTTTCACGTGAAACTGCCCGGCCAAGACGCGATCGCCCGGCAGGCCGGCGAGAATCTGGTCACCCGGCGGGTGAAGTTGCCGCGCCGGGTGGTCGACCGGCCGCTGCGGCAGGTCGGCAAGCGGATCCTGATGGCGCTCAGCGTGCTGGTGCTGACCACGTTCATCGTGTGGATCGACCGTGCCGGCTACCACGACAACGCCGACGGCGGCGTTGACCTGCTGGACGCCGCCTACTACGCCACCGTCACGCTCTCCACGACGGGTTACGGCGACATCGTTCCGTACAGCGACAGTGCCAGGCTCACCAACATCCTGCTGGTGACACCGATGCGCGTGCTCTTTCTGATCATCCTGGTCGGTACGACTCTCGAGGTCCTCACGGAGCGGACCCGGGAGGAGTGGCGGCTCAACCGCTGGAAGGCGAACTTGCGAGACCACACCGTTGTCGTCGGCTTCGGGACGAAGGGCCGTTCGGCGATCCAGACGCTGTGTGCGACCGGGCTGAAGAAGGAGCAGGTCGTGGTCGTCGACCCGAGCGCGAAGGTGGTCGAGACCGCCAACGCGGAGGGGTTTGTCGGGGTCATCGGGGACGCGACGCGCAGTGATGTGCTGCTCCGCGCCGAGGTGCAGAAGGCCCGTCAGATCGTGATCGCCACCCAGCGCGACGACACGGCGGTGCTGGTCACGCTGACGGCACGCCAGCTCAACCGGGGGGCGAAGATCGTCGCGGCGGTGCGGGAGGAGGAGAACGCGCCGCTGTTGCGGCAGTCCGGGGCGGATGCGGTGATCACCAGCGCGAGCGCGGCCGGGCGGCTGCTCGGGCTGTCCGTGCTCAGCCCGAGCGCCGGAACGGTGATGGAGGACCTGATCCAGCAGGGCAGCGGGCTCGACCTCGTCGAACGGCCGGTGAAGAAGAGCGAGGTGGGGCGGGGGGTCCGGGAGACCGAGGACCTCACGGTCAGTGTGCTGCGCGGCCACCGGCTGCTGGCGTACGACGACGCACGGGCCAGCCCGCTCCAGCTGACGGACCGGCTGATCACGATCGTACGGGCGGGCGGGGCGGCCTCGGAGGGCGCGGCGGAGTAGCGTCGGCCGCATGCATGCGATCACGATTCCTGAGCCGGGTGGTCCCGAAGCGCTGGTCTGGGCCGAGGTGCCCGATCCGGTGGCGGGCGAGGGCGAGGTCCTCGTCGAGGTGGCGGCGGCGGCCGTCAACCGTGCGGATGTGCTGCAGCGGCAGGGGCACTATGAGCCGCCGCCGGGAGCCTCGCCGTATCCGGGCCTTGAATGCTCCGGGCGGATCGTCGCACTGGGGACCGGGGTGTCCGGGTGGTCCGTGGGCGACGAGGTGTGCGCGCTGCTCAGCGGTGGCGGGTACGCGGAGAAGGTGGCGGTGCCGGTGGGGCAGTTGCTGCCGGTGCCGGAAGGGGTGGAGCTGACGGTCGCGGCGTCGCTGCCGGAGGCCGTCTCGACGGTGTGGTCCAACGTGTTCATGGTTTCCCATCTGCGGCCCGGCGAGACGCTGTTGGCGCACGGGGGTGCGAGCGGGATCGGCACGATGGCGATCCAGCTGGCCAAGGCGGTCGGGGCGCGGGTCGCCGTCACGGCGGGTGGGCCCGCGAAGCTGGCGCGGTGCGCGGAGCTGGGCGCGGACGTGCTGATCGACTACCGCGAGCAGGACTTCGTGGAGGAGCTCCGTAAGGCGACGGACGGGGCGGGGGCGGACGTCATCCTCGACATCATGGGCGCGAAGTATCTCGACCGGAACGTACGGGCGTTGGCGGTCAACGGGCGGTTGGCCGTCATCGGGTTGCAGGGCGGGGTGAAGGGTGAGCTCAACCTCGGGGCGCTGATGGCGAAGCGGGCGGCGGTGACGGCGACGACCCTGCGGGGGCGGCCGGAGGTGGAGAAGGCGGCGATCGTGGCGGCGGTTCGGGAGCATGTGTGGCCGCTGGTTGCTGCGGGGCGGGTGCGGCCGGTTGTGGACCGGGTGTTGGGGATGAGCTCCGCGGCGGAGGGACATCGGGTGTTGGAGGCAGGGGAGCACGTGGGGAAGGTTCTGCTGGTGGTTTGAGCCCCTCCCGGCCCCTCCCGCTGAGACATTTGCGGCTAGGTCGCGTGGCCTCCGGGGGTGGGCGGGGGTGGGGGAAGGGGGTTTCCCGGGGACTCCGTCGCCGGGCCCCTGGGCGGGGGCTCCGCCCCCTGCACCCCTGGCGGGGCCTGCGGCCCCTGCACCCCTGGCGGGGCCTGCGGCCCCTGCACCCCGCTTCGGGGCTGCGCCCCGGACCCCGCGGGTTGGGCCTCGGCTCCTGCTCGGGTGGGTGGGCTGCTGCGGTCAGGCCCGACGGGCGGCCGGGCTGGTGAGGGCCGTTGTCCTCGGGCCCTTACGGGGCTGCGCCCCGGACCCCGCGAGGTTGGGCCTCGGCCTCTTCTCGGGTGGGTGGGCTGCTGCGGTCAGGCTCCGACGGGCGGGCGGGTTGCTGGGGCTCGGCCCCGACGGGCGGGCGGGCTGGTGAGGGCCGTTGGCCTCGGGCCCTTACGGGGCTGCGCCCCGCCAGCTCGTCTGCGTGCTGTGTGTGGCTGGTTGTGCAATTCGCCGCGCCCCTGAGGGGTACCCCGCCTGCGCAGGTGGCGTGGGGCTGCCCCCCGGCCCATCAGGCCACGCGGCAGCCCCGCCGCACTCCTACAAGTACGGCCCCGACCGCAGCCCCGGCCCGTCCTCGTCGTCGTGCGAGGTGCCGGGCGGGAGGGCTCGGCGCATTTGTTCCAGCTGGGCCCGGGCTGCCATCTGCTGGGCGAACAGGGCCGTCTGGATGCCGTGGAAGAGGCCTTCCAGCCAGCCCACCAACTGCGCCTGGGCGATGCGCAGTTCCGCTTCGGAGGGGATCGCCTCGTCCGTGAAGGGGAGCGAGAGGCGTTCCAGCTCCTCGACCAGCTCCGGGGCCAGGCCGTCCTCAAGCTCCTTGACCGAGGAGGCGTGGATGTCCTTCAGGCGTACGCGGCTCGCCTCGTCCAGAGGAGCCGCGCGCACTTCTTCCAGAAGTTGCTTGATCATGCTGCCGATGCGCATGACCTTCGCTGGCTGTTCGACCATCTCCGTCACCGGGACCTCGCGCGACTCGTCGTCACCGCCGCCGATGGCCATGCCGTCCTGTCCGACTACCAGGATGTGGGGGCTGTCCGGCGACTGTTCGTTCCTCGGCATCTCCATGCCGCCCATTCTCTCGCACACGTGCCTCACATCACGTTGTGCCCCCGGAGAGAGGTGATCCACCCATTGGAGGCGAGGGAAATGCGCGTCAGGGGCGGCGTAGGCGCAGGGCCAGGAAACCCAGGCCCAGGCCCGTCAGGGTCAGGCCCGCCCCCATCGACAGGACATGGACCCGTAGGTCCGACGTGGTGGACAGACGGGACGGCTGGCTCTTGCGGGCCACCGCCGGCTCGGCGCTCGGGGGTGGCGGTGTAGGCGACAGGAACGCGTCGGCGATCGGCTGCGCCGACTCGTCCGGTACGTACGGGAGGGTCTGCGGCGGGCGTCCCGGCCTGGCCCGGCCCTCCCCGGCCCGGTTGCCCGCGAACCGCTGGTCCAGGGGGGAGGGCGCGGCGGGCGGCGCCGGGTCCTCGGCGTACGCGGGTATGCCGGGCGGGGTCACGAGCAGCAGGACCGCCAGTGCGGCGCCCACGCCGAGTGTCCGGAGCCGTGTCCGGAGCCCTGAAGCCATGGGGTCAGCGTCACATGACTCGACAAACCGGGCATCCCGGGTGCGTCACCCGGGTGCCCCGAGCCCGCGCCCCCTACTGCTGCGGCGGGTTGCCCGACGACAGCGTCAGCGTGAACTGGGCCGTCTTGGGGTCGACATCGACGCCCGACGCCGGGAACTGCGTCACCACGACGTCCTGGCCCCACTGGCCGTCGTCCACGGTCTCGGTGTTGACCTTCCAGCCCGCCGCCTGGATGCACGACTTCACCGAAAGGATGTCCTTGTAGGTGAAGTCCGGCGCCTGGACCTTCGACGGGTCCAGCGACGACTTCGAGGGGCTGGTGCACTTGGTGGTTTCCAGCGTGCGGCTGCGCTCGGGGCCCTTGTGGCCCGCGACGTTCTCGCCGGAGGCCTTCTTGTCGCCGCCGGAGTCCGAGTCGCCGCCGTTGTTCAGCATCAGCGCCGTGACCAGGCCGCCGACCGCGAGGACCGCCACCGCGATCGCGCCGACGATGACGGGGGTGTTCTTCTTCGAAGAAGAACCACCGGCCGGGGCGCTCGGGGAGATCGTGTACGGCGGCGGGGTGTGCTGCACGGGCATCGGTGCCTGCGGCTGCATCTGCTGCTGCGGGTAGCCGTACGAGGGCTGCGGGTGGGGCGTGGGGGCCGGCGTCGGCGGGCCGTACGGGCTCGTCTGGTACGGGGTCTGGACGCTGCCCTGGTAGCCCTGCTGGGCCGAGGAGTCCAGCGGCGGGAAGACCGTCGAGCCGACGCCCTGGCCGCTGGAGACCGGGCCGCCGCCGGTGATCACCGGGGCCGCGCCGGTCTGGCCGCTGGCGGAGATACGGGCGATCTCGTCGCGCATCGCGGCGGCGCTCGGGAAGCGCTCGTTCGGGTTCTTCTTCAGCGCGCGGGCCACCAGCGCGTCCACGGCCGGCGGGATGGAGCGGTTGACCGAGGAGGGCGCGACCGGCTCCTCCTGGACGTGTGCGTACGCGATGGCCAGCGGCGAGTCGGCGTCGAACGGGATCCGGCCGGTGAGCAGCTGGAAGAGCATGATGCCGACCGAGTACAGGTCGGAGCGGGCATCCACGCCACGGCCCAGCGCCTGTTCGGGCGAGAGGTACTGCGGGGTGCCGACGACCATGCCGGTCTGGGTCATCGAGGTGACGCCGGACTGCATGGCGCGCGCGATGCCGAAGTCCATGACCTTGACCACACCGCGCTTGGTCACCATCACGTTGCCGGGCTTGATGTCGCGGTGGACCAGGCCCATCTCGTGGCTGACCTCAAGGGCTGCCAGTACGTCGGCGGTCATCTTGAGGGCCTTGTCGGCGGGCATCGCGCCGTACTGCTGGATGTCGGTGTGCAGCACCGAGCCGAGCGGCTGGCCCTCCACGTACTCCATGACGATGTACGGCATCATCGCGCCGCCCAGCTCGTCCTCACCGGTGTCGAAGACCGAGACGATGTTGGTGTGCTGGAGCTTGGCGACGGCCTGGGCCTCGCGGCGGAAGCGCTCGCGGAACGACTGTTCCCGGCCGAGTTCGGTGTGCAGGGTCTTGATGGCCACCTGGCGGTCCAGCGCGGCGTCGTACGCCAGGTAGACGGAGGCCATGCCGCCTTCGCCGAGGAGGTCGCGCAGCTGGTAGCGCCCGCCCGCGATGGAGCCGCCCGCATAGCGGCCCTGTGCGCCGTCCTGGCTCATGACTGTGCATCCCCCCGTGGCGCGACGGCCAGTGATGATCCTCGAATTTTTCAGGCCAAGTCTGCCGGAGGGGCCTGACACGTCAAGCCGGGTGCCCGTTCCGTGACCGTACGCGCAAGAAGCGTCTCGTAAGCGTTACAGGAATCGCATGGAATTTGCATGGGTACACGCGGAACCGATTGGATGGCCGGTCCATCCCGAACCGGCGGCCTGTACGAACGCTGTAGCGTGCACTACTGCACAACCGTAAGACCGTAAGGAACCACCGCTGACGCGGCCAGACACGACGGCGAGGACTGATGGCACCCGAACCCGAGGGAAACGGCGCCGGGATGCCCGATGCGCAGGACCACGAGTCGTGGGTCGGCGGACTCGTCGGTGACGGCCGCTACCGGATGACGCACCGGCTCGGCCGGGGCGGCATGGCGGAGGTCTTCGCGGCCGAGGACGTACGTCTGGGCCGTACCGTCGCGGTGAAGCTGCTCCGTCCCGATCTCGCCGAGGACCCGGTCTCCAAGGCCCGCTTCACGCGCGAGGCGCAGTCGGTGGCCGGGCTCAACCACCATGCGGTGGTGGCGGTGTACGACTCGGGCGAGGACACGGTGGGCGGCCAGACCCTCCCCTACATCGTGATGGAGCTGGTCGAGGGCCGCACCATCCGTGACCTGCTGGTCCAGGCGGACGCACCGCCGCCGGAGCAGGCGCTGATCATCGTCTCCGGCGTCCTTGAGGCGCTGGCGTATTCGCACCAGCACGGCATCGTGCACCGCGACATCAAGCCCGCCAACGTGATCATCACGCACACCGGCGCGGTGAAGGTGATGGACTTCGGCATCGCCCGCGCCCTGCACGGCGCGCAGTCGACGATGACGCAGACCGGCATGGTCATGGGCACGCCGCAGTACCTCTCGCCGGAGCAGGCGCTCGGCAAGGCCGTCGACCACCGCTCGGACCTGTACGCGACGGGCTGCCTGCTGTACGAACTGCTCGCGCTGCGGCCGCCCTTCACCGGCGAGACACCGTTGTCAGTGGTGTACCAGCACGTCCAGGACACCCCGGTTCCGCCGTCGCACGTAGCCGATGTGGCGCCGCCGGAACTCGACGGGCTCGTCATGCGTTCTCTCGCCAAGGACCCGGACGACCGTTTCCAGTCCGCCGAGGAGATGCGCGGCCTGGTCCAGTACGGATTGCAGATGCTCCAGGCGCAGGGCAGCCACACCGGCACCTGGAACACCGGTCCGGTCGAGCTCATGCACGAGGGCGCCCGCACCCCCGCCATGGGCATGACCGCGCCGACCTCCGCCATGGGCCACCCCGTGCACGGGGATACCTCGCAGTTCCGCGGTCCGATCCTGCCGCCGATGAACCCGGACGACGGCGGGTACGACGGGGGTTACGGCTCGGGCGGCTACAACAACGGTGGCTACAACGGCAACGGCCGCCGCTCCAGCGGCCGGGGCAAGGTCGTCCTGTTCGTGGTGTTCGCGATCATCGCGATCGCGGCGGGCGTGGCGTTCGCGATCAACGCGGCGAACAAGAAGGACGGCGGCCATACGCCGAAGAAGCCGGCGATCTCCAACTCCCCGTCGCCGTCCGACGAGTCGAAGACCTCGCCGAGCCCCGACGACCAGGCCAGCCGCGGCCAGGACCAGACGTCGACGACCGGCGGCAACTACCCGCCGCCGTACTCGCCGTCGCCCAAGCACAGCAAGAAGCGCTCGCCGTCGCCGGGCACCAACCAGGGCACGACGGCCGGCACGAACCAGGGCACGACCTCGGGCACCGACCAGGGGACGACGGCCGGTACGGACGAGGGCACGACGGCCGGTACGGACGAGGGCACGACGACGGGCACGACGGCCGGTACGGACCAGGGCACGACGGCCGGTACGGACCAGGGCACGACTGCGGGTACCAACGCGGGGACGAACCAGGGCACCACCACCGGTACGACCGCGGGTACCAACGCGGGGACGAACCAGGGCACCACTACCGGTACGACCGCAGGTCAGAGCGCCGGCGGCAGCACACCCAAGACGCCCTGAGGCGCCCGGCGTTCGTGCCTCACCCCGCGAACGCCTCGCACACCGCCTCGTATTCGCGGGTCCACCAGACCGCCAGGGCCGACGCCGCAGGGAACTGCGGGTCGGCCCTTCGGTCTTGGAGCTGGTAGCGCCAGCGCAGGATCCAGAAGTCGTTGAGCCGCTCCCACCACACGCGGTGGACGGCGGCGGCGAGCTCCGCCGGGTCCGCGCCGGTGGCTCCCCGGTACGCGCGGGCGTACGCGCGCACCTTGTCCAGCTCCAGCTCCCCGGCCGGGCGTACGAAGAAGATCACGGCGGCCCGTACCGCCTCCTCCGCGCGGGGCTGGACCCCGAGGCGGTCCCAGTCGACGATCGCGGCGTGCTCCTTGCCGCGGTAGAGCAGGTTCAGCGGATGGAAGTCGCCGTGCACCCAGCCGCCGGCGTTCTGCGGGGGCGGGCGGCGGTGCGCGTGCTGCTCGATGAGGTGGCGGCGCTCGCGCAGCCGGTGTTCGGCGAGCTCGTCGAAGGAGTCGCGGGGGCGGCGCCGGCGGGCGCGGGCGAGCAGGTCGTCGATGAGGGCGAAGGTGTCGGCGGGGTCGGCGCTGAGGTGGTCGGCGTGCTCGTCCCGTCCCTCCATCACCTCCTCCAGGCAGATGTGGACGAGGCCGAGCAGCGCGCCGAGCCGCCGCGAGCCGGCGGCGCTGAGCTGGGCGCCGTCGCGGTGGCGGCCGTGGACCCATGGGTGCAGGGCGTAGCAGCGGCCGCCGAGGACGGTGACGGTGTCGCCGTCGGAGTCCGGTACGGGGGGCGCGACGGGCACGCCGAGCGCCTGGAGGCGGCGGGTGGCGTCGTGCTGGCGGGCGATGGCCTCGCGGTCGCCGTCGAGGTGGTGCTTGAGGAAGAACTCGCCGCGGGTGGTGGCGAGGCGGTAACCGCGGTTGAGGAGGCCCTGGGCGACGGGTTCGCAGGTGAGCGGCTCGCCCAGCGAGGCGAATCGGCGAAGCAGGTCCCTCACGGGCGGGGTTGCATATGAGCGCGGCACGCGCCAGATGTTAGATCACGCGGCGTGGCGCAGGTGTGGCTCTGTGGAATAGTCCAGGGAGTGGACGGTTGCGAACTGGAGTTCGACCCGCAGAAGGGCGGGCTCGAAGGGCTCGCCGTCCACGCGGTGGGGGGGGCTGGGCCGAGGAGTTCGGGCTCGTCGGGGGCGGGAGCGCGGCCCCGGAGGGGGCAGGGGAGGCGGAGCCGCCGTAAGCGGCGCGCGGAGGCCGCAGGCCCCGTAATCGGGGTGCCGGTGCTGAGCCCCGCCAGGGGTGCAGGGGGCGGAGCCCCCGTGGACGGGGGCCGGGGGCGTAGCCCCGGGGAGGCCACCTCAACCATCCACCCACCCCCCGGGGGGTTGAGGGAACGGGTGGGGTGGGGGACTCCTGGGGCTAATGGCGTTCGGCCTGGATTCTTGCCACATACGCCGCCGCCTGTGACCGCCGCTCCATCCCCAGCTTCGACAGCAGCGACGAGACATAGTTCTTGATCGTTTTCTCCGCCAGGTGCAGGCGTTCGCCGATCACCCGGTTCGTGAGGCCCTCGCCGATCAGGTCGAGGATCTTGCGTTCCTGCTCGGTGAGGTTGGCCAGACGGTCGTCGCGCTTGGCCGTGCCGCCGTCGCGCAGGCGCTCAAGGACCCGGGCCGTGGCGACCGGGTCGAGCAGGGACTTGCCCGCCGCCACGTCCCGTACCGCCGAGAGCAGTTCGCTGCCCCGGATCGCCTTCAGGACATATCCGGACGCACCCGCCATGATCGCATCGAAGAGGGCTTCGTCATCCGCGAACGAGGTCAGCATCAGGCATTTGATGTCCTCGTTCTGGGAGCGGATCTCGCGGCAGACCTCCACGCCGCTCCCGTCCGGCAGCCGGACGTCGAGCACAGCCACGTCCGGACGCGTCGCAGGGATCCTGACCAGGGCATCCGCCGCGGTGCCGGCCTCGCCGACCACCTCGATGTCCTCCTCGACGGAGAGCATTTCGTGGACGCCGCGGCGGACCACTTCGTGGTCGTCGAGCAGGAATACGGTGATTTTGCCTGGTTCGCGCACGGAGGCAGTCTCACACATTCGCTCTTCCCGTGTCGCAGGTGACCGGGATAACGTGCCGTTGTTCCGGCGGCCTGCAAGGCTGTGACCAGTGGTTGTTCCCGACTTTCTCGATTTACTTGGAAATCCAAGCAAAATCGCAGGTCAAATGGGGTTTCGCAGTAATGCGCAGCACTGGGTAACGTGCCTATGACAGGGCGCTCGCCGGGGCACCTGTCACGCCTGGTTCCCGGTGAGGCGCACCCACCCCCGTGCACCGCGACCGGAAGCAGGCGAGGAGCCGCAACTGGCCACACCGGCGAACCCGGGGGCCGGACAGACGGAGGAGCACGCACGTGACCGTGGAGAGCACTGCCGCGCGCAAACCGCGACGCAGCAGCAAGCGCACCGGTAGCAGCGCCGGGAAGGCTGTCGCCGAACCCCAGCTCGTACAGCTGCTGACGCCCGAGGGCCAGCGGGTCGAGCACCCTGACTACGACGTTGACCTGACCCCCGAAGAGCTGCGCGGGCTCTACCGCGACATGGTGCTGACCCGGCGCTTCGACGCCGAGGCCACCGCACTGCAGCGCCAGGGAGAGCTGGGCCTGTGGGCCTCGCTGCTCGGCCAGGAGGCCGCCCAGATCGGCTCCGGCCGCGCTCTGCGCGACGACGACTATGTGTTCCCGACCTATCGCGAGCACGGTGTCGCCTGGTGCCGGGGGGTCAACCCCACCAACCTCCTCGGGATGTTCCGTGGTGTGAACCACGGCGGCTGGGACCCCAACAGCAACAATTTCCACCTGTACACGATCGTGATCGGCTCGCAGACGCTGCACGCGACCGGTTACGCCATGGGTGTGGCCAAGGACGGCGCGGACTCGGCCGTGATCGCGTACTTCGGCGACGGCGCCTCCAGCCAGGGCGATGTCGCGGAGTCGTTCACCTTCTCCGCCGTCTACAACGCCCCGGTCGTGTTCTTCTGCCAGAACAACCAGTGGGCGATCTCGGAGCCGACCGAGAAGCAGACCCGGGTGCCGCTCTACCAGCGCGCCCAGGGCTACGGCTTCCCCGGCATCCGGGTCGACGGCAACGACGTGCTGGCCTGTCTGGCCGTGACCCGGTCCGCCCTGGAGCGGGCCCGGCGCGGCGAGGGGCCGACCCTGGTCGAGGCGTTCACGTACCGGATGGGCGCGCACACCACCTCCGACGACCCGACCAAGTACCGGGCCGACGAGGAGCGCGAGGCGTGGGAGGCCAAGGACCCGATCCTGCGGCTGAAGACGTACCTGGAGAACGAGGGGCACGCCGACGAGGCGTTCTTCACCTCCCTCGAAGAGGAGTCCGAGACGCTCGGCAAGCAGGTCCGCGAGGCGGTCCGCGCCATGCCCGACCCGGACCGGATGGCCATCTTCGAGAACATCTACGCCGACGGGCACGCGCTCGTCGACGAGGAGCGGGCCCAGTTCGCGGCCTACCAGGCGTCGTTCGCGACTGAGTCCGATGGCGGCTTCGCCGCGGGGGAGGGCAAGTAGCCATGACCGTACAGAAGCTTCCCATCGCGAAGGCGATCAACGAGTCGCTGCGCAAGGCGATGGAGAACGACCCCAAGGTCCTGATCATGGGTGAGGACGTCGGCAAGCTCGGCGGCGTCTTCCGGGTCACCGACGGGCTCCAGAAGGACTTCGGCGAGGGCCGGGTCATCGACACCCCGCTCGCCGAGTCGGGCATCGTCGGCACCGCGATCGGCCTGGCCCTGCGCGGCTACCGCCCGGTCGTGGAGATCCAGTTCGACGGCTTCGTCTTCCCGGCGTACGACCAGATCGTCACCCAGCTCGCGAAGATGCACGCCCGCGCGCTCGGAAAGATCAAGCTGCCGGTCGTCATCCGCATCCCCTACGGCGGCGGCATCGGCGCGGTCGAGCACCACAGCGAGTCCCCGGAGGCGCTCTTCGCGCACATCCCCGGCCTCAAGGTGGTCTCGCCCTCCAACGCCTCCGACGCGTACTGGATGATGCAGCAGGCCATCCAGTCCGACGACCCCATCATCTACTTCGAGCCCAAGCGGCGGTACTGGGACAAGAGCGAGGTCGACACCGAGGCCATCCCCGGTCCGCTGCACAAGGCTCGTACGGTCGTGGCCGGTTCGGACCTGACGCTGGTGGCGTACGGTCCGATGGTGAAGGTCTGCGTGGAGGCCGCCGCGGCCGCCGCCGAGGAGGGCAAGTCGATCGAGGTCCTGGACCTGCGCTCGATGTCCCCGATCGACTTCGACGCGGTCCAGGCGTCGGTGGAGAAGACGCGCCATCTGGTGGTCGTCCACGAGGCGCCGGTGTTCTACGGCGCGGGCGCGGAGATCGCCGCGCGGATCACCGAGCGCAGCTTCTACCACCTGGAGGCACCGGTGCTCAGGGTCGGCGGCTATCACGCCCCGTACCCGCCGGCGCGCCTGGAGGAGGAGTACCTGCCGGGTCTGGACCGGGTGCTCGACGCCGTCGACCGCTCGCTGGCGTACTGAGGAGTCCCGTGACCATGACTGAAACTTCTGCCCGCTTCCGCGAGTTCAAGATGCCGGACGTCGGCGAGGGGCTCACCGAGGCGGAGATCCTCAAGTGGTACGTCCAGCCCGGCGACACGGTCACCGACGGCCAGGTCGTCTGCGAGGTGGAGACGGCGAAGGCGGCCGTCGAGCTGCCGATCCCGTTCGACGGGGTGGTGCACGAGCTGCGCTTCCCCGAGGGCACGACGGTGGACGTCGGCGAGGTGATCATCTCGGTGGACGTGGCCCCGGGCTCCGGTGAGCCGGCCGCCGAGGCCGCCGCCCCCGTCCAGGCACCGGTCGCCGAGGCCCCGGCCGCCGAGGAGCCTGAGGCGCCCAAGGGCCGCCAGCCGGTCCTCGTCGGCTACGGGGTCGCGGAGTCCTCCACCAAGCGCCGCCCGCGCAAGGGGGCTTCGGTCCCCGAGCAGGCCGTGGCCGTGCCGGCCGAGCTGAACGGCCACGGCGCCGCCCCGGCCGCCCGGCCGCTGGCGAAGCCGCCGGTCCGCAAGCTGGCCAAGGACCTGGGCATCGACCTGGCGAGCGTGGTCCCGACCGGCCCGGACGGCGTCATCACCCGCGACGACGTCCACGCGGCGGCGGCCCCGGTGGCAGAACCGGCCCCTGTTTCACGTGAAACAACCCCCGCGCCCGTCGCGGCCGCTGTCTCCACGGACGCGCGCGAGACCCGTATCCCCGTCAAGGGCGTACGGAAGGCGACCGCGCAGGCGATGATCGGCTCGGCGTTCACGGCGCCGCACGTCACCGAGTTCGTGACGGTGGACGTGACGCGCACGATGAAGCTGGTCGAGGAGCTGAAGGGCGACAAGGAGATGGCGGGGCTGCGGGTCAACCCGCTCCTGCTCATCGCCAAGGCCCTGCTCGTCGCGATCAAGCGCAACCCCGACGTCAACGCGTCGTGGGACGAGGCGGCGCAGGAGATCGTCCTCAAGCACTATGTGAACCTGGGCATCGCGGCCGCCACCCCGCGCGGTCTGATCGTCCCGAACATCAAGGACGCGCACGACAAGACGCTGCCGCAACTGGCTTCGTCCCTGGGCGACTTGGTGTCGACGGCCCGCGAGGGCAAGACGTCTCCGGCGGCGATGCAGGGCGGCACGGTCACCATCACCAATGTGGGCGTGTTCGGCATCGACACGGGGACCCCGATCCTGAACCCGGGCGAGTCCGCGATCCTCGCGGTCGGTGCGATAAAGCTCCAGCCGTGGGTCCACAAGGGCAAGGTGAAGCCCCGCCAGGTCACCACGCTGGCGCTGTCCTTCGACCACCGCCTGGTCGACGGCGAGCTGGGCTCCAAGGTCCTGGCCGATGTGGCGGCGGTCCTGGAGCAGCCCAAGCGGCTGATCACCTGGGCGTAAGCGCGTGTCAGTGCCCCCGGACGCCGGTGCGTCCGGGGGCACTGCCGTGCGGCCGAGGAGGCGAGGGGCGTTTCGGCATCCGGACGCCCCTTTCTGATGGACACCTGTTGTATCTATCCTGTGCGCATGCCGTCCGCTCCCGCCTCCGCCGTCACGCCCGCACCGGCCTCCATGAAGCAGCCGCCCGCCGCCGACCGCGTCTACATGCACGTCAAGCAGGCCGTACTCGACCGGCGGTACGAGGGCGGGACGCTCCTCACCGAGGGCGAGCTGGCCGAAGCCGTCGGGGTGTCGCGCACGCCCGTGCGCGAGGCGCTGCTCAAGCTCGAAGTGGAAGGGCTCATCCGGCTCTACCCCAAGAAGGGCGCCCTCGTCATCGCCGTCTCCGCGCAGGAGACCGCCGACGTGGTCGAAACCCGGCTCCTGGTCGAGGAGTTCGCCGCCCGCAAGGCGGTCCCCGCGCCCGGGCGGCTGATCGCACGGCTCGAAGAGCTCCTGGAGGAGCAGAAGGCGAACGCTGCGGCCGGCGACCTCGCCGCCGTCGCCGTCACCGACCGCTGCTTCCACGCCGAGATCGTCCGCAACGCCGGGAACGAGATCCTCTCCCGGCTCTACGACCAGATGCGCGACCGGCAGCTGCGGATGGGCGTCGCCGTGATGCACGCCCAGCCCGACCGGATCGCCAAGAACATCGCCGAGCACGAGGAGATGCTGGAGGCCATCCGGGCCGGGGACGCCGAGCGCGCCGCGCACTGTGTGCGCCAGCACCTGAGCTGGGTCAAGGTCCTGGTCCGGGGTGAGGAACGATGAGCTCCGCCGCAGCAGGAGCGAGCCCTTCCCTGCCGGGCGACCCTCCCGGCGGGCGCCGCGCCGCGCTCGTCTGGGGCGTCGGTGTCTGCGTCTACTTCGTCGCCGTCATCTTCCGCACCAGCCTCGGCGTCGCCGGGCTCGACGCCGCCGACCGGTTCGGCGTCAACGCCTCCGCGCTCTCCACCTTCTCCATACTCCAGCTGCTCGTGTACGCGGGGATGCAGATACCCGTCGGCCTCATGGTCGACCGTCTGGGCACCAAGAAGGTGCTCACCCTGGGCGTCGTGCTCTTCACGGCCGGGCAGCTCGGCTTCGCGCTCTCGCCCTCGTACGGCACCGCCCTCGCCTCCCGCGCCCTGCTCGGCTGCGGCGACGCGATGACGTTCATCAGCGTCCTGCGACTCGGCTCGCGCTGGTTCCCCGCCCGGCGCGGCCCGCTGATAGCGCAGGTGGCGGCGCTCTTCGGAGTGGCGGGCAACCTCGTCTCCACCATCGTCATCTCCCGCGCGCTGCACGGGATCGGCTGGACGCAGACCTTCGCGGGCAGCGCGCTCGCCGGAGTAGCCGTCCTCGTCCTGCTGCTCCTGTTCCTGCGCGACCACCCCGAGGGCCACGAGCCCGCGCCCGTCACCCACGCCGGGGCCGCCTACGTACGCCGCCAGATCGCCGAGTCCTGGCGCGAGCCGGGGACGCGGCTGGGGATGTGGGTGCACTTCACCACGCAGTTCCCGGCCATGGTGTTCCTGCTGCTCTGGGGGATGCCGTACCTGGTCGAGGCGCAGGGGCATTCCCGGGGGACGGCCGGTGAGCTGCTGACCCTGGTCGTGCTGTCCAACATGGTGGTGGGCCTGGTGTACGGGCAGGTCATCGCCCGCCACCACGCGGCCCGCACGCCGCTCGCCCTCGGCACGGTCGGGGCGACCGCCGCGCTGTGGGCCGGCGCCGTCGCCTACCCCGCGCCGCACTCGCCGATGTGGCTGCTGATCACCCTCTGCGTGGTGCTCGGCGCCTGCGGTCCCGCGTCGATGATCGGGTTCGACTTCGCCCGCCCGGCCAACCCGCCGGAGCGTCAGGGCACGGCCTCGGGAATCGTCAACATGGGTGGTTTCACGGCCTCGATGACGACGCTGCTCGCGGTGGGCGTGCTGCTCGACGCGACCGGCGACAACTACCGGATCGCGTTCGCCTCGGTGTTCGTCCTTCAGGCGCTGGGCGTCGCACAGATCCTGCGGCTGCGCGGCCGAGCGGCGCACCGCGAACGGGAACGCCTGGTGGCGAGCCGGGTGGAGGCGGTGCACGTCCCCGCGTAGCACCCCTTGCCGGACCGGCTTACGGCCTCTCCACTTACGGCGTCACCGCGAAGTCCCGCAGGATCGCCGCCGCCAGCTCCTGGTCGCCCTCGGTCTTCACCCGGTCCGCGACGGCGTGCGGGCGCACCCGGCCGCAGGCCAGGCGTACGAACGTCTCCCAGTCCAGCGCGATCGTGGCGAGCGGGCCGAGCGAGGGCGCGCCGTCGACCGTGCCGTGCCCGTCGGCGTCGACCCGTACCGTACGCAGGAACTCCACCGGCCCGTGGATGTCGAAGACGACCGCCGAGTTCGGCGGGGCGCCGGCGTCCTTGGCGACCACTCTCGGCAGCGTGTGCAGCAGGATGTCGCGGACGACGTACGCGCCCGGCGAGTCGAGGTTGCCCGGCTTGCCCAGCGCCCACCGCAGGTCCTGTTCGTGCACCCACACGTCGAACGCCCGCATCCGCAGCGCCAGTTCCAGGGTCTGCTCGGCGCCGAGCGGGGCGCGGACCATGGTGTCGGGAGCCCGGTTCTCGTTGCGCAGCTGCCGCGCCCGGCGGATGATCGTGTACTCCAGCTCCGAGGTCATCTCCGGCGCGGTGTGGTGCCGGCGCACATCGACCTGCATCTCCATGTAGCGCGCGAACTCACTCTGTACGTGGTAGAGATCGCGCGGCAGGGTGTGGATCGGGCGAGGGTCGCCGAGCTGTTCGCACTCCATCCCGATGATGTGCGACACGATGTCGCGCACCGACCACGCCGGGCACGGTGTGGCGCGGTTCCACTCCCCCTCGACGAGCGGCATCACCAGCTCGGTTATCGCCTCGATGGAGTGGGTCCAGGCGTCGGCGTAGGTCTGGAGGCTGGGATGGACGGTCACGGGACCCCTCGGCGGTTCTGTACGTACGCGGGCTGGGCGCTGTGGCAGTTAAGTTACGCTGCCGAAAGGCACCCCGGCAGTGCTTTCGTGTGACGATCGTAGGCCCGTGTTGACAACTCGAATGCCAGGACGGTGGTAGTGTGCGCGCCTCCCTCATCCAATTCGGTGTAGACCCACAGGAATCGGTCGATTCCCGTAGGCAGCGGGCGGCTTCGCTCGTGCGTGAGCAGGCGGGCGCCGACCTCGTGGTGCTGCCGGAGCTGTGGACCGTGGGCGCCTTCGCGTACGAGAGCTTCGCGGCCGAGGCGGAACGGGCCGCTGACGGACCGACGTATGAGGCGATGTCAAAGGCCGCGCGGGACGCGGGCGTCTGGCTGCACGCGGGCTCCATCCCCGAGCGCGGCGCGGACGGCGGGCTCTACAACACCTCCCTGGTCTTCTCGCCCGAGGGGGAACTGACGGCCACTTACCGGAAGATCCACCGCTTCGGCTTCGACCAGGGCGAGGCGGTGCTGATGAGCGCGGGCGCCGACCTGGTCACCGTCGCGCTGCCGGGGACCACGCTGGGCCTGGCGACCTGTTACGACCTGCGCTTCCCCGAGCTGTTCCGGGGCCTGGTCGACGCGGGCGCCCAGACCTTCGTGATCCCGGCGGGCTGGCCCGCCAGGCGCCTGGCGCACTGGACGCTGCTTGCCCGCGCGCGGGCGGTCGAGAACCAGGCGTACGTCCTGGCCTGCGGCACCGGCGGCAGCCACGCGGGCGTCCCGCAGGCGGGCCACAGCATCGTGGTCGACCCCTGGGGCGAGGTCCTGGCGGAGGCGGGCGAGGGCGAGGAGGTCCTCACGGTCGAGCTGGACCCGGAGAAGGTGGCGGCGACGCGGGAGCAGTTCCCGGCGCTGAAGGACCGCCGGCTGGGGATGCGGACGCCGGGGGCGTGACGTGAGCCAGGGGGCTGGGGCCTGTCCGCCGGACAGGCCTAGCCGTCGCCGTCCGGTCCCCGCTCCCGCTCGTCCATCCGGATCACGCACACCACCACCGCGATCAGCAGCGCCGCGTCCGCGTCCTCGCGGACGACGTTCACCGCGTACGTCTCGCGGACGTGGAACCAGCGGCGCGAGACGTGCGCGAGCAGCTCCCCGTCGTACTCGACCGTGAACTCGCGGTCGAAGATCCTGCCCGAGACGTCGAGTTCGGTGCCCTCGGCCAGAGCGACGCGGTAGTGGTTGCGCAGCAGCGAGAGCCGCTTGCGGCGGATCGTGGCCAGCGGCCGTTCGTCCCGCTCGATGGTCATCGCGTCCCTGATGCTGAACATCTTCTTGCGCAGGGTGATCAGCACCCGTCCGGTCGGGTCCTTCAGCTCCAGCGTGTCCCGCAGCCGGAGCGCCTTGCCGTCGGCGAGGAAGGCTTGGCGGCCGTCCTCGGTCTCGATCCAGTAGTCGTCCCCGATCGCGAAGATCTTGTCGCGCACCAGATATTTCATGGCGGAATGCATACCCCTGGTCTTGGGGTTGGATGGGGGTACGGCTACACGTGCACGCGTTCGGGCCCCCGAGCTGGATCGGCGAGGGCGGCTGGCTGAACACCGGTGACCAGCAGTACAGCCTCGCCGACCTGGGGGGATCGTCATCCTCGACTTCTGGACCGGGCATATGACCTACCGCCGAGAATTCTCGGAGGTCGCCGTGGTGGAGCGGATCCCATAGTTGCGCAGGGCAACCGCGTCGTACGGCTGTGATCTGGTGTTCATGGGTCAATGGCAAGCTTGAAGCATGAACGATGCTGCTCCGGCGCCCACCCCCGCGCCCGCGCCCCGCCGTGCCCGTGTCCGTGCCCCCGAGCTGATCGGCAAGGGCGGCTGGCTCAACACGGGAGGCAAGGATCTCAAGCTCGCCGACCTCCGTGGTCGCACATTGATCCTCGATTTTTGGACGTTTTGCTGCATCAACTGTCTGCACGTCCTGGACGAGCTGCGGGAGCTGGAGGAGAAGCACCGCGACACCGTGGTGATCATCGGGGTGCACTCGCCGAAGTTCGTGCACGAGGCCGACCACCAGGCCGTCGTCGACGCCGTGGAGCGCTACCAGGTGCACCACCCGGTCCTGGACGACCCGGAGCTCGCGACCTGGAAGCAGTACGCGGTACGGGCCTGGCCCACGCTCGTCGTGATCGACCCCGAGGGGTACATCGTCGGCCAGCACGCGGGCGAAGGGCATGCTCACGCCATCGCGAAGCTCGTGGAGGAGCTGGAGGCCGAGCACGCCGCGAAGGGGACGCTGCGGCGCGGGGACGGGCCGTATGTGCCGCCGGAGCCGGAGGCGACGGATCTGCGCTTCCCGGGGAAGGCTGTGTCGCTGCCCGGCTCGGGCAACTTCCTGGTCTCCGACTCCACCCGGCACCAGCTGGTCGAGCTCGCGCCGGACGGGGAGACGGTCGTACGGCGGATCGGCGACGACGACTTCAAGGAGCCGCAGGGTCTGGCGCTCCTCCCGGGCGGGCGCGTGATCGTCGCGGACACCGTCAACCACGCGCTGCGGGTCTTCGACCCGGAGACCGGCGAGGTGGTACGGGTCGCGGGCACCGGCAAGCAGTGGTGGCAGGGCTCGCCCACGTCCGGCCCGGCCCTGGAGGTCGACCTCTCCTCGCCGTGGGACGTCGCCTGGTGGCAGGGCAAGGTGTGGATCGCCATGGCCGGGGTGCACCAGCTGTGGACGTACGACCCCGGGACAGGGACCGTCGAGGTCGCGGCCGGGACGACGCAGGAGGGCCTGGTCGACGGCCCGGCCGCCGAGGCGTGGTTCGCGCAGCCGTCCGGCCTCGCGGCCGACGGGGACCGGCTGTGGGTGGCCGACTCCGAGAATTCGGCGCTGCGGTACGTGGAGCGTGACGGTTCGGGCTATGTGGTGGGCACGGCGGTCGGAACCGGCCTGTTCGACTTCGGGCACCGGGACGGGGAGGCGGGGCAGGCGCTGCTCCAGCACCCGCTGGGTGTCACGGCGCTGCCGGACGGCTCGGTGGCGGTCTCCGACACGTACAACCACGCGCTGCGCCGCTACGATCCGGCGTCCGGGGAAGTCACCACGCTCGCCACGGACCTGCGCGAGCCGAGCGACGCGGTGCTCGTCGGGGACGACATCGTGGTCGTCGAGTCGGCCCGGCACCGGCTGACGCGGCTGCGGCTGCCGGAGTCGGCGGTACGGGTGGACGCGGTGGCGCACCGTACGCAGCGGGCCGCGACCGAGGTCGCGCCGGGCGCGCTCCGGCTCGACGTGGTCTTCCAGGCCCCGGCCGGCCAGAAGCTGGACACGCGGTACGGCCCGTCGACGCGGCTGATCGTCTCCTCGACGCCGGCGGAGCTGCTGGAGGCCGGGGAGGGGACGGGGACGGACCTGTTCCGTGACCTGACCCTGAACCCGTCGGTCGCGGAGGGCGTCCTGCACGTGTCCGCGATGGCGGCGTCCTGCGACGACGACCCGTCGAACGAGTACCCGGCGTGTCATGTGCATCAGCAGGACTGGGGGGTGCCGGTGCGGGTGGTGGCGGGGGCGGCTTCCCGGTTGCCGCTGGTCCTGGCGGGCATGGACGCCTAGCCCCTCCCCGCCCCTTCCCTGAACCCTCCGGGGGTGGGTGGGGGTTGAGGTGGGTTTCCCGGGGGCTGCGCCCCCGGCCCCCGTTGCGGGGCCTGCGGCCCCTGCACCCCGCTTCGGGGCTGCGCCCCCGCGCCCGCTTCGGGCCTGCGGCCCCGGTACCCCTGCTGGGCTGCGCCCCAGGCCCCCCGTCGCGGCGCCTGCGGCCCCTGCACCCCGCCTCGGGGCTGCGCCCCCGCGCCCGCTTCGGGGCTGCGCCCCCGGTACCCCTGCTGGGCTGCGCCCCAGGCCCCCCGTTGCGGGGCCTGCGGCCCCTGCACCCCGCTTCGGGGCTGCGCCCCCGCGCCCGCTTCGGGCCTGCGCCCCCGGCCCCCCGCTGGGCTGCGCCCCAGGCCCCCCGCTGGGGCCGCACCCCCGCCCCCGCTGAGGCTCCGCCCCGGGCCCCGCTCCTCCAACGCCGGAGGGGCTGGAGATGCCCAGGGGCGCGGGGAACTGCGCGACCAGCCCCCACTGGACCCGCAGACGAACAGGGGATCCGGGGCGCAGCCCCGGCGGCCCTGGGTCAGCCCTGCAAGAACGACAGCAGGGCGTTCGCCAGCAGATACGGGTCATCCGCCCCGCACAGCTCGCGCGCGCTGTGCATGGACAGGATCGCCACCCCGATGTCCACCGTCTGGATGCCGTGGCGCGCCGCCGTGATGGGCCCGATCGTCGTCCCGCACGGCATCGCGTTGTTGGACACGAAGTGCTGCCACGGCACCCCGGCCCGCTCGCACGCCGCCGCGAAGATCGCTCGGCCCGAACCGTCCGTCGCGTAACGCTGGTTGACGTTGACCTTCAGGATCGGGCCGCCGTTGGCGCGCGGGTGGTGCGTCGGGTCGTGGCGCTCCGCGTAGTTGGGGTGGATGGCGTGGCCGGTGTCGGAGGACAGGCAGACCGTGCCCGCGAAGGCGCGCGCCTTGTCCTCGTACGTACCGCCGCGCGCGAACACCGACCGCTCCAGGACCGTGCCGAGCAGCGGCCCGTCCGCGCCCGTGTCGGCCTGTGAGCCGTTCTCCTCGTGGTCGAAGGCCGCCAGGACGGGGATGAACGGCAGATCCGAGGCCGCCGCCGCGGCCGCGAGCGCCGCCGCGCCCGCGTGCACCGAGATCAGGTTGTCCATCCGGGGCCCGGCCAGCAGCTCCTTGTCCCGGCCCAGGTACGACGGCGGCTCGATCGAGTGCACCATCAGGTCCCACCCGGTGACCTCGCCCTCGGCCAGCCCCGCCTCCTGCTCAAGGAAGCGGATCAGGTCGCCCTCCGCGACGTCACCGAGGCCCCAGATCGGCTGGAGGTGCTTCTGCCGGTCCAGCTTGAGGCCGTCGTTGGCCGAGCGGTCCAGGTGGATCGCCAGCTGGGGGACGCGCAGCAGCGCGCGGTCCACGTTGACCAGGACGTGCGAGCCGTCGCGGAGGGTGAGGCGGCCGGCCAGGCCCAGGTCGCGGTCCAGCCAGGTGTTCAGGAGCGTCCCGCCGTAGACCTCCACGGCGATCTGGCGCCAGCCGTACGCCCCTGTGTCCGGCAGGGGCTTGACCCGCAGGTTGGGCGAGTCGGTGTGCGCGCCCACGATCCGGAACGGGGTGTGCGCCGCCGCGCCCTCCGGCACGTACCACGCGATGATCGCGCCGCCGCGCAGCACGTACTTCCCGCCGCTCGTCGCGTCCCACGCGTCCGTCTCCCGCACCTGCTGGAATCCGGCCTTCTCCAGCCGCGCGGCCGCGTTCGCCACCGCGTGGTACGGCGACGGGCTCGCCGCGAGGAAGGACATCAGGTCGTCGGTGTGTCCGCGGTCGAAGCGGGAGGGTGTGCTCATGCGTTCACCTTAACGAGGGCCGCTGACAGACAAGGGCCCGCTTCCCCAGCGGGAAGCGGGCCCTTCGTCCGGCGGCCTGGAAGGAGGCCGGGGGACGGTCTAGAAGGCCGCCTCGTCCAGCTCCATCAGGGAGTTGTCGACGGTCTCGGCCAGCGCGCGGGCGGCGCCGACGCCCGGCAGGATGTTCGCGGCGAAGAACTTCGCGGCGGCGATCTTGCCGGTGTAGAACGGGACGTCCTTGGCGGAGGCCGACGGCAGCTTCTCGACGGCGACGGCCGCGCTCTTGAGGAGCAGGTAGCCGACGACGACGTCACCGGACGCCATCAGCAGGCGGGTGGTGTTGAGGCCCACCTTGTAGATGTTCTTGACGTCCTCGCCGGTGGCGGTCAGGTCGGTGATCATCGTGCCGACGATCGCCTCCAGGTCCACCGCGGCCTTGGCCAGCGAGTCGAGCGCGCCGCCCAGCTCCTCGTGGCCCGACTGCTCGGCGAGGAACTTCTTGATCTCCTCGGAGAGGAGGTTGAGCGAGGCGCCCTGGTCGCGGACGATCTTCCGGAAGAAGAAGTCCTGGCCCTGGATCGCCGTGGTGCCCTCGTAGAGGGTGTCGATCTTGGCGTCGCGGATGTACTGCTCGATCGGGTACTCCTGGAGGTACCCGGAGCCGCCGAAGGTCTGCAGCGACTCGGACGACAGCTTCTCGTACGACTTCTCCGAGCCGTAGCCCTTCACGATCGGCAGCAGCAGGTCGTTGAGGCCGACGAGGGACTTCGCGTCCTCGCCTGCGGCCTCCTTGACCTGGATCGCGTCCTGGACGGCGGCGGTGTAGAGCACGAGGGAGCGCATGCCCTCGGCGTACGCCTTCTGCGTCATCAGGGAGCGGCGCACGTCCGGGTGGTGAGTGATCGTCACCTTGGGCGCGGTCTTGTCCATGAACTGCGAGAGGTCGCTGCCCTGGACGCGCTCCTTGGCGTACTCAAGCGCGTTCAGGTAACCCGTCGACAGCGTCGCGATGGCCTTCGTGCCGACCATCATGCGGGCGAACTCGATGATCATGAACATCTGGCGGATGCCGTCGTGCTTGTCGCCGATCAGCCAGCCCTTGGCGGGGTGCTTGTCGCCGAAGGTCATCTCGCACGTGTTGGAGGCCTTGAGGCCCATCTTGTGCTCGACGTTCGTCGCGTACACGCCGTTGCGCTCGCCCAGCTCGCCGGTCTCCCAGTCGAAGTGGAACTTCGGGACCAGGAAGAGCGAGAGGCCCTTGGTGCCGGGGCCGTGGCCCTCGGGGCGGGCGAGGACGTAGTGGAGGATGTTCTCCTCCATGTCGTGCTCACCGGAGGTGATGAAGCGCTTCACGCCCTCGATGTGCCAGGAGCCGTCGGGCTGCTCGACCGCCTTGGTGCGGCCGGCGCCGACGTCCGAACCGGCGTCCGGCTCGGTCAGGACCATCGTCGAGCCCCAGCGCTTCTCGACGGCGATCTCGGCGACCTTCTTCTGCGCCTCGTTGCCCTCTTCGAAGAGGATGCCCGCGAACGCCGGACCGGACGAGTACATCCAGACGGCCGGGTTGGCGCCCAGGAGCAGCTCGGCGTAGGCCCAGATGAGCGAGCGCGGCGATACGGTGCCGCCGATCTCCTCCGGCAGGCCCAGGCGCCAGTACTCGCTGTCCATGAACGCCTTGTAGGAGCTCTTGAAGGACGCCGGGACCGGCGCGGTGTTGGTCTCCGGGTCGAACACCGGCGGGTTGCGGTCGGCGTCCGCGAAGGAGTCGGCCAGCTCGTTCTCGGCGAGGCGCGCGATCTCGTCGAGGATGGTCTTGGCGGTGTCGACGTCCATCTCGGCGAACGGGCCGGTGCCGTACAGCTTGTCGCGTCCGAGGACCTCGAAGAGGTTGAACTCGATGTCGCGGAGATTCGACTTGTAGTGCCCCATGGCGACGGCTCCGTAAGCAGGATCGGTTACATCTATACCAGCAAGTAGCTACGATGATGCTACCCGTCGGTAATAAGACGCAACCCCTCTGGGCACATATGTGGCGCACTACTCTTGCGCCCATGTACGGCTACGACCAGAACCAGGGTGCTCAGCAGCAGTACGCCCAGCCGCAGCCTTCCTACGGGGAGCAGCCGCTGTACCCCGAGCCGTCGCCGCCCTCGCTCGCGGACGCGGTGCGGGCGTTCACCACGGGCTCGCTCTCGGCCGAGGACTTCCAGCAGATCTTCGCGGGCTCGAAGGTCTACTGCCCGCGCGGCGACAATCCCGGCTTCCTGGCCCTGCACAACACCCAGCAGCCGGTCATCCCGATGTTCACGTCGCTCAAGGAGCTGCGGCGGTACGCGGGCAAGGAGTCGAAGTACTTCGTGATCACCGGCGCGGAGGTCATCGACCTGCTCCCGACCGGGTACGGCTTCGTCCTCGACATGGAGGGCGACCACCGGATGGTGTTCGACGCGAAGGCGGTCGAGCAGATGGTGGACTTCGCGATGCGGCGGATGTACGGCTGAGGCGACTCGGGCTGCCCGGGCCCGTTTCGCGGCCGATTTCCGGCCGACTTCACGGGGGGTGGGCGCCCCCGGAACCCCTGCGGGGCCCCTGCGGAACCCCTCTGCGACCCCTCCGGGAATCAGCACGCCTTGCCGACTGTTCACCATTCAACTACTTTGGATGCTGAGCATCCCGCGAGGAGGGCCGTCCCATGCCTGCTGTGACCGTCGAAAACCCGCTCACCCTGCCGCGTGTGGCCGCGCCGGAGGGTGCGGTGCCGCGTCCCGTGCTCGCCGTGTCCACGGCGCCGGGCGGCTTCGAGGGGGAGGGGTTCCCGGTGCGGCGCGCGTTCGCCGGGATCAACTACCAGTACCTCGACCCGTTCATCATGATGGACCAGATGGGTGAGGTGGAGTACGCGCCCGGCGAGCCCAAGGGCACGCCCTGGCACCCGCACCGCGGCTTCGAGACCGTGACGTACCTGATCGACGGGACCTTCGTCCACCAGGACAGCAACGGTGGCGGCGGCACGATCATGAACGGCGACACCCAGTGGATGACGGCCGGCTCCGGCCTGCTCCACATCGAGGCGCCGCCGGAGTCCCTGGTCACCTCGGGCGGCCTCTTCCACGGCCTCCAGCTGTGGGTGAACCTCCCCGCCGCGGACAAGATGATGGACCCGCGCTACCAGGACATCCGCGGCGGCCAGGTCCAGCTGCTCACCTCGCCGGACGGGGGTGCGCTGCTCCGCGTGATCGCGGGGTCGCTGGACGGCCACGAGGGTCCTGGCATCACCCACACCCCCATCACGATGATCCATGCGACGATCCGCCCCGGGGCGGAGGTCACGCTTCCCTGGCGGTCGGACTTCAACGGGCTGGCGTACGTGCTGGCCGGGCGGGGGTCGGTGGGTGCGGGGCGCCGGCCTGTCCACATGGGCCAGACGGCCGTGTTCGGTGACGGTGGGTCGCTCACGGTCCGGGCGGACGCGACGCAGGACGGCCACACGCCGGATCTGGAGGTCGTGCTGCTTGGGGGCCGGCCCATTCGTGAGCCGATGGCGCACTACGGGCCGTTCGTGATGAACACGCGGGATGAGCTGCAGCAGGCGTTCGACGACTTCCAGAAGGGTCGTCTGGGGACGATCCCGGCGGTCCACGGCATGTGAGCGTGGCCCCACCCCGCCCCTTCCCTGAACCCTCCGGGGGTGGGAGGGGGCGGAGGTGGGTTCCCGGGGGTTGCGCCCCCGGACCCCCTGTGCGGGGCCTGCGCCCCTTTCGGCCCGGTGTTTGTCCGCGGGTCGGCTGTGGCTGGTCGCGCAGTTCCCCGCGCCCCTCAAGGCAGGGGGCCCGGCCAGGATTCAGCCCTCGGGCGTACGAGGAACGAGGCCCGGCCAATGCTCAGCCCCTCGGGCGTACGAGGAACGGGCCTGGCCAGAGCTCAGCCCCTCCGGCGCTTGAGGAACGGGGCAGGGGTCGCAGGCCCCGCCCCATCAGGGGCGCGGGGAACTGCGCGACCAGCCACAGACAGCCTGCAGACAAACGGGGTCCGGGGGCGGAGCCCCGAACCGGGGGCGGGGGCGCAGCCCCAGCGGGGATACCCGGGGCGCCGAAGCAGGGTGCAGGGGCCGTAGGCCCCGCAACGGGGGCCCGGGGCCCTGACCCCGGGAGAGCCACCTCAGCCCCCCACCCCGCCCCCGGAGGGTCTCGGGAAGGGGCGGGGTGGGGAACACCCAGGCGGGCGCCCCCCACGGGCGCCGGGGGGCCGGGCGTGGTGCGCTGGCCCCGTGGAGCTCGGCAAGCCACTACTCCCCGACCCCGCGCGGCGGCTCGCCGCCTGGTGCGTCGTCGTGCTGCTCGTCACCGGTGTCGCCGCCGTCGCCATCTGGCTGTGCGTGGTGTTCAAGACGGCCGTCACCCCCGTACTGCTCGCCCTGCTGGGGACGGCCCTCCTCGGGCCGGTCTTCCGGCGGCTGCTGAAGCTGCGGATGAAGCGGTCGCTCGCCGCGGGCCTCACCTGCGTCGCGCTCGTCGCCGTCGTCGGCGGCGCCGGGTACGTCGTCGTCAGCGCCCTCGTCGACACCGGTGACCAGATCATCGATTCCCTGCGGCAGGCAGGCGCGTGGCTCGCCGATCACTTCGGGGTCGCCAGTGGCGATGGGGTGTCCAGCCTCGCCGACAACGCCAAAGAGCTGCTCGGGAAGTTCGGCGCCAGCGCCGCCTCGGGGCTGCTCACCGGGCTCAGCATCGTCGGCTCGCTCATCGCGACCGGCGTGCTCTCGCTGCTCCTGACCTTCTTCTTCCTGAAGGACTCCGACCGGGCCGCCGGCCTCGCCCACTCCCTCGCCCCTCGCGGCACCGGGCCCACCGTCGAGGCCATGGCCCGGCGCGCCTTCGAGGCCGTGGAAGGGTTCATGCGCGGGACCACGATCATCGCCCTCATCGATGCCCTCTGCATCACCGTCGGGCTGCTGATCCTCAGGGTCCCCGGGGCCGTGGGGCTCGGCGCGCTCGTGTTCATCGGGGCGTACATCCCCTACCTCGGCGCCTTCGTCTCCGGCGCTGTCGCCGTCCTCGTGGCACTGGCCGACCGCGGGATCGGCATCGCGCTCTGGGCGCTCGGGGTCGTCCTCGCCGTACAGCAGCTGGAGGGGCACATCCTCCAGCCGATGATCCAGAGCCGGACCGTGCAGATGCATCCCGCGATGGTCATGATCGCCATCACGGCGGGGGCCGGCGTGGCCGGGCTGCTCGGGATGCTGCTCGCCGTGCCCGTGGCGGCGGCCGGGTTCGGCGTGATCAGCGAGCTGCGGAAGCGTTACGCCACCGAGGAGCCGGCCGCACCGGCGGAACCCCCGTCCGGCCCCTCGTAGAGCTCGAACCAGATCGACTTGCCCTCGCCCCTGGGATCGACCCCCCAGCGGTCCGCGAGCATCTCCATCAGCACCAGGCCGCGCCCGCTGGACGCCATCTCGCCGGGGCGGCGCTTGTGCGGCAGGTCGTCGCTGGCGTCGGCCACCTCCACCCGCAGACAGCGTGTGCCCGGGGTGCCGGTGGCCTCGGCCACCAGGAGCGCGTGGCCGTCCGTGTGGACCAGGACGTTGGTGACCATCTCGGAGACCATCAGGACCGCCGCGTCCACCTGCTCGTCGTCCGCCCAGTCGTGCAGCAGCTCGCGCAGCTCGCGGCGGACCCCCGCGATGCGGTGCGGCTCGGTCTGGGCGACGGTCACGGCGGTGCGGCGGGCCGGGACCACCCCGGCGCCCAGGTCCGTGCCGCAGCCGCACGCGTCGGTGTTGCGGCACAGCAGCAGCACCGCGATGTCGTCCTCGCGGCGGTCGGCCAGCGGGCCCACGGTGTGGTGCGAGGGGGGTCCGTGCACCGCCTGGACCAGGGCGTCCGCCAGATTCTCCAGGCTGTCCCCGTTGTCCTCCTCCAGGACCGGGCGCAGCCGTGTCCAGCCGGAGCCCATGTCGTGGCCGCCGGTCTCGATCAGGCCGTCCGTGCAGATCATCATCGTCTCGCCCGGCTCCAGGACGAGCTGGGTGGTGGGGTAGTCCGAGTCCGCCTCGATGCCCAGGGGGAGGCCGCCCGACGTCTGGCGGATCAGCGCCGTGCCCTCGGCGGTGCGGATCACCGGGTCGGGGTGTCCGGCCCGGGCGATGTCGAGGGTGCCGGTCGCCGGGTCGACCTCGATGTAGAGGCAGGTCGCGAAGCGCGGGTGGTCGTCGTCCCCCGCGTAGGACTCCCCGTACGACTCGGTGATCCCGTACAGGAAGCGCGAGGCGCGCGAGAGGACCGCGTCGGGGCGGTGACCCTCGCTCGCGTACGCCCGCAGGGCGATGCGGAGCTGGCCCATCAGCCCGGCGGCCCGTACGTCATGGCCCTGGACGTCCCCGATGACCAGGGCGAACCGGCCGGACGGCAGCGGGATCATGTCGTACCAGTCGCCGCCCACCTGGAGTCCGCCGCCGGTCGGCACATAGCGCGCGGCGACCGTCATCCCCGGGATCTCCGGGCCGAGCGTGGGCATCATCGAGCGCTGGAGTCCGAGCGAGAGCTCCCGCTCGGACTCGGCCTCGCCCGCCCGCGCCAGCGCCTGGGCCAGCATCCGCGCCACCGTCGTCAGGACCGAGCGTTCGTCGGGTGTGAACGCCACCGGGTGCTTGAATGCCGCCATCCAGGTGCCCATGGTCCTGCCGGCCACGATCAGCGGCAGGAAGGCCCAGGACTGGCGGTCGAAGCGCCGGGCGAGCGGCCAGGTGGCCGGGTAGCGGCGGCGGTACTCCTCGGGGCTGGGGAGGTAGATGGCCCGGCCGGTCCGTACGACGTCGGCGGCCGGGTAGTCCGTGTCCAGCTGCATGTCCGCGAAGGGGCCGTCGTCGCCCGGGTTGTGCCCGTGGTGGCCGATGATCGAGAGGCGGTCGCCCGCGACCCCGAAGACGGCGAGGCCGTCCGGCGAGAAGCCCGGCATGGACAGGGAGGCCGCGACCCGCAGCACCTCGGCCGTGGAGCGGGCCTCGGCCAGCGCGCGGCCCGCGTCCAGCAGGAACGCCTCGCGGGAGCGGCGCCAGTCACCGGTGATGGAGGTGTGCGCGGCCGTGGTGCCGGGCTGCGGCTCCGCGACCTCCTGGAGGGTGCCGACCAGCACGTAGTCCAGACCGTCCCTGCTGTTCCCGGGGGCGGACTTGCGCAGCGGCTTGGAGCGGCTGCGTACCGTACGCAGCACCCGGCCGTTCTCGTCCATGATCCGCAGCCGGGCCTCGGCGAGGGTGCCCTCCGCGAGCGCGAGGGCCACGATCTGGTCGACCTCGTTCCAGTCGACCGGGTGGAAGCGGGAGCGCACGGCGGCCCCGGTGAGCTCGGCACGCTCGGGGGGCAGGCCGAGCAGGCGGGCGGCCTCGGCGTCGAGCGTGACCGTTCCGGACGCGTTGTCCCAGCGCCACAGCCCGGTGGCGATCGCAGCCAGGACGTCCTCGGTGCGCATGATCCCCACTCTAGGCAGCCGGATTTATACCGGCGAGAGGTGTTCGGCCCGGCCGGTAACCTGGAGGGACTGTTTCCCGCCTGTCACGCGAAGAACTGGATGAAGAAATGCATCGGTACAGGTCCCACACCTGCGGCGAGCTCCGCGCCTCCGACGTCGGTACCGACGTCCGGCTGAGCGGCTGGCTGCACAATCGCCGAGACCTGGGCGGCATCCTCTTCATCGATCTGCGCGACCACTACGGCATCACCCAGCTCGTCGCCCGCCCCGGCACGGCCGGCGCGGAGGTCCTGGACAAGCTCTCCAAGGAGACCGTCGTCCGGGTCGACGGCAAGGTCGTCTCGCGCGGCGCGGAGAACGTGAACGCGGACCTGCCGACCGGCGAGGTCGAGATCGAGGTCGGCGAGGTCGAGGTGCTCGGCGCGGCCGGCCCGCTGCCGTTCACGATCAACGCCGAGGACGGCGTCAACGAGGAGCGGCGCCTGGAGTACCGCTTCCTCGACCTGCGCCGCGAGCGCATGCACCGCAACATCATGCTGCGCTCCGCCGTCATCTCGGCGATGCGCCACAAGATGACCGCGCTCGGCTTCAACGAGATGGCGACCCCGATCCTCGCCGCGACCTCCCCCGAGGGCGCCCGCGACTTCGTCGTCCCGTCCCGGCTGAACCCCGGCAGGTTCTACGCGCTGCCGCAGGCCCCCCAGCAGTTCAAGCAGCTGCTGATGATCTCGGGCTTCGACCGCTACTTCCAGATCGCGCCCTGCTTCCGCGACGAGGACGCCCGCGCGGACCGCTCGCCGGGCGAGTTCTACCAGCTCGACGTCGAGATGAGCTTCGTCGAGCAGGAGGACGTCTTCCAGCCGATCGAGAAGCTCATGACCGAGCTGTTCGAGGAGTTCGGCGGCGGCCGCCACGTCACCTCGCCGTTCCCGCGCATCCCGTTCCGCGAGTCGATGCTGAAGTACGGCAACGACAAGCCGGACCTGCGCGCCCAGCTCGAACTCGTCGACATCACCGATGTCTTCGAGGGCTCGGAGTTCAAGGCGTTCGCGGGCAAGCACGTGCGCGCGCTGCCGGTGCCGGACGTGGCGGGCCAGTCCCGCAAGTTCTTCGACGGCCTGGGCGAGTACGCGGTGGAGCACGGCGCCAAGGGCCTGGCCTGGATCCGCGTCGGCGAGGACGGCACGTTCGCGGGCCCGATCGCCAAGTTCCTCACCGAGGAGAACATCAAGGTCCTCACCGAGCGCCTCGGTCTGGCCGCCGGTCACGCCGTGTTCTTCGGCGCGGGCGAGTACGACGAGGTCTCCAAGATCATGGGCGCGGTCCGCGTCGAGGCCGCCAAGCGCGCCGGCCACTTCGAGGAGGGCGTCTTCCGGTTCTGCTGGATCGTCGACTTCCCGATGTACGAGAAGGACGAGGAGACCGGCAAGATCGACTTCTCGCACAACCCCTTCTCGATGCCGCAGGGCGGCCTTGAGGCCCTGGAGACCCAGGACCCGCTGGACGTCCTGGGATGGCAGTACGACATCGTCTGCAACGGCATCGAGCTGTCCTCGGGCGCGATCCGCAACCACGAGCCCGACATCATGTTCAAGGCGTTCGAGGTCGCGGGCTACGACCGGGAGACCGTGGAGCGGGAGTTCGGCGGCATGCTCAAGGCGTTCCGCCTCGGCGCCCCGCCGCACGGTGGCATCGCCCCGGGCGTCGACCGCATCGTGATGCTGCTGGCGGACGAGCCCAACATCCGCGAGACGATCGCGTTCCCGCTGAACGGCAACGCGCAGGACCTCATGATGGGCGCGCCCAGCGAGCTGGAGGAGTCGCGTCTGCGCGAGCTCAACATCCAGCTCCGCAAGCCGGTCGTGGCCAAGGGCACGGAGAAGTAGGCACGGAGAAGTAGTCCGCCGCACGCGTCACGAAGGGCCCGGATCCTCCTGCGGATCCGGGCCCTTCCGCGTGCCCGGGGCAACCTGGCGGGCACCCCACCGCGTTCGACAGGTGTGAGAGCCCGGACAGACAGACGAGGACACGACGATGGCCCCCGACGCACCCGACGGATTCGAGGAGTTCGTCGCCGCCCGGGGCCCCCGGCTGCTGCGGGTGGCCTGGCTGCTGACCGGCGACGCGCACCTGGCGGAGGACCTGCTCCAGACGGCGCTCGCCAAGGTCTGGCCGAAGTGGCACCGGATAGCCGACGACCACCCCGAGGCGTATCTGCGCAAGACGCTGGTGACCACCTACACCTCCTGGTGGCGGCGGCGCTGGCGGGGCGAGGTCCCGCACGGCGAACTCCCGGACGCCGCCGGGCCGTTCGACGCGTACGAGGGCGTGGACCTGGAGCAGTCGCTGGCGGCGGCCGTCCGCGCGCTGCCCGCCCGCCAGCGCGCGGTCGTGGTGCTGCGCTACTTCGAGGACCTGGGTGTCGAGGAGACGGCGGCGGTGCTCGGCTGTGCGCCGGGCACGGTCAAGAGCCAGGCCGCCAAGGCGCTGCGCACCCTGCGGACGCTGCTGCCCGTACTGATCGAGGAGCGCCATGAGTGACGACGGCTTCCTTGGCCACGGCTCCCTGGGCCACGGCCTCCCCGACGACGAGCAGGCGCTGCGGATCCTGCTGGAGCGAGCCGTTCCCCAGCCGCCCGTCCCCGCGAGCCGCCTCGACAAGGTGCGCGAGCGGCTGGCGCGGCGCAGGCGGCGGCGGGCCGCCGGGGGTGCGGCCGTCACGGTGGTCTCGCTGGTGGCGGCCGGCGCGCTGCTGCCCGACGCGCTGCGCACCGAGCGGCACAGCGTGCCCCCCGCCGCGACCCCGCCGCAGGCGGTGACCGGGACCGCCGGGGTGCGGGCGCCCTTCCCCGAGCTCGACGGCCTGGTGCTGCGGCTGCCCGCGTCCTGGGACGCGCTGTGGCTGCCGGGCGAGGAGACCCGCAAGGTCCAGGCGACCGGTTTCGTGGCCTCGCAGCGGCTCCAGCCGTACGAGCGGACCTGCCCGGAGCTGAAGAGGCCGGGCGGGTCGGGCATGCTCTGCCAGCCCGTGGAGCGGCTGGGCCCCGGGGGCGTCCTGCTCTCGCTCACTCTGGTGCGGGGCGCGGACTTCGGCACCAACGTGCCGCCGACCGGGGCGGCGTTCGTCCGCTCCAGCGAGGTGTGGTTCGGCTGCCGCCGGATCGGCGGCACCGCGCAGTACACGACCCTGCGCGCCACCGGGAACCCCGGAACGGTCCTGCTCGCGAACCTGTGTACGGGCGGTGCCGGCACCGGCACCGACCGCCTCGCCGACGAGGTCCGCGGGGTCCTGGACACCGCGACCTGGGACACCCCCCCGGCCACCAGGAACCCCACCCCCGAGGGGAGGCGGAAGTGACCGCCGCCCCCACGAAAGTCCCCACGAAAGCCCCCACGAAAGTCCCTGCGAAGAAGGGCCCCGCCATGTCCGTGCGTGCCACCCGGGGCGCCTGGGCCGCCCTCTCCCTGGCGACCCTGCTGCTGACCGGGTGCGGGAACGACGGCCAGGGCGTCCGGGACGAGGGCGACGGGCCCGGCACGCTCGCCGACGTCAGCACCGACGCCGTGGGCGCGCACGCCGGGCGGGCCGCGCCCGAACCCGTACGCCCCCGCGAGATACCCGCGCTCGGCCCCGCCACCCGCGCCCGTATCCCCGCCGCCAGCACCCAGGCGCTCGTCGTCACCGGCGAGGGGCCCGACGCCAACCGGGCCACCGCCGTCCTCTACACCCGCGACCGGGTCAAGGGCTGGCTGCCCGCCGAAGGCCCCTGGCCCGCACGCAACGCGGCGCGCGGCTGGACCGGCGAGCACCGGGCGGGCGATCTGCGCTCGCCCGTCGGAGTGTTCGGCCTCACCGACGCGGGCGGCCGCCTCGCCGACCCCGGCACCCGTCTCCCGTACGACCACGGGCCCGGGTTCACCGCGCGCGGCACCGGCGTCGAGGGCGAGCCGCTCGCCGGGTCCTTCGACTACGTGGTGGCGATCAACTACAACCGCGCGCCCGGCACCACCCCGCTGGACTGGACCCGGCCGCTGGGCGCCGGGCGCGGCGGCGGAATCTGGCTGCACGTCGACCACGGCGGCCCGACGCAGGGCTGTGTGGCTCTTCCCCGGGACCGCATGCGGCAGTTGCTGCGCACGCTCGACCCGGCGCGCACCCCGGTGGTCGTGATGGGGGACGCGGCGGCCCTGTCCCGCTGATCCTGTTCGCCCGCCTCAGTCCTCGTCCCGGGACGGTGAGTCCGGGGACGGCGGTCCCGTGGGGCGATTCACGCTCTGGCGATTCGCCTCGCGGACCTTGCGGATGAGTTCCTCGCGGCGCTGGGCCTCTTCCTCGGCCCGCTGCTGGTCCGTACTCCTGGTCATGGCGCGCACCCCCTCATGCACGTACATATTCACGTGCAGCGTGCGCCCACAGGAGGCGCCCCGCAACCGCAGACCGCACGCGAAGGGCCCGGAACCTGGCCGGTTCCGGGCCCTTCACACGTACGTAACGCCTACGCCGGCTTCTCTTCCAGACGCGGGAACAGCACCGCGCCCTTCGTCACCGTCGCGCCGACCGGGAGCTGCCCCCAGCGGGCCGCGTCCTGGACCCGCTGGTCCGCCAGCGGTCCGAGGCCTGCGGCCTCGGCGCCGAGCGACTCCCACAGCTTCTGCGAGGTGTCCGGCATGACGGGGTTCAGCAGGACGGCGACGGCGCGCAGCGCCTCGGCGGCCGTGTAGAGGATGGTCGCGAGACGGGCGCGGCCCTCCTCCGACTCGTCCTTGGCCACCTTCCACGGCTCCTGCTCCGTGATGTAGCCGTTGACCTGCTTCACGAAGTCGAACACCGCCAGGATGCCGCCCTGGAAGTCCAGCTCCTCGCCGATCTTGCGGTCCGCCTCGGTGACGGCCCTGGTCAGGCCGTCGGCGATGGCCTGCTCGGCCGGGCCGGAGGCCGTCGCCGCGGGCAGCGTGCCGCCGAAGTACTTGCCGACCATGGCCGCCAGGCGCGAGGCGAGGTTGCCGTAGTCGTTGGCGAGCTCCGAGGTGTACCGCGCGGTGAAGTCCTCCCAGGAGAACGAGCCGTCCTGGCCGAAGGCGATGGCGCGCAGGAAGTACCAGCGGTAGGCGTCGACGCCGAAGTGCGAGGTCAGGTCCTGCGGCTTGATGCCGGTCAGGTTGGACTTCGACATCTTCTCGCCGCCGACCATCAGCCAGCCGTTGGCCGCGATCCTGCCGGGCACCGGCAGGCCGTTGGCCAGCAGCATCGCGGGCCAGATGACCGCGTGGAAGCGGAGGATGTCCTTCCCGATCAGGTGGACATTGGCCGGGAACGTCTCGTCGAACTTCTCCGGGTTCGCCCCGTAACCGACCGCCGTGGCGTAGTTCAGGAGCGCGTCGATCCACACGTAGATGACGTGCTTGTCGTCCCACGGGACCGGTACGCCCCAGTCGAAGGTGGAACGGGAGATCGAGAGGTCCTCAAGGCCCTGCTTCACGAAGTTCACGACTTCGTTGCGGGCCGACTCGGGCTGGATGAAGCCGGGGTTGGCCTCGTAGAACTCGATCAGCTTCGGGCCGTACTCGCTCAGCTTGAAGAAGTAGTTCTCCTCCTTGAGGATCTCCACCGGCTTCTTGTGGACGGGGCACAGCTTGGTGCCGTCCTCCGCCTCGATGAGGTCGCCGGGGAGCTTGTACTCCTCACAGCCCACGCAGTACGGGCCCTCGTAGCCGCCCTTGTAGATCTCGCCCTTGTCGTACAGGTCCTGGACGAACTCCTGCACACGGTCGGTGTGCCGCTTCTCCGTCGTACGGATGAAGTCGTCGTTCGCGATCTCCAGGTGCTCCCAGAGGGGCTTCCAGGCCTCCTCCACGAGCTTGTCGCACCACTCCTGCGGGGTCACCCCGTTGGCGTCGGCAGTGCGCATGATCTTCTGACCGTGCTCGTCCGTGCCGGTGAGGTACCACACCTTCTCGCCGCGCTGACGGTGCCAGCGCGTGAGCACGTCGCCTGCGACGGTCGTGTAGGCGTGGCCCAGGTGAGGAGCGTCGTTGACGTAGTAAATGGGGGTCGAGACGTAAAACGCCTTCGCCCCCTGCTTCTCGGATCCAGTGGCCGCCATGGTCGAAATCCTAACGGCCGCGGGGAGATCCACTCACCCGCATAAACCCGCGGCGGCCGGTGGAGAGGTCCGCGAAACATCCGGTCCTGTACGAAGGACGCGTCCTGGGAGGAGGGGGCGCGTACGTGGGCGGGGTACGGCAAGGGGAACAGCGCGTGGCCGACGCCCTGGACGGTACGGATCAGGGCGGGCTCGCCCAGCCGTTCCGGCGGGGGGAGGGCCGGGACCGGATGGGGCCGGGGCGGGGCTGGGCCTGTCGACGGTCCGCTCGGTGGCCCTTGGCGCACGGGGGGCGGCAACGGCCGCCCCGCTCCCGGAGGGCGGCCTGGCGGTGACGGTGACACTGTTTGGGCCCGGGGTCCGTCTGCGGGCCGGTGGGGGCTGAGCGCGCCCACGCGGCGGAGCCGCACATGTCACAGCCCCGCGCCCCTCGGGTGGTCCGCCGCAGCCGGAGAACCCGGCTCAGCCACAGCCTTTCAGGGGCGCGGGGAACCGCGCGACCAGCCACGGACGGCCCGCAGGCGAGGAACCGCCCTCCGCGAGGAGCGCTTACCGCCGGGAGAACCCGCCGACGAGCCCGGCGTAGAGCGCGGGGTCCGGGAGCTCGCGGGGAGCCGGCCCGGCATGGAAGAACGCGGCGTTCTCGGTGTCCAGCTTGCGCAGGAAGTCGAAGGCCTTGCTGTCGTCCTCGCCGAACGCCACGAACTGCCAGAACAGCTGCTTGCCGGACGCGTCCGCGAGCGCCTGGCGGGCGGCCACCTTGGCGTCCGGGGCGCCGTCGGTCTGGAAGACCACAAGCGCGGGGCCGTCGTACTGGCTCTTCTCGTAGTGCTCGACGACCGCCTCGACGGCGCAGTGGTAGCTGGTGCGGCCCATCCGGCCGAGCGCGGCGTGCGCGTCGTCGACGACGCCCTCGTACGAGCCGAGGGAGAGGTCGGCGGTGCCGTCGAGCTCGGTCGAGAAGAACACGGTGTGGACGGCGGCGTCCTCGTCGAGGTGCGCGGCGAGCGCGAGCGCCTGCTCGGCGAGCTGCTGGGCGCTGCCGTCCTTGTAGTACGGCCGCATCGACCCGGACCGGTCGAGCACGAGGTACACCTTGGCCCGCGCCCCGACGAGCCCGGCCGTGCGCAGCTGCGCCCCGGCGGCCTTGTAGTGCTCCACGAGGCCGGGGGCCCGGGACTTGATACGGGGGAGGGCGACGGCCGCGGACGCCTTGGCGGCGGGCTGCACGGCCTCGGGCTCGGCGTCCGTGGCTGCCGCCACGGGCTCCGGCCCGGCCTCGGCCTCGGCCTGTACGGGCTCGGCCTCGGCCATGACGGCTACGGGCTCCGGGTCCGGCTCCGCCACGACAGCGACGGGCTCCGGGTCCGGCTCCGCGGCCTGCGGCTCGGTCTCCGGTTCCGGCTCGGCCACCACGGCCGCGGGCTCGGGTTCGTCCACGACGACGGCCTCGGCCTCGGCCACCGCGGGCTCCGGCTCGGCCGCAACGACGGGCTCGGGCTGGACAGCCTCCGCCACCGGCTCGGGCTCGGCCACCTCGGCCTCGGCCTCGGCCACCGCGGGCTCGGGCTCGTCCACGACGACGGGCTCGGCCACCTCGGCCTCGGCCACCGCGGGCTCGGGCTCGGCCACGACGACGGGCTCGGCCACCGCGGGCTCCGGCTCGGCCGCAACGACCGGCTCGGGCTCGACGGCCTCCGTCACCGGCTCGGGCTCGACGGCCTCCGTCACCACCGGCTCGGCCTCCACGGCTTCCGGCTCCGCCGGGGCGGCGGGCTCCGACAGCGGGGACTCGCCCCGCGGCTGCGGGACGTCGGAGCCGGCCGGGGGCGTGGCGGGGGCCGGGGCCTCAGTCAGGGAGGTGTCCTCCGTCGGGCGCGCCGGGGACGGGACCGCCGGGCGGGACGAGGACGCGTCGAACGCCGCCGCGACCAGTTCCTCCGCGGGGGAGAGGTCGCGCCGGGCCGCGGCCGGCACCGTCGGGGTCGCGGGCGCGGACTCCTCGGCGGGGGCCGGCACGGTGGCCGCGGCCGGTGCCGATTCCTCCGCCGGAGCCGCCGTCAGGTCGGCGCTCTCCGCGTCGCGATCGCGTCCGAACACTTTGCGCAGCAAGCTCCGAATGCCCATGGGCGAGGCCTTTCGCATGAGTTGGGTGCGATATGCGTTGCATGGCGTTACGTATCCGATTGGCAGCCAGTTACGTGTCCATACGTATCCACGTCGCGTGAGCGGGACCACGAGCGTGGACACGTAAGGTTAGCGATCCGATCCGGTCAACCTCGGCAGGGGGCGGACGACGCGGTACCGGTTAGGCCCCGGACGGCATCCGCCAGCGCGTGATCTGCTGCTCCGGATCGCCCGTGTACACCCACGGCACCCGCGCCGCCCGCTCCCCCAGCAGCCCCACCAGGGAACGCGCCTCCAGGCTCAGCCCGGCACAACACGCGGCGTGCGCGAGGTAGTTGAGCTCGGCCGCCTCCGCGACCGGCACCGGGCCGGGCGAGCGGCCGCCCAGCCAGCGGTCGTAGGTGCGGCGCAGCTCGGTCACCGCCAGCTCGCCGCTCCAGTGCTGCCCGAACCCCCGCACCGGCTGCCCCTTGGCGCCCTCGGCGGCGTACCGGTACTCCTCCACCCGGGCGATCTGCACGAGCACCGGCAGCGCGGAGCCCTCGGGCGCCGCGCCCGCCGCGTCCCGGGCGAAGTCGTACATCGTGCCGTGCGTCCCGTGCCAGCGGGCGGAGAAGTAGCGCAGCATCTGCACATGGCCCTCCACGTGGTACGGGTCGCGCCGGCGCAACTCGTCCCACCAGCCGCGCAGATCGCGCCGCCCCACCCCGCCCTCGTACAGCCGGGCCACCGTGAGCAGCGACGCCCACGGCATCGGGTCGCCGGGGTGCGCGTCCGCCGCGCCCAGGCAGGCCATCACCGCCACGTCGAGCCGGTCCCGGTCGGGCGCCGCACCGCGCCCGGCCGCGATGGCGAGGTGGAAGACCCGGACCACTTCGGTGGCGGCCCGCAGTACGGCCGCGTCCGCGCTGTCGGGCTCGGCGGCGCGCCAGGCCTCCACGACGGTGGAGCCCGCGACGGCGGGCGCGAGCAGCCGGATCCGGTGGGTGCGCAGTGGCCAGTTCTCGCCGGTCGCCCGCAGCAGGTCCCGTACGCCCTGCCAGCGCCCGATCACGATGTCGTGCCGGGCGGTGGCGAGCGGGCGGTCGCCGAGGTCCGGGTCGAAGCGGACGGCCGGGGAGCGGCGGCGGGCAGCGGCCATCAACACCCCTCTCTGGTCGGTGGGTCGGGGCCAGGTGGTCAGAAGTCGGTGGGCAGGGCCGCGCCCGCGTACTCGGGGCGGCCCGCGCCGGAGGCCGCGTACACCTCGTCGACGGCGATGGCCCGGCCGGCGTCGAGGGCGGCGGGCCGGTAGTAGGCGCTGCCGCGCCGCCAGTACCAGAGCATCGGGGCGAGCCCGGCGGCCAGTCCGCCCAGGCCGATGGCGATCGCGGCGGCGCTGAGCTGGGAGAGGGAGGCGACGAAGACGCAGAACATGAAGACGGCGCCGAGCGCGGGCCACAGTCCGCCGAAGACGAAGGAGCCCACCGATCTGGTCAGCGTCCCCCGGTACGCGACGACCGCGGCCAGGCCCGCGAGGCCGTAGTAGAACGTGGTCTGGAGGCCGATCGCGGCGAGTGCGTCGGCCATGATGTCCTCGACCGAGCCCAGCGCGTTGGAGGCGACGAACAGGGCGAGGGCGACGGCGCCGACCACCACGACGGCGACCCAGGGCGTGTTCCAGCGGCGGTGCACGGTACCGAGCGCGGCGGGCAGCGTACGGTCGCGGCCCATCGCGAAGAGCGAGCGGGTGACCTGGAGCAGCGTGGTCTCCAGGGTGGCGATCGTGGACAGGACCACGGCGAGCACCATGAGCTTGCCGCCGACGCCGGGCCAGATGGTCTCGCCGAGCACGGCGAGGACGTTGGACCCGTGCTGCTCGACCGCGCCCGGCGTCAGCGTCATGTTGACGGCGACGGTGAAGCCGACGAAGAGCAGGAAGACGACGGCGAGGCCGACGAGGGCGGCGAGCCCGGCGGTGCGGCGGCTGTCGCGGGTCTCCTCGCTGAGGTTGCTGGTGACGTCCCAGCCCCAGTAGTAGAACGCGGCGATCAGGGTGCCGGAGGCGAAGCCGCGCAGGCCGTCGAAGTGGCCGAACCCCAGCCAGGACCAGTCGAAGGGGGCGGCGCCGCCGTGGTGGAGGAGCGCGCCGACCGCGAAGACGACGAGGATGGCGAGCTCCACGCCGGAGACGATCACCTGGGCGCGGGCGGAGAGCCGGGCGCCGCCGAGCACCACGGCGAGCATCACCAGGAACCAGCCGGCGCCGGTGGCGGTGGCGAGCGCGGTGTGGCGGGCGAGCTCGGGGTCGAGGAGGGCGAGGGTCATCTGCCCGGCGGGCAGCGATCCGGCGACCATGAAGATGGTGGCGGCCACGACCAGCGCCCAGCCGCTCATGAAGCCGAGGAAGGGGTGCAGGGTCCGGGCCACCCAGGAGTAGGCGGCGCCCGCGTTGACGTCGATGCGCCCCAGGCGCCCGAAGGCGAGGACGATGCCGAGCATGGGTATCGCGCAGTAGAGCAGCGCGGCGGGTCCGGCGAGGCCGACGGCCCCGGTCAGTACGGCGGTGGTGGCGGCCAGCGAGTACGCGGGCGCGCTGCCCGCGACGGCCATGACGACGGTGTCGAACGTGCCGAGGGCGTTGGAGCGTAGCCCTCTGCCCGTGCTGCGGCTGCTGCTCATGACCAGAACGTCCTTTGCTGCGTGACATATGGCGGTATGTCAGAACTCCGGCCACCGGAACGGGTGTTGCCCACGCGCATCCGGAAGCCGCGTGCATCGTAGTGGGCTCCGGAGCGGGCAGGGGGTGCCGCGCTTCCCCCGCATACGAGGACGGATCCAGTCATACGGAGTCGGTGCGTCCGCCTTGCCGCGAGGCGACTATCGCAGACAGGGCCGGGGGGCCGGGGTCCGTAGCGGCCCGGCCAGCCACGCGCGGTAGGGGGCGGACATCCGGGCCGCCTCCCAGTACGCCCCGTCGAGCGCGGAGTGGACCGTCCCGTACAGCGCCTCCTCGTACGCCCCCGCCCGCGCGGCGAGCAGCAGCCGTACGGCCAGGGGGTCGCCGCGCAGCGGCCGGATCGCCATGTCCGGGCGCGGGCGGGAGGTCGGCTGGCAGGGGGTGACGACCTCGCCGGTGGCGACCAGGGAGGCGGCGGTGAGGTAATCGCCGTGCAGCACACGGGGGTTGAGCCCGGCGGCGGCGAACACGCGCCGCAGCCCGTCCCACTCACCGTCCACGCTGGGGTCGACCATCCACCGGTCGTCCGCCAGATCGGTGAGGTCCACCACCTCGCCGTCGGCCGCCGGGTGGTCGACGGCGAGCGAGATGAACTGGGGCTCGCGCTCGACGAGTACGCGCACGTCGAGGCCGTCCGGCACCCGCAGCGGGCAGCCCTCCACCTGGTGGACGAAGGCCACGTCGAGCTCGCCCGCCGCGACCAGGCCGAGCAGGGCGTTGGCGGAGACGGCGACGTGCAGCTGGGTCTCGGCGTGGGGCAGGCGTTCGCGCAGCCGTCTCAGCCAGCCGGGGATGGCGCGGCTGGCGGTCGAGCCGATGCGCAGCCGGGGCCGCCCGTCCACCCCGTCGACGGCCGCCCGCACCTCGGTGACCAGCGCGTCCATCCCGGCGAGCAGGGGGCGGGCGCGGCTGAGGACGGTCTGGCCGAGGGGGGTCGGCCGGCAGCCGGTGCGCTCCCGGGAGAAGAGCAGGCCGCCCAGTGAGTGCTCGATGCGCCGGAGCTGGGTGGTCAGGGCCGGCTGGCTGGTTCCGAGCTGCCGCGCGGCCCTGTGCAGACTGCCGGTGTCGGCGATCGCGCAGAGGGCGCGGAGGTGCCTCACGTCGAGCTCCATGGCCCGAGGGTAAAGGGGTTGTCATGTCCCGCACTAGACGGCTGATTCCCCGCCGATAACGCCGAGTTATCGCCGATTGCCATCATCCCCGCGCGCACCCGGCTCCCCGACACTCGCCCTGGTCCCGGCAACCCACCGGGGCCACCCCCACGAGAACGACCAGGAGCCCCCCATGAGACACCAGAGGACTGTCGTCCTGTCCACCGCACTGGGTCTGGCGCTCGCCGGCCTCGGCGCGATCCCCGCCACGGCCGCCGCCCCTTCCCCGTCCACCGCCGCCACCTCCGCGTACGCGCAGGGCTCGACGTACGCGGGCTCCGCCAAGGAGGCGGCCAACAACAAGGCGTTCTACGACGCCGTGATGAAGTCGGTGGCCAAGAAGCGGGCCGCCAACCCGCTGGCGGCCTCCGTCACCGTCTACTACAGCACCCGCAACGCGCCGAGCTTCCGCTCCCAGATATCGCAGTCCGCGCAGATCTGGAACTCCTCGGTGCAGAACGTACGCCTCGCCGAGTCCTCCTCCGGCGCCGACTTCTCGTACTACGAGGGCAACGACCCGAACGGCTCGTACGCGTCCACGGACGGGCACGGCGGCGGGTACATCTTCCTCGACTACCAGCAGAACCAGCAGTACTACTCGGTCCGCGTGGTCGCCCACGAGACCGGCCACGTCCTGGGTCTGCCGGACCACTACTCGGGCCCGTGCAGCGAGCTGATGTCCGGCGGCGGGCCGGGCACGTCGTGCAGGAACGCGTACCCGAACAGCACGGAGCGGTCGCGGGTGAACAGCCTGTGGCGGAACGGCCTGGCGTCGGCGTTCAAGCCGGCGGCGGTGCCTGCGGCGTGAGGGGTACGGGGGCGGGCTCGGCCTGAGCCGCGCCGATACCGATGACCTCCGACTCGGCATGCGGCCGGGCGGGCCGGTGGGGCACCCGGGTGTCGTTCCCCTCTGGCAGCATGAACGCATGCCGAGTGTCTCTCCCCGCCGTCCGTGTCCGTCGTGCGGCCGTGCCGTGGCCGTGGTGGCGGGCAAGTACGTGCGCCACGATCCGCGCACGCGCACGGGGGGCGGCGGGGAGCTGACACTCTGCCCTGGCTCGAAACGCCGGGCACCGGCGTCCGCGGGCCAGCGGACGCTGGACGGTTACGAAGTGGCGTTGTTCCCGGGCCAGCTGCCCCTGTTCTGACCCGGCCCTCGCCCACCCGCCCGCCCGTTCGGCGGGGTTGGCACGGCCCGGGCCTCCGCCGGGTGCCCGCCCGCCGCCTGCGGCTCACACCCCACGCCCCTCGGGTTGCCCTCCGCAGGCCGTGGAGGGTTGCTCGCGCGTTGCCTGCGCCCCTGAGGGGTTGGCTGTCTGCGGGTTGTGGTGGGTTGCTCGCGCGGTTCCCCGCGCCCCTTGAATGCCGCTGCGCGGCATCATTGGGGGCGGCCCGAAGGGGTGCGTCTTCAGGGGCGCGGGGAACTGCGCGACCAGCCCCCACCGGGCCGCAGCCGAGGAGCGGCGCACTTCGCGAAGCGGGCCGCCGCGCGCAGGGGTCGACGCCGACGGTGTCGGACCCCCGCGAGAGGCCCGGGCCTCACCAACCCGGCTGCTCCGGCGGCCCGGGTGGGGCTGGCCCCCGGGCCGCCGGAGGCGGGCGCAGCACGCACGCGCGGGCGGACGCCGACGGTGGGGGCCACCCACGAGAGGCCCGGGCGATCCAACCCCGCCGAACCGGCGGGCGTGGTCCGGGCGATGCAGCCCCGCCGAACCGGCGGTCCCGCCCCCGGCCTACTCCCGCGTGTAGAACGCGTAGAACGCCGCCGCCATCATCCCGCCCCCCAGCAGCGCCCCCATCATCGACGCCCCGAACACACTCTCGCCCGACTGGGCATACAGAAACCCCGTCCCCGCCCCGAACAACGCTCCGAACGCCACCGCCCGCAGCTCCCGAGGCAACCGGCCCTGGATCATCAGCAACCCCAGCCCGAGCGCGGCGATCACCACTCCGGACACCAGCCCGAGCGCGATGTTGCCGCCGGTGACCTCGCCGCCCCGCCGGTTGATGGACGCGGCCCAGAAGCCGTAGAAGATCCCGATGACCACCGGCAGGGCGATCAGCGCCACCGGCAGGCCGAGACGGGCGGTCAGGCCGGAGAGAGGGCCGGGCCGGGACGGTGCCGGCATCGCTGCGTGTGCGGACATGGCGCAACTCCTTCCACTTCCCCCATACAGCCCACACCCGCGCGCCCCACCCGGCAACCCGGGGTTGGCTGGACCCGTGCGCTCCTCCGTCACCGCAGTCGGCCTCGGCATCGCCGCGGGCGGGCTCGGGCTGCGCGCCCTGGTCGCCCTGGGCCGTGTCCTCACCCTCGCCGACCTCCCGGCCCACGCCGACCCCGGCACCGCCGCGGGCGTCTACGACACGCTCACCGCGATCCTGCGCAGCGCGGCCTGGGGCGCCGTAGCCGTGGGTCTCGCCCTGGCTCTCACGGCCTGGCTGAGCGGCCGCGTACGGCGAGCTCCGCCAGCCGACGAAGCGCCGCGTCAAGCACCGGCCGTGGCGGCGACGCCAGACCCACCCTGACCGCGTCCGGCGCCGAAGCGGCGCCCACCGCGAACGCCGAACCGGGCGTGACCGCGATCCCCAGCTCCTCCGCGGCCGCCGCCACGAACGTCTCCGCCCGCCACGGCGCCGGCAGCTCCCACCAGCAGTAGTAGGAGCACGGGTCGGTGCGAATCGCGTGGTCCCCCAGATGCCCCGCCACCAGCGCGTGCCGCGCCCCCGCCTCCGCCCGCTTCGCCGCCGTCACCGCCTCGACCGTCCCGTCCTCCACCCATCGCACCGCCGCCTCCAGGTTGAACCGGCCCGCCGTCCAGGCCCCGGACCGCAGTGCCCGCGCGACCTCCTCCCCGTACGCCTCGGGGACGCTCAGGAACCCCACCGTCAGCCCGGGCGCCAGCCGCTTCGACAGGCTGTCGACCAGAAGGGTCCGCTCCGGCGCGTACGCCGCCAGCGGCGCGGGCGTATCCGCGGCGGCCAGGAACGCCCACGTCGTGTCCTCCACCGCCACCAGCCCCACCTCCCGCAGAACCCGGGCCAGTTCCTCGCGGCGCGCCCCCGGCATCGTCAGCGACAGGGGGTTGTGCAGCGTCGGCTGTACGTACACCGCGCTCAGCGGCGTACGCCGGTGCGCCGCCTCAAGGGCCGACGGCAGCAGCCCCGACCCGTCCGTCCCGATCGGTACCAAGATGATCCCCAGTCGCTCCGCCACCGCCTTGACCAGCGGATACGTCAGCTCCTCCACCCCCACCCGGCCCCCGGGCCGCACCAGCGCCGACAGCGCCGCCGCGATCGCCTGGCGGCCGTTGCCCGCGAACAGCAGCCGGTCCGGGTCCGGGCGCCAGCCGGGGCGGGCGAGTACCCGGGCCGCCGCCTCCCGCGCCCCGGGTGTGCCGTCCGCCGCCGCCGGGCGGGTGGCCTCCAGGAGTACGTCCGGGCGGGCCAGGGCCGCGAGTCCGCGCGCCATCAGCTCCGACTGGCCGTCCGCCACGGGGTAGTTGAGCTCCAGGTTCACCGGGGTGCGGCCGCTGTCCTCCGCGAGCACCGACCCGGGGTGCGGCGGCGCCGCCCGTACGAACGTGCCGCGCCCGGCCTCCCCCACCACCAGGCCCCGGCGCACCAGCTCCCCGTACGCCCGTATCGCCGTGGAGACCGCCACCCGGTGGCGGCGCGCGAACGTCCGCTGGGGCGGCAGCCGGTCGCCCGGGCGCAGCCTCCCATCGGCTATCGCCTTCGCCACGCCGTCCGCCAGCCGCCGGTAGTCCACCTCTGCCAGCCCCTCCCGCATTGCACCGAGAGCAAAGATCTTATTGCACCGAGCAGTTGAGCACGCCTAGCCTCCTGGCATGCCCACCACCTACACCGACCGGGGTACCGGCGACGCCCTGCTCCTGGTCCACGGCCATCCCTTCGACCGCACGATGTGGGACCCCCAGATCGAGGAGTTCGCGCGTACGCACCGCGTCGTCGCCCCCGATCTGCGCGGCTACGGCAGCGCGCCCGGCACCCCCGGCACCACCCTCCTGTCGGACTTCGCCGAGGATGTCCGCGCGCTCGCCGACCGGCTCGGCATCGCGCGCTTCGGGCTCGGCGGGCTCTCCATGGGCGGCCAGATCGTCATGGAGTGCTACCGGCTCTTCCCGGAGCGGATCAGCTCGCTCGTCCTCGCCGACACCTTTCCCGCCGCCGAGACCCCGGCCGGGCGCATCGCCCGCCGCGAGATGGCCGACCGGCTCGTACGCGAGGGCATGAAGCCGTACGCGGACGAGGTCCTGGAGAAGATGGTGGCGCCGTACGCGGACACCGAAGTGAAGGCGCACGTCCACCGGATGATGACCGCCACCGATCCCGAAGGCGCCGCCGCCGCGCTGCGCGGGCGCGCCGAGCGGCCCGACTACCGCGAGCTGCTCACCACCGTCACCGTCCCGACCCTGATCGTCGTGGGGCGCGACGACACGTACACGCCGGTCGAGGACGCCGAGGCGATGCACGCGGCGGTCCCCGGATCCACCCTCGTCGTCGTGGAGTCGGCGGCCCATCTGCCCAATCTGGAGCGGCCCGCCGAGTTCAACGCGGCCCTGCGCGCCCATCTGACGGGCTGACGGCGCACACCGGCGGATACTTGAGGGCACAACGGCCTGTCGAACCGTCGACCGGGAGGGTCCCTTGGACGCCCTTGGCACCGCACCGCCCTGGCCCGCCACGGACGCGGCGGCGGGGCCGCCCGGGGGGCGGGGGCACCCGTGGCGCCGGGCGAGTGCGGTCCTGGGCGGGCTGGTGCTCGCCGGGGTCAGCGCGGTCGTCGGGTGCCGGGCCGCGGCCTCGGACGGGGTCACGCCCGTGCCGCAGCTGCTCGCGTTCCTGCCGTGGCTGCTGGTGCCGGGCGGCGCCGGGCTCGTACTGGCCGCGTTCGGGCGGTGGCGGACCGGGTTGGCGTGGGCGCTTGTGGTGCTGGCGGTGACCGGTTGGTACACCCAGCCGTACGGCGCCGAGATCACCCGGCCGCACGGCCGCCCCCTCGGTGAGCTGCGCGTCCTCACCTCCAACACCGAATTCGGCTGGGCGACGGACGACTTGGTCGCGGCGGTGCGGCGCGAGAAGCCGGACTTCGTCTTCGTCGAGGAGTGCGCCTTCGTCTGCGCGGACGCGCTGGAGCAGCGGGTGGCGAAGGCGGACTACCCGTACCGGAACGTCGTACGCGAGGACGGCTCGGCCGGGTCCGCGATCCTCAGCAAGTACCCGCTCACGGCCGCCCCCACGATCCCCTCCGAGATGGCCATGCCGGGCGCGGTGGCGCTGGTCGCGGGGCGCGGCGTACGGCTCCAGCTCGCGCACCCGGAGCCGCCGCTGCCGGGCCGGGAGGGCACGTGGCACCGGGAGCTCGGGCGGGTACGGGACTTCGCGGCGTCGGTGAAGGGGGAGCCGGTGATCGTCGCCGGGGACTTCAACGCCACCCAGGACCACGCCGCGTTCCGGTCGGTCCTGAAGGCGGGCGCCCTGCACGACAGCGCCCGGCTCGTGGGCGAGTCCCGCGCGTACTCCTGGCCCGCCGACCGCACCACGCCGTTCCGGACCCAGATCGACCATGTGCTGGTCAGCGGCGACGACTTCACGGTCAGGTCGGCGCGGTTCCTGACCCTGCGCGGGACCGACCACCGGGCGCTCGTGGTCGACCTCGAACTGTTCGAGGGTCAGGGCAGGCCCTAAGGCCGGATGGCGGCTCCCCGGGGTGCGGGCGGCGCAGTCCTGGGTGAGGATCGGACCGTCCGTAGGCCTGGTTGCAGGGGGGCCGAGCAGGAGGCGTACGCGTATGCGCGCTGTCGCGGTCCAGGCCTTCAGGGCCACGCCGGGGGTCGTCCATGTCCCCAAGCCGGTGCCCGGCCCCGGCGAGGTCCTGGTGAAGATCGACTACGCCGCCCTCAACCCGTTCGACTGGCAGGTCGCCGACGGTCTCCTCGACGGCCGCCTCCCGCACGTCTTCCCGCTGGTCCTGGGCCTCGACTTCGCGGGCCGCGTGGACGTGGTCGGCCCGGGCGAGAACCGGTTCGTGGTGGGCGACGCGGTGTACGGGCAGGCGGCGCGGCCACCGGTGGGGACCGGAACGTACGCGGAGTACGTGACGATGCCGCACGACTCGACGATCGCCGGGGTGCCGGACGGCCTCGCGCTGCGGGCGGCCGCGGCCCTGCCCACGGCAGGGATGACCGCGCTCCAGATCCTGCGCACCGGGGTGGCGCTCGAACCGGGCGACTCCATGCTCATCGTGGGCGCGGCGGGCGGGGTCGGCAGCGCGCTGACCCAGCTGGCGGCGGCGCGGGACGTCCGGGTCGTGGCGGTGGTGCGGGGCAACGAGCGGGAGCGGATGCGGGCGCTGGGCGCGGCGGTCGCGATCGACTCCACCGAGCAGTCGGTGCGCGAGGCGTGCGCGCGGGCCGCGCCGGGCGGGGTGGACGCGGTGGTCGACCTGGTGTCGGCCGACGCGGAGGCCTTCGACGCGTACGCGTCGTTGATGCGTCCGGGCGGGGCCGCGCTGAGCACCCGGGGCGCGGCCCCGCCCGGGAAGGGCGTGAACTTCCGGCTCACGGCGTCGGGAGCGCTGCTCGACGCGCTGGCCGCGGCGGCGCTGGCGGGCGAGGTGCACGTGCCGGTGGACGGGGAGTACCCGTTGGAGAAGGTGCCGGAGGCGCTGGAGCGGAACCGGGCGGGCGGGGCGCGGGGGAAGACGCTGTTCGTGCCGTAGGAGTTCGGATTTCCGAAATACTTATCCACACCCTGTGGATAAGTATTCGTCCATCGGACACGCGTCCGCAGGCGGGTGGGGACCGGTCGCGCAGCTCCCCGCGCCCTTGACAGGACTGTGGCTGAGCTCGGTTCTCCGACTGCGGCGGACCACCCAAGGGGCGCGGGGAACCGCGCGACCAGCCGCAGACGGCCCGCAGACGAACACCCGCGAAGATCCATTGTGCCGAAAGACCCGCCCAAAAGGCCTGAATCACCGTGATCGCATACTGATGCCATGGGTGGACAGCTCGACGTGGACAAGGACCCGGGCGACCGGGGGCGGGTGCGGCTGGCGCCGCCGCAGTGGCTGGTCAGCGGGTTGCGCCCGCAGAGCACGCCGATCGTGTGGCCCGCCGTCGCCCGGGCCGGGATCGGCCTCGCGGCCCCGCTCGCCGTGGGCTTCGCCACCGACCAGCCGGCGTACGGCGCGCTGGTGTCGATGGGCGCCCTGTCGGGGGTCATCGGCGACACGGCCGACGCGTACCGGATGCGGGTCTTCAACATCGCCGTGCCGCAGCTCTTCGGCGCGATCGGCGTCACGCTCGGCGCCCTGGTGTACGGGGACGGCTGGCTCGCCGTCGCCGTGCTCACCCTGGTCGCGCTCGTCTCCGGAATGATCTCGTCCATCGGCGCGGTGGCCTCCGTGTCAGGGCTGCTGCTCCTGCTGAACGCGGTGGTCGGGGCCGGGCTTCCGATGCCCTCGCCGTGGTGGAAGGCGCCGCTGCTGCTCACCCTCGGCGGCCTCTTCGTCCTCCTGCTCACCCTGCTCGGCTGGCCGCTGCGCAACCGGGTCCCGGAACGGGCCGCCGTCGCCGCGACCTACCGGTCGGTGGCCGACCTGCTCGAAGCGGCGGGCACACCGGCGTACGACGCCAGGCGGCAGACGGTCACGCAGTCGCTCAACACGGCGTACGACCTGGTGCTCGCGCGCCGCACCCGCGACCACGGGCGGCGCAGCCCGCTGGTACGGCTGCTGGCGCAACTGAACGTGGTGATCCCGCTGGTGGAGGCGGCCCCGGCCGCGCATCTGCGGGGGCGCCCGCTGCCCGCCGAAATCCCTTCGGCCGTACGGGAGTTGGCGTCGGCGGTGGAGCAGGCCCGGACGGGACCGGTGCCGGACCTGGCGCTCCCCGAGCCCGCCAAGCCGTCGGAGCGTGCGGTGGACGCGGCGCTGCGGCACGCGGCGGTGGTGGTGCACAAGCCGGACCCCGACCCGTACAACGTCGACGACCGGCTCGGGCGCCCGGCGGCGCTGCGGATCCGGCTGCGGCGGGGCGCGCGCAACGTGCTGTTCTCGCAGGCGTCCTGGCGGTACGGGCTGCGGCTCGCGCTCTGCATCGGGCTCGCCCAGGCGCTGGTGTCGCTGGTGGCGGTGGAGCGGTCGTACTGGGTGGCGCTGACCGTCACGTTCGTCCTGAAGCCGGACTTCGGGTCGGTGTTCTCCCGGGCGGTGCTGCGGGCCCTCGGCACGGCGGCGGGGCTGGTCACGGCGGCGGCGGTACTCGCGGAGGTGCCACGGGGCTGGTGGGACGTGCCGGTGATGGTGGTGCTCGCGGCCCTGATCCCGGCGTTCTCGGCGAAGGGGTACGCCTTCCAGACGGCGGCGATCACCCCCGTGATCCTGCTCCTCTCCGACGTCCTGAACCACCAGGGCTTCGCCCTGATCCTGCCGCGCCTGTGGGACAGCCTGATCGGCTGCGGGATCTCGCTGGTGGCCGGGTACCTGCTGTGGCCGGAGAGCTGGCACACCCGGATCGGGGACCGGCTGGCGGACGCGGTGGGGGAGGCGGCGGGGTACGTGGAATGCGCGTTCGCCGGCAGGGACCAGGCGGAGCGCGTGCGGCGGCGGCGCCGGCTCTACCGGGACCTGTCGGTGGTCCGCTCCGAGTTCCAGCGGGCCCTGACCGAGCCGCCGCCGACCGGGGCGCGGGCGGCGGCGTGGTGGCCGCTGGTGGTGGCGGTGGAACGGATCGTGGACGCGACGACGGCGGCGCGGGTGCGGGTGAACCACGGGGCGGCTGCGCCGGGCGCGTCGGAAGTGGCGGAGGTGTCCCGTGAGCTGCGCGCTCTGGCGGACGGGCTCCGGGCCTCGTCCACCCTGGTGGAGGTACGGGCGTCCCTGACGGGGTCGGAGGAGAGCGTCCTGGCCCCCCTCCGCCAGGAGGTCCGAGCGGCGCGGGCGATCGCGTCCCCACGCTAGCCCACCACGCCCACCCGCCCGCCGGTTCGGCGGGGTTGGATCGCCCGGGCCTCTCGTGGGCGGCCCCCGCCGTCGGCGTCCGCCCGCGCGTGCGTGCTGCGCCCGCCTCCGGCGGCCTGGGGGCCTGCCCCACCCGGGCCGCCGGAGCAGCCGGGTTGGTGAGGCCCGGGCCTCTCGCGGGGGTCCGACACCGTCGGCGTCGACCCCTGCGCGCGGCGGCCCGCTTCGCGAAGTGCGCCGCTCCTCGGCTGCGGCCCGATGGGGGCTGGTCGCGCAGTTCCCCGCGCCCCTGAAGACGCACCCCTTCGGGCCGCCCCCAATGATGCCGCGCAGCGGCATTCAAGGGGCGCGGGGAACCGCGCGAGCAACCCACCACCCGGCTGTTCCGGGTGCCGACGCCCGCGCCCTGATCGTCAAGGCCATCGACGCCCTGTAGCTGTCCCGGCCCCCGTACCCTGAGAGGGACGCCCACCGGAAGGAGCGCCCCCGTGGCCGAGGACACCGAGAAGAGCAAAGAGCGCGGTATCGCCCTCCGCGCCGGGTTCTACATCTTCGGCACGCACCTCTTCGCCGGGTTCGTCTGGCTGCTCTTCTACGTGGGGGATCACGCGCACAAGTGAGTGACGGAAATCCCTGCCGTCCGGGACCCCCGTCCCGTTACACTCCCCATATGACTTCCGACGTGCACCGTGTCAGCAATCTCTGCTGGTGGCGCTCCTTCTAGGAGCGGCCACGACACCTGCACGCCATCGAGGGCCGTTCGATACGGACGGCCCTTTCGCATGCCCGGACCCCTCTGGACCGGACCGGCCGTCCCCGACGACCGCCCGCCACCCAGAGAGGCAGCCACATGACCCGCATGCTCACCGGCGACCGCCCCACCGGCCCCCTCCACCTCGGCCACTACTTCGGCACGCTCCAGAACCGCGTCCGCCTCCAGAACGACGGCGTGGAGGTCTTCCTCGTCATCCCGGACTACCAGGTCATCACCGACCGCGACCTCGCCGACAACCTCGTCGGCCACACCGAAGGACTCGTCCTCGACTATCTCGCCGCCGGTATCGACCCCGCCCGCGCGACCGTCTTCACCCACAGCGCCGTCCCCGCCCTCAACCAGCTTCTCCTCCCCTTCCTGAGCCTCGTCTCCGTCGCCGAGCTCGGCCGCAACCCCACCGTGAAGGACGAGATCGCGCACTCGCGCCAGTCGGCCGTCAGCGGCCTGATGTTCACGTATCCGGTCCACCAGGCCGCCGACATCCTCTTCTGCAAGGCCGACGTCGTCCCCGTCGGCCAGGACCAGGTCCCCCACCTGGAGCTCACCCGTACGATCGCCCGCCGCTTCAACGACCGTTACGGGCAGGTCTTCCCCGAGCCCGAGGCCCTGCTCTCCGCCGCGCCCCTGCTCCTCGGCACCGACGGTACGAAGATGAGCAAGTCCCGCTCCAACTCCGTCCCCCTCTCCGCCACCGCCGACGAGACCGCCGCGCTCATCCGCCGCGCCACGACCGACGCGGACCGCCGCATCACGTACGACCCCGCCGACCGACCCGGCGTCTCCGGCCTGCTCCAGCTCGCCGCCCTCTGCCAGGACCGCGACCCGCACGACGTGGCCGCCGAGATCGGGGACGGCGGCGCCGCCGCGCTCAAGGGGCACGTCACCGAGGCCGTCAACACCTACCTCGCGCCGATGCGGGCCCGCCGGGCGGAGTACGCGAGCGACCTCCCGTACGTACGGGAGGTCCTGCGCGAGGGCAACAAACGCGCCAATGCGATCGCGGAGGTCACCCTCGACGAGGTACGGGCCGCGATGGGCGGCTTCCGCTGATCGGGCTCACCTATTCGGGCTCACCTATTCGGACTCACCGCTCGTGTCGCACTCGAACCACACCGTCTTCCCGCCCCCCGCGTGCGACACCACGCCCCACCGGTTCGCCACCGTCGCCACGATCAGCAACCCCCGGCCGGATTCGGCCAGTTCGTCGGGGTGGGCGGGCATCGCGGGGAGCTTCGGGCAGTCGTCCGTGAGCTCCACGCGCAGGCCGCCCGCACGCTGGAATATCACCAACTGGCAGGTGCGGCCGGGCACATGGCGTACGACGTTCGCCATGAGCTCGGTCAACGCGAGTTCCGCGTCGTCGGCCAGCTCGGTCATGGACCAGTTGGCCAGATACTGGCGGAGGATCCGGCGTAAATGCCGGGCCGAGTGGTCGCCCACGGTGAGGTTCATGCCGTAGCGCCCCCCAACTTCCGCCTCGGAAGGGTGAGTTGCGTGGTTCACGCCACCAGAGTGCGGTGATCTGGTTACGTTCGGTATGGGCCGAAAAATCTGCCCACCGTGTGTGGTTGGGGGTGACCCTTCGTCATGGTCAACATCCGAGACCTCGATCCCAGCGCCTCACCGCTGGACTATTACGGTTCCGAGCTGCGCCGCAAGCGCGAAGCAGCCGGAATGACGCAGGAGCAGCTCGGGAGCTGTATCTTCTGCGCGGCGTCGTTGATCGGCCAGATCGAGACGGCGCGGAAGGTCCCGACGCGGGACATCTCCGAGCGGCTCGATGCCGCGCTCCTCACGGAGGGGTTCTTCGCGCGTCTCGTCGGCCTGGTCCTGCGCAGCCAGTTGCCGTCATGGTTCCAGCAGTACGCGGAGATGGAGGCGCGGGCGGCGTACATCTCCACGTTCCAGGCGCAGTTGGTGTACGGGCTGCTCCAGACCGAGGATTACGCCCGTGCGGTGCTGGGCGTGCGGGACGAGGGCGACATCGACGCGCGCGTCGAGGCACGCATGGAGCGGCAGCGAATCCTTGACCGCGAGACCCCACCGCTGACCTGGGTGGTGATGAGCGAGGCGGTCCTGCATCAGGAGATCGGCGGTCGCAAGGTCATGCGGGAGCAGCTGGAGCACCTGCTGGACCTGCACAGGAAGCGGGAGTGGGTGAAGGTGCAGGTGCTGCCGTTCGAGGCTGGTCAGCACGCCGGGCTGCCTGGCTCCTTCACCACCCTGCGGTTCGACGACGATCCGGACCTCGTGTACACCGAGGACTTCGTCAGCGGGCACATGACCGCCAACCCGCAAGCGCTCAGGGAGGGTTCACTCCGTTACGATCACTTGCAGGCCACTGCCCTCTCCGTGGAGGATTCGGCGGCACTGATCGCCCGCGTAATGGAGGAGCGTTATGGGGACCAACGTAAACCTGGCGAGCGCCCAGTGGCGTAAGTCGTCGTACAGCTCCGACACCGGAGGTGAATGCGTCGAGTGCGCGCCCCTCGGGGCTGCCGCATGGCGTAAGTCGTCGTACAGCTCCGACACCGGCGGCGACTGCGTCGAAATCGCCACCCAGCCCCACCGCATCGCCGTCCGCGACTCCAAGAACCCCGACGGCGGGGCCTTCGTCGTCGGCCCCGCCGCCTTCAGCGCCTTCGTGCGCAGCCTCTGAAGGTCAGATCACCGGGCCCGTCACCGCGAGCGCGCCCGTCGCGCAGGCACGGGAAATGCGTGAAGGCGCAGCTCTGCCGAGTGGCTCGCGCTGCACCCGCAGACCGTACGCCGACGCCTGCGCCGCATCGAGCAGCTCTTCGGGTCCGCGCTCGACGACCCGGACGCCCGCTTCGAGCTCGAAGTGGCCCTGCGGTTCCGGTTGTTGGGTCCGGAGCCCGGCGTGTCCGGGCCCCGGCCGCCCACCATGCCGTAACGTCTCGCGGTTGCTCCCCGCGACGGTTCGTTGGCGCCCGGTGCGCCCGGTGCACCCCCTTTGGCCCCCCGTGTCACTCGCGTGGCGGAACCCCGTACCTCGCCTTAGCGTGATGAAGGGCGCGTATCCCCTGTAAGGAGACGTACGCCATGGGCCGTCACACCAAGGACGCCGTCGAAGAGGGCAGGGCGGAACGCATAGCCGCCGCTTCGGCACCGGAGGAGAGTGCCGGAGCGGCGGCCGGGCCGAGTCCCGACGGACAGCCACTGCGCGGCGGGGGCGCGGCCACGGCCGCCGCCGCTGCCGCCGGGCGCACCGCCCACCCGGGCGCCGCCCATGAACACCGCTGACTGGTCCTCGCGGTCATCGGCGTCGCCCAGCTCATGGTGGTGCTCGACGTGGTGCTCGACGCCACCATCGTGAACATCGCTCTGCCCTCCGCGCAGAGCGATCTCGGCTTCTTCGCCCTCGGCCTGCTGCTCACCGTCGTGCTCTACCGAAAGGGCCCGCCCCATCCGCGCCCGACGGAGGGCGCAGACGCGGGCCCGATCCACAGGTGAGGCTGTGACGGCTCGTTTCACCTGCGGGCCGGTGGGGGCTTGTCGCGCGGTTCCCCGCGCCTCTCAGGGTGGTCCGTCGCATCCGGACAGGGTGGATCGGCCCGTGTTTCAGGGGCGAGGGGAACTGCGCGACAAGCCCACGACGGCCCGCGGTCGAAGGCCGAGCCACATCGAGCGCGGCCGGCCGCTCCAGGCCACGTCAGACGAATACGAACACCACCGCCGTCGCCGCCCCCAGCGCCGCGCCCGCCACCGTCTGGGCCACCGTGTGGTAGCTCAGGGCGACCCGGGACCAGCACACGGCGATCGTCAGCGCGTACGCGAGGAGCCAGAGCGGCTCGTGCTGCGCGGCCGCGAGCAGCGCCACCACCGCCGACGCCACGGACGCGTCCACCGAGATCTTCCAGACCGTGTTCACCGCGAGCAGCCCGATCGTCATCACCCACAGCCCGAGCATCGCCGCGAGGATGCCGACGGGCGCGTCCCCGAGGACCATGACGAGCGAGCCGGTGCCGATCGAGCCGAGGATGACGAGGAAGATCGGCGCCCGCTTCGTACGGTCGACCACATGCCGGTCGCCCCAGGTGCCGCGCCCCCGCTCCCACTCGATGTACCCGGCCGGGATCAGCCCCGCGCACAGCGCCCCGAGGAACCCCCACAGCAGCCCGGTCCAGTCGCCCGCCGCCGCGACCCCGATGCCGAGCATGCCGACGAGGAGGCAGTTGCGGGGCTGGAGCACATCGGTGACGGCGAGGGCGACGGGGCGCCGGGCGGGATCGTCGAGCCCGGCGGTGCGGCTTTCGGTGCTGCTGGTCACGCGGAGGTCTCCTGGGCCTGGGCTCGGGTGGACGCCAGGACCTGACGGGCCCGGTCGTACGGAATCGTCTGGTACGCGGCGGCCACCCGCACCAGCCAGGCGACCTCGCCGTCCTGGTCCGTGGCGTGCTGCGGCTCGATGGCGGCGGCCCGGCCCGCGGGAGCGCCGTCGGCCTTGGCGGCCAGCGCGGCCTTGATCCAGTGCGCGTCGGCGAGCGGCCCGGCCGCCTCGGGCCCGGCGGCCTCCTTGGCGGCGTCCAGGAGCTCGTCCGGCACATAGTGGCGCAGCTTCTCCACCGCATCCGCGATGTCCGCCGCCCACCGGTCGATCCGCAGGTCGGCCGGGGTGTCGAAGCGCGTCAGCTCCCGCAGCAGCGGCGCCGGCGGCTCGAACGGCTGGTCAGGGAAGGCCGTCATCAGCTCGTACCAGAGCGGGTGCAGCCGCGCCTGCGCCCGCCACAGCCGCACCCGGCGCCAGCCCTTGTGACACGCGGGGACGGACGCGCCGAGCGCGAAGAACGCGAACAGCACGATCTGCGAGGCCTCGGTGATCTCGTCGAATTCCAGCGCGAACGACTTGCTCGGCCGGTCGGCCACGCTCACCCACAGGAACAGCGTCCGGCTGAGGGTGTAGGCCACGCCGATGAACATGGCGAACGTCATCATGCCGAGCCCGACGCGCAGATGCCGCACCTGCGTGTTGCCGGTGGCCAGCGCCCACTGGTACGCGCAGACGGCCGAGGAGGCGCCCAAGTACAGGTAGAACACGCTCATATAGAGCGTCGCGCCCCACTGCCCCGCATGGTCCGAAACGAACCGGTCGGAGGGGACGGAACGGTCGACGACCGTGAAGAACAGCACGGTCAGCAGGATCAGCGTGGCCACGGACGCCTTGGTGGCGACCCGCTGCACGGTCCGCGCGAACCGCACGTGCCTCGGGATCGCGCCCTCGTCCGGGAAGTGGCCGTAGATCGCCACGATGTAGCTGAGGATCGCCAGGATGGCGATGGTGGCGGTGTAGTGCTTGATGAGGACGGCGAGGTCCGTGACCTCACTGTCGTTCAGTGTGATCCGTACGAACTTGGTCTTGGTCCACAGGGCGACGGCGAACCCGGCATAACAGCCCCACAGGGCGCGCCGGCGCTTGTCCTCCTCGTCGCCCCACAGGGCGGCGGGCATGCGCCACAGGGCGACGGCGGTCATCAGCGCGGCTATGAGATAGCCGGCGAGGTCGAGCGGAGTCATCGGGGGGATTCCTCGGGGGCAGGAATGGGGGACGGTGGGGCCGCGCGCCGGGGAGCGCGGGGGGATGCGTTCTCAGCGGACTCAGTCTCTGCGGAATGAGTCTCTGCGGAAGAAGCCGAGGCCTCGGCGGCGGTGGGCGACGGGCCGCGAGAGCGAGTTGGCGAGCCGGCCGACCATGTCGTCGCTGGTCACGTCCATGGCCATACGGGGGATGAGGGAGGCCCCGAACTCGGCGACGCGCTCGTCATGGGTGTCGTACTGGGCGCGCGCCTGCACGGTGGCGCCGGAGCTGACGACGCGCTGGATGAGAGAGGTGTCGAACATCGGCAGCAGGGCCTTGAGCTGCCCCGCGTCCAGGCTGGTGCCGTGGTCGAACCACTCGTGGCACAGCTCGTGGAGGATGACGTGCTGGGTCTGGTAGTCGGTGGGCCGCTTCCGGTAGAGCACGAAGCTGGTGTTACCGGCCTTGAGCCGGAGCCCGCAGGCGGCGTTGACCCGCGCCAGCCGGTCGGGCAGCTCCCGCAGCACGATGGTGCGCCCACGGGCTTTCTCCATGTTCGCGACCAGGCCCTCGATGCTGAACGGGGCGGGGATCGGCAGGTCGGCCAGCCCGGCCTCGCACTCTCTCCGCAGCTCGCGCATGGACATGGAAGTCTCTGGGTCCCTCTGGGGCGTAGTCACGCGTGCGTATGGACATGCGATCGATCGGCGCATCTTAACGAACGAGAATGAATACGGGGGGTCCGGCGACGCTAGGGCGTGTTTCGAAAGTCCCGTCTGCCCGGCGGCGTCTGGCACGCACGCTCGCCGCGTTGTCGGGATCACCCCGATACAACCAGTATCGGGGCGACCCTCCGCCTTGCGATCGCACGCACCAGACGCCGCCGGGCCCGCCCTTCGGGCGGACGACGCTACTTTCGAAACACGCCCTAGGAGCCGGAGCCGCTGTCCTTCTTGCCGCTGCTCTCCTCCAGGAGGGAGAGGGCGAACTGAAGAAGTTCGGCGGACAGACCGTCGTCGTCGAGCCCGCGCCCGGCGATGCCGCTGATCTCACCCGTACGCCGCTTGGCGAGGAACTGGAGTCCGGCCACGACGTCGTCGACGACCTCGGACTCCTCCTTGAAGAACCGCCAGTCGACACCGAAGCCGAGCCCGAGCGCCTTGAGGATGTCCTCGGAGGGATGCGTGACCTTGCCCGCGAGGATGTTGGAGAAGTAGCTGTGGGACAGGTGCCCGCCGCGCTCCTTCACGAGGTCGGAGAACATCCGCCCCGAGATGTTCTCGCCGGGGAAGGTCTTCTCCACCATGTAGGCGACCTTCTGCTGCAAGGTCGTCAGCTCAGGAGTGTCAGGTGTGTCGTCTTCCATCGGTCCCCCACCCCGTCTGGTCAGAACTGGGCTTGCACAAAGACTCTACGCCACTGTTAACTCGAAAAAACACGGGCAGGGGGCCACGAGGGGAGTCCCTTGCCCGTGTGAAGGCCACGCCATGCCCGGAACCGGGCAGGGTGTGCGCACGACGGTGCCCGTACACGTGCCCGCACATAGATGTAGCCCTTCGCGACGGGGGATGCACGAAGGGCTACCCATACATTATGACACCGAGTCAGGCGCCAGGGACAGTCGCCCCGCCGATAGCGCATGCGTACGTTCGTACGCAGCCGTCCGCATCCAGGGACCGCCGATCCCAGCCTCAGCAGTGACCTCCCGCCGGTGACCGGCCCCGGGCAGGCTGTGCGCCAGTGCCAACGGGAGGGGCAGTCATGCCGATCGTGTCGATAGCAGATGCACAGATCCACTACGAGCGCGCGGGGACGGGCCGCCCGCTGGTGCTGGTGCACGAGGGGGGTGGGGGCGCCCCGCCGGAAGTCCCTTACGCGGTGGCGGATGTGACGTCCGGCCACACGCTGATCACCCCGTACCTCTCCCCGACCACGGAGAGCCTGGCGGAAGACCAACTCATAGCCGTGATCGAGGACATGGGCGAGGGCCGGGTGGAACTCCTCGGCATAGCGAAGGGCTCCCCGGTGGCGGAGTCGGTGGCGTCCCGCCGCCCGGACCTGGTGAGCCGTCTGATCCTGATGACGGCGTAACGGGCGTACGGAGAGGCCTACTTGGGGCCTGCCGGGGTTACGTAAACTGACCCGAATGAGCACCCCCGCACAACGAACAACAGCAGCCACACCCGCGACGACGGCGAGCCCGGCATCCCCCGCCCCGCTGGTCCGGGAATTCCACACCACGTTCGGCCTGGACGCCCGCACGACCCCCACCGAGGTCCCCCCGGACCTCGCCGCCCACCGCCGCGACCTCCTGGTCGAGGAGGCGGCCGAGGCGGCGGAGGTCTCGGTCGAGGGCCCCCTGGACCACCTGGCCCACGAACTCGCGGACGTCGTCTACGTCGCGTACGGCACGGCCCTCGTCCACGGCATCGACCTGGACGCGGTCATCGCGGAGATCCACCGGGCCAACATGACCAAACTGGGCCCCGACGGCCGCCCGCTCCTACGCGCCGACGGCAAGGTCCTCAAGGGCGAGCACTACCGGGCGCCGGATGTGGCGGGGGTGCTGCGGGGGCAGGGGTGGGAGCGGGGCGGAGAGGGCTGACGCCACCGGCCCCGCGTCCGCTCCCCGAGGGCGGGTGTCCGGGAGGATCGGCGGATGACCGCTCCTCTGTCCGTGGCGATCGTGCTGTTCACCGCCGATCTGAGGCTGCACGACAACCCCGTGCTGCACGCCGCCGTGCGTGGGGCCGAGCGGGTCGTGCCGTTGTTCGTGTACGACGACGGGGTGCGGGCGGCGGGGTTCGACGCGCCCAACCGGCGGGCCTTCCTCGCCGACTGCCTCGCCGATCTGGACGCCGGGCTGCGGGCGCGCGGCGGGCGGCTTGTGGTGCGCTCCGGTGACGTGGTGGCGCAGGTGTGCGCCGTGGTGGCCGAGACGGGGGCCCGGCGGGTGCACGTCGCGGGCGGGCCGAGCCGGTACGCCGTGCGGCGCGAGGCGGCGCTGCGGGCCGCGGTCGCCGGGGCGGGGTGCGCCCTGACGGTGCACGACGCGGTGGTGACGGCGCTCGCCCCGGGCGCGGTGACCCCGGCGGGCGGCGACCACTACGCCGTGTTCACCCCGTACTTCCGGCGCTGGACCCAGGAGGGCGTACGCGATGCGGTGCCGGCCCCGCGCCGGGTGCCGGTCGCCGAGGTCGGCTCGGAGCCGCCGCTGCCCCGCGCGAAAATCGCCGGGACCTCGCCGGGCCTCGCCGAAGGCGGTGAGACCGCGGGCCGCAAGCGGCTGCGGGCCTGGCTGAAGAACGGGCTCGCCGGGTACGAGGCGGGCCACGACGACCTCGCGGGCGACGCCACCTCCCGGCTCTCGCCGTTCCTCCACTTCGGCGCCCTGTCGGCGGCCGAGCTCGTACGGCTGGCCCGGCACGAGGGCTCCCCGGGCGCCGACGCGTTCGTACGGCAGCTGGCCTGGCGCGACTTCCACCACCAGGTCCTCGCGGCCCGCCCCGACGCGGCGAGCGCCGACTACCGCGACCGGGGCGACCGGTGGCGCCACGACGAGGGCGAACTCGCCGCCTGGCGGGCGGGCCGCACCGGCTATCCGCTGGTCGACGCGGCGATGCGGCAGCTCGCCCACGAGGGCTGGATGCACAACCGGGGACGGATGCTGGCGGCGAGCTTCCTCACCAAGACGCTGTACGCCGACTGGCGGGTGGGCGCCCGCCACTTCCTCGACCTGCTGGTCGACGGGGACATCGCCAACAATCAGCTGAACTGGCAGTGGGTGGCGGGCACGGGCACGGACACCCGCCCCAACCGGGTCCTCAACCCGGTGACCCAGGGCAGACGCCTCGACCCACGCGGCACGTACGTACGCCGCTGGATCCCCGAGCTGGCGGAGGTGGAGGCCCGGCACATCCACGAGCCGTGGAAACTCCCGGCGGCGGAACTGGCCGCCACCGGCTACCCCGGGCCGTTGGTCGAACTGGCCGAGGGCCGGGCCCGGTTCGAGCGGGCTCGCGGGGGAGGGTGAGGGGTCCCGTGTTCACTGCTCCCCCGTCGCCAGCCGGGCCAGCGTCAGCCCGGCCACGATCAGGAGCAGGGCCGCGACCCGGCCGGGTCCGAGCGGCTCGTGCCGGAGCACCACGCCGAGCACGATGGCTCCCACGGTTCCGATCCCGGTGAAGATCGCGTACGAGATCCCCGGGGGCAGGTCCGCCATGGCGCGGGACAGCAGGTAGACCGCGCCCATCATGAGGAGGAGGCAGAGCACGGTCTGCGGGAGCCTGGTGAACCCCGCGGTCGGTCCGATGCTCTGCGACCAGGCGACTTCGACGAGGCCCGCGAGCAGCAGCCAGATCCACGGCACGGTCAGTCCTCCCTGCCGATGGCTCCGATGGTGAAGTGGGCGAGCTTTTCGGCGAGTTCACGTGCCGCCCGGGTGGCTTCGGCGGACGACTCGCGGTGCTGTTCAAGGCGCGGGGCCAGCGTGGGGTCGACGAGCGCGTTGACGAGCTCGGCGCTGATGATCTCGGCGTCGTCGACGGCGTAGTGGCCGCGGAAGAAGTCGAGGAGGTAGCGGCCCTGGTGGTCGAACGGCTCGCGCGGCAGGCCGGGGCCGTAGGCGCCGCCGCGTGCGGAGGCGACCACGAACTTGCGCGGTGCGAGCACCATCCTGGGGAAGGTGATCTGGTCGATCCACGCCTTGAGGGCAGCCGGGACCCCGAAGTTGTACATCGGAGCCCCGATGAGGACGACATCGGCGGCGACCAGTTCGGCGAGGAGCGGCTCGACGACCGCCCACGCGGCACGCTCCTCGTCGGTGCGGACGGCCTCGGCGTAGCGGTCGATGTCGGTGATGCCCTCGCGCAGGAGCGTGTCGCAGATGCGGGTCCATGCCTCCCGGATCGGCGGCACCGGCTCGGCGGCGAGGTCCCGGTACGTCACGGTGCCGCCGCCGGCCGCCCGCCACGTGGCGGCGAACGACGCCCCGAGCCGCCGGGAGAAGGAGTCGCGGCGGGCGCTTGAGTCGAGGTGGAGGAGGTGCGGCATGGAGAACTCCCTTGCGGGTATGGGGGGTTGCTGGCCAGTGCGAGTAAGTGGACAGCATGTCCACTTATCCTCGCTCCGGGACCGTACCCCTAAGTGGACATGGTGTCCACTTCTCTCCTAGGGTGATGTCATGAGTGAACGTCCGCTGCTGCCCCAGGCCGGGACCGCACCCACCGCGCCGTCCGAGCGGGCGGACGCGGCCCGCAACCGGGCCCGGATCCTCTCGGCCGCCGAGCGGCTGTTCTCCGAGCGCGACCCCGCCTCGGTGACCATGGACGACATCGCGAAGGCCGCCGGAGTCGGCCGCGGGACGCTGTACCGCCGCTATCCCGACCGTGCGGCGATCGCCCGCGCACTGCTGGACGAGCACGAGCGGGCCCTCCAGGAGAAACTGCTGCGCGGCGCACCGCCGCTCGGCCCCGGAGAGCCGGGCGGGCGGGCCGCGTCACCGGGCGAGCGGCTGGCCGCGTTCTACGCCGAGATGGCCGCCCTCCTGGAGGCCCACCTCCCCCTGGCCCTCGGCGCGGAGACGGGGGCGGTGCGGTACGGGACGGGCGCGTACGGCTTCTGGCGCGCGCACGTCGCCCACCTGGTGCGGGGGGGGGGGCGCGCCGACCCAGAGAACCTCGCTGAACCAACGCCGGACCCACTGGGCCCCACACCGGTTCGTCCCACCCCGAACATGGGCCCCCGAGTGGG
>NZ_JBVIHM010000001.1:365853-368409 GCF_055570295.1 Streptomyces sp. NPDC031265
GTCCCGGGGGGAGGGGATGGGGATGGTGCGGGAGGGGGCGGGCCCGGACGTCTTTGGGCTCACGCCCTTCCCCCCTCTGGTGCGCGAGCCCCCCCTCCCCGACCCGCAGACCCTCGCGGACCAACTACTGGCCCCGCTGGCCCCCGAACTGTTCCGTCACCAACGCGAACTGGGCCTCAGCGTGGAGCGCATCGCGGCGGGGCTGGCTGTAATGGCGCATCGAACCCTCGGCTCCTGAGCCGACAGGAGGACCGAGTTGGGGCAACAAAAAAGCCCCGGCCGTCGGCCTGGGGCTCTTGCTCGGAGCGAGTGACGGGAATCGAACCCGCGCTCTGAGCTTGGGACTTGCCGGTGAAGTCGGGCAGGGTGCCGCCTGTCTTGGCGCCTGCCGGGTTCTGGTCCGTCGAGGGGGGAGCTCTCGGCGGTCTTCACCGCGCTGAACTCGATCTTCGTGCCGGAGGGCACCTGGCCCGCGCTGGGAGTCTGGAAGCACACCTTCCAGTTGCGGTCGAGGGTCTGATAGCGGCCCTGGCCGGTGGCGTCGTGGGAGGCCAGGTTGAGAGCTCCGCGGCCTGGGCTTGGTCCTGGGCGCTCTGGAGACCGATGCCGATGAGGTTGGGCAGCGGCTTGGCCGCAGGGGCGGCAAGGGTGGGCTGCTTGTCCGGCCCGGTGCGGGCCGCGCCGACGGCAGACCTCGGCGAAGGCGGCCGCTCTGAGAGCCGGCGCCCGCCCCACCTCCTCGAATTTTTATTCCTACTTCGCGCGCGGGCACAGATGCGGCCAACGCGACGGCGTGACATCCGGGTGAAACTCCTGGGCCAGATGAATAACTCGTACCGAATTCCGGAATGCTCAAACTCACACCGTAGGGTGATGCTCGTGGATCAGGCGTAAATCTCGCCTGACGTCCGATCAGGGAGACAGAAATGGTGACATGTTGGAAGGGTCCGGCCGCCTGGAAACTTACCTGGTTCGCCGCCTTGCCCGCCGTGGTGGTCTTTGCCTCGCCTGCGGCGGCGGCAGGCTCGTCGACCACGGCCCTGGCGTCGCCTTCGTCCGCGGTAATTGGGCAATCGGTGAGTCTGTCCGCGGTGGTGACCTGCCCGGTTGATCCCAGCGGCGGTCTCGGCGTGACGTTCCTCGACGGCGCGAATGAGCTGTTCACCGCGAAGGTAGACGGCAACGGGCAAACGGTGCCGCAGTCAGTCGAGCTGACCACCGTCGGCACGCATACGATCACGGCGTCCTACAGCGGCAACGGCAACGATAAATGCGGCGGTTCGTTTGACGAGACGACGGTTGTGATCTCAGCGGCGCCGGTACCTCCTCCGAACGGGAGCTGCCTCATCTTCTGCGGTGGCCTGGTCAACTTCAACTTCAACTTCAGCGGCAGCCACAACGAGATCGACATCCATAACTACAATGTGGTCAATTATCACAGCCACAACGAGGTCAATTACCACAGCCACAACAAGGTCGAAAACCACAGCCACAACAAGATCGACAACCACAGCCACAACAAGGTCGACAAGTAGGGCGGGCGTAGCGGGCACCTTCGGGCTCGGAAAGCTCGGAGTTCTATGCGTGCCTGGCCAAGAGGGGCGATGAGCTGTGCAACGCGCTGCTTTGCTCCGGCGGGCCGGTACGGACGTTGGCCGATCTCGCGCCCGAACGCCCGTGTGGGCACGGCGCGTTGCACGGTGGTCTCGACTGCGGCCGTATCGACGTCGCCCGGCTTCGCAGGACGCCGGCGGGTCTGCCTGCCCCGGCCGGTTCAGAGGCGGCGGCCTTGATGCTTACAAGCCGTTGATCGACCAGATGCTCCGGGCGGACCTGAACGGTCCGCAAGCGCAGTGGAGGCGAGGAGCGTTGTTCGTAGATTCCTAGATGCCGGGACGGGCGACACGTGTGTAGGTGAGGGAGTTGCTGGTGCCGCCGGCCGTGGTCACGCTGACGGGAACGGGGCCGGGCACCCCCGCTGGGGCGAGCGCGGCAATCGCAGTGTCCGACAGCACGGTGAAAGCTGCGGACGCGGCACCGCAGTGGACGGCGGTCGTGGTGGTCAGGCCGCTGCCGGTGAGAGTGACGCCGGATCCGGCGTCGGTGGGTCCCTGGTTCGGGGTAAGGGAGTTGAGGACCGGTGATGCCACGTATGTGTAGATGACGGAGTTGCTGATGCCGCCCGGTCCGGTGACAGTGACGGAGACAGAGCCTGTTCCCGCTGGGGCGACGGCGGTGATCTGGGTGGGGGAATTGACGGTGTAGCTGGTAGCGGGTGTGCTGCCGAAGGTGACCGCCGTGGCTCCGGTCAGGCCGGCCCCGGTGAGGATGACGGTGGTGCCGCCCGAGGACGGCCCCTGGCTCGGCGAAACGGCGGTGACAGCGGGCGCGTCGAGGTAGAAGAAGTAGACGGGGCCGGTTGTGCCGCCGGGCGTGGTGACGGTGATGGGTACGGCGCTTGTTCCCGCTGGGGCGACGGCGGTGATCTGGGTGGGGGAATTGACGGTGTAGCTGGTAGCGGGTGTGCTGCCGAAGGTGACCGCCGTGGCTCCGGTC
>NZ_JBVIHM010000001.1:368505-372894 GCF_055570295.1 Streptomyces sp. NPDC031265
GGTCAGGCCGGCCCCGGTGAGGATGACGGTGGTGCCGCCCGAGGACGGCCCCTCGCTCGGCGAAACGGCGGTCAGCGAGGGTTGTGCCGCATAGAGGTAAGCGACCGAGTTGCTGGTTCCTCCGGGCGTTTTGACGGTCACGGCAACGGTGCCGGTTCCGGACGGGGCCACCGCGGTGATCTTCGTTGAGGAGTCGACCGTGTAGCTGAGGGCCGGTTTGGTGCCAAACGTGACGGCGGTGATTCCTGAGAAGCCGCTCCCGTTCAAGATGACGGTGTTGCTGCCTGCCGCGGGTCCTGTATTGGGTACGACCGAGGTGAGAGCGGGAGCGGCGGCGATGACGGTGGTGGGCCGTACTGCTCCCACCGTGGGCGCGCTGTCTTTCACGGTGTCTCCATAGCGTGTCGGGCGGGCCCGGAAGGGCCGAAGAGAGCTGATCGGGTTGCCCCGCCTTTGCCTCCTGGGCCGTGGGCCGAGGGTCCCCGGCCCAGTGGGGTTCTCCGGGCCGGGGGCTTGGAGACGGACGGGCCCTGACGGGTCAGCGTGTCCGCTCCGGACGCGACCGCCGAGAGGGCCGGCCGCTGAGGGGGCGTCAGATGCCGGGGCCGGCGAGGTAGGTGAACGCGGCCGTGGCGGTCGCGCTGCCTGCGTCGTTGGTCACGACCACATCGACGGAACCGGCGGCCCCGGGAGGCGTGACGGCCGACACCGCGGTGTCGGAGATCACGGTGAAGGGTGCCGGGCTGCCGCCGAAGGTGACCTGGCTGGTGCTGGTGAGACCCGTGCCGGACACGGTCACAGCCGTGCCGCCGGACGTCGGTCCCTCACCCGGGACGACCGTCGTCACCGTCGGGACGGCGACGTAGGTGTACGAGAGCCCGTTGTTGGTACCGCCCGCAGTGGTGACGCTGACACCGACCGAGCCGGCCGCACCGGCCGGCACGACGGCAGTGAGCTGGCTGTCGGACACCACCGTCGGCACCACCGTGTTCGCCCCGAAGGCGACGCCGGTGGCACTGGAGAAGCCGGCGCCGTTGATGGTGACGGTCGAGCCGCCCGCGGTCGACCCGGAGGCCGGACTCAGCGTCTGCTTGAACGGCGCCCCGACGTAGTAGAACGGGATCGGGTTGCTTGTTCCTCCCGGAGTGGTCACGGTGACGCCGACCGACCCGCTGCCGGAGGGAGAGACGGCGGTGACCGAGGTGGGTGAGACGCTGGTGACGGTGGCGGACCGCGTGCCGAAGCGCACGGCGCTGGTGCCGGTGAGGTTGGTGCCGGTGATGGTGACGACTGTGCCGCCGCCACTGGATCCTTGGTTCGGGGAGATAGGCATGAGGGATTCCTCCTCGCCCGGAATGCGGTACATTCCGAGCAGTGATGGGGCGTTCGGTCCGCGTAGGTCCCGAGTGGGTGCGAGCCAGCTCTCGTGTCCACTGGCCAGGTGGTATCTCGATGGCCTTGCGCCGATTTCCGGCCGGCGGTCTGCAGCCGTCGGCGCTGTGCGCAGGGCCCGTCGGGGTACACAACCCGTCAGGCGTCAGCTGCCGCCTGATGAGGGGCGTGCCCGCGTCTGTTTGCGGATTTGAATGCCGCTGATACGGACACCAGAAGTAACCCATCAGGGTGACAAGCGCGACAAGGCTTCTGACACAGAGTCAACCATTCAGGTGAGCGCCAAGGCGCGAAACGGGGCGCATCGGACGGCGTATTGGCCCGTCATATGCCAGTCCGTTGCAGTTTCCGAGAACGTTGCGGTGGCTAATCAATGGCAGTTGCCGTTTGCAGCGTGGCGGCGGCAAGGAACGCCGGCGAGCTGAAGGCAGGGAGCGGCCAAGTTGTGTACCGCCCACGCTGCAGAGCGGATGAGAAGGTCAGGGTCGGACAGAAGAAGCGGATGGCTGATCTTTCACAGTTGCTGCAGCAGGGCATGCGCCGCCGTCACCTGAACGCGCAGGCGCTCGCCGCGCGGACCGGTATCCGCACCCCCCGCATCCGCGTCTTCGGCCAGGACGGCGCCCGTTGCCCCGTCCATCCCCCGCAGGCGGAGCCGGCCGAACTCGGCCCCGCGCGACTTCGACGTGAGCTGGTGCCGACTCGACCTCGCCCTGCTGCACGGCCCGGTCGCAGCTGAGACATTCCCGGCCGCGTACGAGGAGACTGCCGGCCAGGCCGTGCCCGCTACAACGCTGTGGGACTTGTTCGCCCTCACCAACGGACGAGGCACTGCTGCACTGGTGGACCGACCGCGCCGACGAGGTCCAGGCCGCCTTCGCGGCCCGCTGGCCGACGGCTGCCGCCGGGATCAGCCCGGCGGCAGCCAGCTCGGGCAGGCACGGCCGGACCAGCGGAACTGCCCCTGAGCGGGCTTTCGCTCCGAGGCCGGGCCGGTCGGCCGACTCGATCGCCCGCACCCAGGCGTCCACGTCGTCGGCCCCGGAACTGAACACAGGCGTTCCGCACCGCATAGATGGTGCGGGGCAGCCTCTGTCATCAGGGCATATCTCGGAGTTGGGGCACGCAGAGGGCGCGGCGGGCTGTAACAGGTCTAGACAACAAGGAAGGCCCAGGTCTATGACCTGGGCCTTCCTTCAAGAGCGAGTGACGGGAATCGAACCCGCGCTCTGAGCTTGGGAAGCTCATGTTCTACCATTAAACTACACTCGCGCAACGATCCCCCGAAGGGGGCTCGTATCGTTGCTCACCCTACCCCATGCCGGCCCCCAGGCGTATCCGCCCGGGGGTCGCTCTCGTTCCGCGTGGCGGGATTCGGGTGCCGGGGGCCGGAGTTGGGGCGTACGGTGCAGGGGGTCCAGGTGGGCGGGCGCGTCGTCGGAGTGCCACCTGGAGTGCCGTCCCGTTCATCCCTTAATGTGGTGGTTTCTCCGTCCATGCTTGTTGTTGGGGAAGGGACTTGAGCCACTTGATGGACTCGCTGGAGCGCACCGTCGTCCGCTGTGCCGAGGGGCACGTCTTCACCACCGATTCGTTCCCGATGCAGCAGCTCGGGGCCGAGCGGATCGGGCCCGGCCGGCTGCTCCGGTGCCCCCGCTGCGCCCGCCTCCGGCACGCCGTCCCGGTGGGCGGCGAGCACCAGTAGCCGGTACGCGGTGGCGCGCGCGGGTCTGTCCGATTACGGCAGCCCCGCGCACCCTGCGTATCCTCGGGACGTGCTTCTCTCAGACAAGGACATCCGGGCCGAGATCGACGCGGGTCGCGTCCGTATCGATCCGTACGACGAATCCATGGTCCAGCCATCCAGCATTGATGTGCGGCTCGACCGCTATTTCCGGGTGTTCGAGAATCACCGGTACCCGCACATCGACCCCGCCGTCGAGCAGGCGGACCTCACCCGGCTCGTCGAGCCGGACGGTGACGAGCCCTTCATCCTGCACCCGGGTGAGTTCGTGCTCGCCTCGACCTACGAGGTCATCTCCCTTCCCGACGACCTCGCCTCCCGCCTGGAGGGCAAGAGCTCGCTCGGGCGGCTCGGCCTGGTCACGCACTCCACGGCCGGTTTCATCGACCCGGGCTTCTCCGGGCACGTGACGCTGGAGCTCTCGAACCTGGCGACCCTCCCGATCAAGCTGTGGCCGGGCATGAAGATCGGGCAGCTGTGCCTGTTCCGGCTGACCTCGTCCGCCGAGTCGCCGTACGGCTCGGAGCGGTCCGGGTCCCGGTACCAGGGCCAGCGCGGACCGACCGCCTCGCGGTCGTACCTCAATTTCCATCGGACCCAGGTGTGAGCGGCAGCGAGAACATGAGCGACGTACGAGAGAACCTCACCTACGAGAAGTTCGGGGGCGCCATCCGCGACCTCGCGCAGACCATCGCGGACGACGGCTACGAGCCCGACATCGTCGTCTCCATCGCCCGCGGCGGCGTCTTCGTCGCCGGCGGCCTGGCGTACGCCCTGGACTGCAAGAACATCCACCTGGTGAACGTGGAGTTCTACACGGGCGTGGGGACCACCCTCGAAATGCCCGTCATGCTCGCGCCCGTCCCCAACGCGATCGACTTCTCCGGCAAGAAGGTCCTGATCACGGACGACGTCGCCGACACCGGCAAGACCCTCAAGCTCGTCCACGACTTCTGCGTCGACCATGTCGCCGAGGTCCGCAGCGCCGTGATCTACGAGAAGTCGCACTCCCTGGTGAAGTGCGAGTACGTGTGGAAGCGCACCGACGAGTGGATCAACTTCCCGTGGAGCGTCGAGCCGCCCGTCGTACGCCGTGAGGGGCAGGTTCTGGACGCGTAGGACGCGGACGGAGTACGGGGAGGGGGGGGGGGGGGGGGGGGGGCACACACCCCCCCCCCCCCCCCCCCCCCCCCCCCCCCCCCTTCCCCCCCCCCCCCCCCCCCCAACACACCACCGCACGCCCCCCCACCCCC
>NZ_JBVIHM010000001.1:372904-406272 GCF_055570295.1 Streptomyces sp. NPDC031265
AGAAGAAAAAGGGGCCAAGACAACAGAGTACACACCACCAACCCCCCTCTCAGACTGGTCTCTGAAGGGGGGGGGGGGGGGGGGGGGGGGGGGGGGGGGCGGGCCCCCCTCCCCCCCCCCCCCCCCCCCCCCCCTCCCCGTACCCGCTAGATCGTGCCCAGCTTGATCAGGCTCAGCAGCGCCACCAGCTGGATCGCGCTCGCCCCCAGCGCCCTCGGCCAGGGCAGGTCGTGGGACTTGCTCACCATCGACGTGAACAGCGCGCCCGCCGCCAGCCAGGTCGCCCAGCCGATCACCTGGACCAGGCCGTTGTCACCGCCCAGGAACAGGGCGAGCAGCAGCCGGGGCGCGTCCGTGAGGGACATGATCAGCATGGAGAGGCCGACGGTCGGCTGCCAGGAGCCGTCGCCGCCGAGCTGGCGCGCCATCGTGTGCGTCACCGCGCCGAGGATCATGCCGCCGACGACGAAGACCACGCCGGTCATGAGGACCACCGGCACGGCCTTGCTGAGCGTCGTGTTGATGACCTCGGCGCGGGCCTTGTCGAAGCCGAAGATCGCCAGCAGGCCGTAGAGGAACGTGATGGTGAGCGCGGGGCCCCACACGGGGTAGTCGCGCATCTGCCAGAACGTCGGTCCCGGCCGCTTCACCATGCCGTTGAGCAGTTCCTTCCAGCGCAGCCGGGGGCCGGACGGCGGCGCCGTGGCGGCACCGGCGCGATAGGTCGCCCCCGAGCCGTACGGGTCCTCGCCGATGCTGAAGGCCTGGGTGTGGCCCGGGTTGTTGGCGTACGGGTCCTGGGCGGGCGCGTACCCCTGCGGCATGCCCTGGCCGTACGGCTGCTGGCCCTGGTCCTGGCCGTATCCGCCCTGGGGCTGCCCCTGGCCCTGGCCGTACGGGTCGCCGAAGTACTCCGGCTCGCCCTGCTGCGGGTACGGCTGCTGCTGCCCGTACCCGTACTGCTGCTGTGCGCGCTGCTGGGGGCCGGGCCACTGCTGTCCTTGGCCGTGTCCCTGTCCCTGCTGCGGTTGCCGTCGCGGGTTCCGGTCGTCCCGGCCGCGCCCCATCCTGAATCCTGCCACGCTTTCGAACGTACCTGTTCTGACGGGTCGCCAAGCCGGGGCGGCGGGAACAGGCCGTCTTTGCGGCTGAGCTGTGACATCCCCTAGGGGGACCCGGAGGGGTCGTCAGCGGGGGGTTGTACGGACTCAGCCCCAGCCCGCCGTCGTGAACCCGACCAGGGGTTTCGCCCGCACGCCCGCGCCCGCGCCCGCGTACACCGCCACCAGGTCCCGCGTCTCGCCCCGGTGGATGCGGACCGCCACATCGGGCACCTTGTCACCGGTGAAGTCCGCGATCTGGAGGACGTCCGTCACCGGGGCAGGGCCGCCGCCGGGGAGGCCGGTGGCGGGCAGCCTGGGCGGGCGCGCGGACGTGCCCGGGGCGTACGTATAGGTGCCGCCGGGCCGCACCGGGCCCCGCGGGCCGCCGAGGAGCAGCCGGGCCCGCGCGCCCGGCGCGTTCGACGTGCGCACCACCAGGTCGTCGTACCCGTCCCCGTTCGCGTCCGCCTTCGGCTCCGGCGCGGCCAGGACGGGGCCGCCCCCGGGCAGCGAGGCGCCCGCCGCGCGCGGGGCGCCGGTGCGGGCGAAGGGGCCGCGCAGGAAGCTGACGCGCCCGCCGGTCGCGGTGACCGCCAGGTCCGTGGCCCCGTCGCCGTCGAAGTCGCCGCAGACGGGGTGGTCGGGCCAGTCGTTGCCGTACCGGGCCCGCTCGGGGATGCCGAGGACCACCGCGCGGCCGGTGAGGCCGCCGGGGCCGCCGAAGAGGACCTGGAGGGGCACGGGCGGGCGCCCGATGCCGTCGTAGGGCGGGTCGGTCGTGACGATCAGATCGCCGAACCCGTCCCCGTCCAGGTCGCACGCAGCCTCGGCGTCGAACGTGGCGGGCGGCTTGCCGCCGACCGGGGCCGCGTTGCGGCGCGTGGTGAGGACCTGCCGGACGGCCGGGTCGGGGGCGCCGGCGGGGCCCGTGCCGTAGACGACCGCGATGCCCGCGTCGTCGCCGTAGCTGTCGCCCTTGGCCAGGTCGTTCACGACGAGGTCGCGGTGGCCGTCGCCGTTGAAGTCGTACGGGACGTGGCTGCCGGAGCCGTGCGGTACGGGCCGGGGCGCGCCTCCCGCTCCGGCGGCGGCCGTGGTGGCGTGGGGCACCGGGTGGTGGGCGGACGCGGAGTCGCACCCCGCCACGCCCCACAGGGCTGCGGCGACCACCGCAGCCACTCCTGCCACGGCTTTACGGGTACGCACCGGCCTCATCACGCGCCACAGGATGCCGCATCGTGGGCCAAGGGTTGAGCGCTGGGTAGCCGGACTGACGCATTGAGTGGCATTTTGGTTGAAAGTGGTGGTATTTACCCTTCCGCAGGCCAAGCACCAGTTGCCCGCTGCCTTGCCTACGCGCCACCCGGACATCCCACTCGTAACTTTCTTGGTGTCGCCGCCGCAAAGGGCCAGAGACACGGCAAAGCGACAACGAGACCGCCGAGTTAGGGGAAGCCACCGATATGCGCGCCACCCGTCGCACCATTCGTAGCGCCGCCATCGCCACCGGGGCCATCGCCGCCCTCGCCCTCCCGCGGTCGAGGGCAGGGGAGGGAAGAAGGCCGCCCCCACCACCGGGGGCAGCAGCGCTGGCGTACGAGTACGGGAAACGGCTGTGGCCGGTCCGCCTCGGGGGCAGGACCGGCCACAGCCGTTTGTGTTGTTCTTCGACTGCGGGCCGCCTCGGGCTGGTCGCGCAGTTCCCCGCGCCCCTTAAGGGGCGACCGCCTCCGGGGCCGTTTCCTCGTCCGTCACCGGGTCGGCCGGGGTCTTGACCGAGTCGAGCAGCAGCTGCGCCACGTCCACGACCTGGACCGACTCCTTCGCCTGGCCGTCGTTCTTCTTGCCGTTGACCGAGTCGGTCAGCATGACGAGGCAGAACGGGCAGGCCGTGGAGACGATGTCGGGGTTGAGGGAAAGCGCTTCGTCAACACGCTCGTTGTTGATGCGCTTGCCGATCCGCTCCTCCATCCACATCCGCGCGCCACCGGCGCCGCAGCAGAAGCCGCGCTCCTTGTGGCGGTGCATCTCCTGCTGGCGCAGGCCAGGGACGGCCGACATGATCTCGCGCGGGGGCGTGTAGACCTTGTTGTGGCGGCCCAGGTAGCACGGGTCGTGGTAGGTGATCAGGCCGTCCACCGGCGTCACCGGGACCAGCTTGCCCTCGTCGATGAGGTGCTGGAGCAGCTGGGTGTGGTGGATGACCTCGTACTCGCCGCCGAGCTGCGGGTACTCGTTGGCGATCGTGTTGAAGCAGTGCGGGCAGGTCGCGACGATCTTCTTGGAAGCCTTCGGCTTCTTCGTCGACTCGTCCACCTCGCCCTCCTCGTTGAGGGACTCGCCGAACGCCATGTTCAGCATGGCGACGTTCTCCTGGCCGAGCTGCTGGAACAGCGGCTCGTTGCCCAGGCGGCGCGGGGAGTCGCCGGTGCACTTCTCGTCGCCGCCCATGATGGCGAACTTGACGCCCGCCATGTGCAGGAGCTCCGCGAAGGCCTTGGTGGTCTTCTTGGCGCGGTCCTCAAGGGCGCCGGCGCAGCCGACCCAGTACAGGTAGTCGACCTCGGACAGGTCCTCGACGTCCTTGCCGACGATCGGGACCTCGAAGTCGACCTCCTTGGTCCACTCGACGCGCTGCTTCTTGGCGAGCCCCCAGGGGTTGCCCTTCTTCTCCAGGTTCTTGAGCATCGTGCCCGCCTCGGACGGGAACGCGGACTCGATCATCACCTGGTAGCGGCGCATGTCGACGATGTGGTCGATGTGCTCGATGTCGACCGGGCACTGCTCGACACAGGCGCCGCAGGTGGTGCAGGACCACAGCACGTCCGGGTCGATGACGCCGTTCTCCTCGACGGTGCCGATCAGCGGGCGCTCGGCCTCGGCGATGGCGGACGCCGGGACGTCCTTGAGGGCCTCCGCCGACGCCTTCTCGTTGCCCTCCATGTCCTTGCCGCCGCCCGCGAGCAGGTACGGCGCCTTGGCGTGCGCGTGGTCGCGCAGCGACATGATCAGGAGCTTGGGGGAGAGCGGCTTGCCGGTGTTCCAGGCGGGGCACTGCGACTGGCAGCGGCCGCACTCGGTGCAGGTGGAGAAGTCGAGGATGCCCTTCCAGGAGAAGTGCTCGATCTGGGAGACGCCGTAGACGTCGTCGTCGCCCGGGTCCTCGAAGTCGATCGGCTTGCCGCCGGAGGTCATCGGCTGGAGCGCGCCGAGGGCGACGTCGCCGTCGGCCTCGCGCTTGAACCAGATGTTGGGGAAGCCGAGGAAGCGGTGCCAGGCCACGCCCATGTCGGTCTTGAGGGAGACCGTGATCATCCAGATGAACGACGCCGCGATCTTGAGGCCAGCGACGGCGTAGGTGATGTTCTGGATCGCCGTCAGGCTCAGGCCCTTGAGGGCCAGGATCAGCGGGTACGAGGCGAAGAACCCGGGCTCGTAGCTGTCCACGTGGTGCTGGACGCCCTCCAGGGCGCGCAGCGTCATGATGCAGACGCCGACGATGAGGATGATCGTCTCGACGAAGTACGCCTGGCCGGTGTTGGAGCCCGCGAACCGGGACTTGCGGCCCGGCTTGTCGGCCTTGCTCAGCTGGCGGACGGTGATCAGCGTGAGGATGCCGAGCGTCGTCATCAGGCCGAGGAACTCGACGAAGATCTCGTACGGCAGCCAGTCGCCGATGACGGGGATCAGCCAGTCGGCCTGGAAGAGCTGGCCGATGGCGTTGACGATCGTCAGCAGCAGCGAGAAGAAGCCCACCGCCACGAACCAGTGCGCGACGCCGACGATGCCCCAGCGGTTCATCCGGGTGTGGCCGAGGAACTCCTTGACCAGCGTCACGGTGCGCTGGACGGGTTCGTCGGTCCGGGTGCCCGCGGGCACCGGCTGGCCGAGCCGTACGAACCGGTAGATCTGCCAGACGGCACGGCCGAACAGCGCTACGCCGACCGCGATTAGGACCAGCGACACAACGATCGCGGCGAGTTGCATGTGGGGGCTCCTCGGGCCTGCCAGGGATTACTAAGCAGTAACTTATCGAGCTCGTCTGAGCGTACCCATTTATCCGGCGGCACTGTAGCCGCGCACGCGGTGATCTGTGTCGCTCAGGTCGACCTCAGTGACCGGCGTCAGTACGGCGTCGGGGACCAGGATCGGGGACCCGCGTCGGGGACCAGTGTCGGACAGGGTTCGGCACTCTTGAAATGTCCATCGTGTTATTCAGCCCATACACGGACATAACAATCTAACTTGGTTCGCATGATCTCCGGGCTCACGGCTGCCGTCGCCGCCCTGTTCTGCACCGCCCTGCTGGCCGCAGTGGTCCGCGCGGCCGTCCTGCGCGTCGGGGCCCGGGGCCGGGGCTCGCGCGGCGCCCGCACCCCGCACCTGGGCGGGATCGCTGTCGCGGTGGGCACGCTCTCCGCCGTCGGGGCCGGGCCGGTGCTCGGGCTCGCCGCCCTCGGGGACGGTGTGGGGCCGCTGATCGGCGCCGCCGGGGCCGTGGGGCTGCTCGGCCTCGCCGGGGACCTGCGCCCGCTCGGGGCCCGGGTCAGGATCGGGGTGCAGACCGCCGCCGCCACCGTGGTGGTCGCCCTGGCGTCGGGGCTCTCGCCGGGCCCGGGCGCCCTCGCCGTGCTGTGGATCGTGCTCGTCACCAACGCCTTCAGCCTGCTGGACGCCTCCGACGGGGCGATGGGGACGGTGGCCGGGGTGACCGCGCTCGGGCTCGCCGTCTGCGCCATCGCGGACGCGCTGCCGGGGCTGGCCCTGCTGCTCAGCGTTCTGGCCGCCTCGCTCACCGGGTTCCTGCTGCACAACTGGCACCCCGCGCGGATCGTGCTCGGCCACTGCGGCTCGCTCTTCACCGGGTTCCTGCTCGCGTCCGCCACCGTGCTCGTCCACACCGAGGCCGGCCCGGCCCGGGCCGCCGCCTCGCTGTTCGCCCTGACCGCCGTGGTCCTGGCCGACGCGGTCCTGGTCCTGGTGTCGCGGCGGCGCGCCGGGCGGCCGCTGGCCGAGGGCGCGGCCGACCACATCGCGCACCGGCTGCGCCGCAGCGGGCTGACCGTGCAGGGCGCGGCGGTCGTCCTCGGGCTCGCCGCGCTCGCCGGGACGGTCACCGCGCTGCTCGTCCACGACGGCCGCCTCGCCCCGCCCGCCGTGCTGCCGCTGGCCCTGGGCGCGGCGGTCGCGGTGGTGCTGCTGCTGAAGGTGCCGGTCTACGGCGACGAGGCGCTGCGTACCGAACCCGCCCCCGGGGCGGCCCACGAAGGAGCACCGGCGTGAGCATCGACTTCAAGGACCTCACCCGCACCGCCCTGCGACGCCTCCCCCGCCCCCTCGGCGCGCCTCGCCCTCCGGCCATGGACGACGAGTCGCGCCTGGTCCGGCTGCTGCGGCGGTACGAGATCGACCTCGTCCTCGACGTCGGCGCGCACTCCGGCGCGTACGGCACCATGCTGCGCCGCTGCGGCTACGAGGGCCGGATCGTCTCGTTCGAGCCGCTGCGCGAGCCCCGCGCCGAGCTGCGGCTGCGGGCCGCCGAGGACCCGTACTGGTCGGTCCTGCCGTACGCGCTCGCGGACCGCGCCGGCCCGCTCACCCTGAACATCGCGGGCGACGCGGGCCTGAGCAGCTCGGCGCTGCCCATGCTGCCCCGCCATCGCGTCGCCGCGCCGCACGCCGAGTACACCGGCACGCGCAGCGTCGAGGCGCACCGGCTCGACGGGCTGTGGGAAGGCGTCACCGCGCCCGGCGAGCGGGTCTTCGTACGGCTCGCGGTGCAGGGGTACGAGCACCGGGTGCTGCGGGGCGCGGGGGCGTACGCCGACGAGATCGTCGGAATCCAGGCGGGGGCCGCGCTGGTCCCGCTGTACGAGGGCGGGGCGGGCTTCGACGATCTGCTGGCCCACGCGCGCGAGGGGCTGGGGCTCTCGCTGATGTCGGTGCGACCCGCGCTCGCGGATCCGGCGGACGGGCGGCTGCTCCAGTGCGAGGTGGTGCTGCTGCGGGACGACGCCCCCGACCCGGTCGAACAGGTCCCTGCGCAGGTGGCGCACGGCGATTGACGCGTTCTCGGCTGCGGCCCGGCGGGGGCTGATCGCGCAGTCCCCGCGCCCCTGAAGGCGCCCCTTCGGGGCGATGGCAGGCTGGGCACGCACGCTGCCGCGGCTCTGAAAGCGCCCTGCGGGGCGATCGCCGACGGATGCCGGATGGCCCCCGCAGGGGCGCACTGAAGGGGCGCGGGGAACTGCGCGACCAGCCCTCCCACCCACCCGCAGCCGAAGGCCCGCGCGCATAAGCCGCACATAAAAGTTGAGCCTGGTCGACTCAGCTCTGTTGACCGCTCGGGGCGAGTCGTGCATCCTTGAGTCAGTTCCACTCAAGATGTCAGTTGCTGGAGGAATCGAAATGGCACGTGCGGTCGGCATCGACCTGGGCACGACTAACTCCGTCGTCAGCGTTCTCGAAGGCGGCGAGCCCACCGTCATCACCAACGCCGAAGGCGCCAGGACCACGCCGTCCGTCGTCGCCTTCGCCAAGAACGGCGAGGTTCTCGTCGGTGAGGTCGCCAAGCGGCAGGCCGTCACCAACGTCGACCGGACCATCCGCTCGGTCAAGCGCCACATGGGCACCGACTGGAAGATCGACCTCGACGGCAAGACCTTCAACCCGCAGCAGATGAGCGCCTTCATCCTGCAGAAGCTGAAGCGCGACGCCGAGGCGTACCTGGGCGAGAAGGTGACCGACGCGGTCATCACCGTCCCGGCGTACTTCAACGACTCCGAGCGTCAGGCGACGAAGGAGGCCGGTGAGATCGCGGGCCTCAACGTCCTGCGTATCGTCAACGAGCCGACCGCGGCCGCCCTGGCGTACGGGCTCGACAAGGACGACCAGACCATCCTCGTCTTCGACCTCGGCGGCGGCACCTTCGACGTGTCGCTCCTGGAGATCGGTGACGGCGTCGTCGAGGTGAAGGCCACCAACGGTGACAACCACCTCGGTGGTGACGACTGGGACCAGCGCGTCGTCGACTACCTGGTGAAGCAGTTCCACTCCGGCCACGGCGTGGACCTCTCCAAGGACAAGATGGCGCTCCAGCGCCTGCGCGAGGCCGCCGAGAAGGCGAAGATCGAGCTGTCCTCGTCCACCGAGACCTCGATCAACCTGCCGTACATCACGGCCTCGGCCGAGGGCCCGCTGCACCTGGACGAGAAGCTGACGCGCGCTCAGTTCCAGCAGCTGACCGCCGACCTCCTTGAGCGCTGCAAGCACCCGTTCCACAACGTCATCAAGGACGCGGGCATCCAGCTCTCCGAGATCGACCACGTCGTTCTCGTCGGTGGCTCCACCCGTATGCCGGCCGTCGCCGAGCTCGTGCGCGAGCTGACCGGCGGCAAGGACGCCAACAAGGGCGTCAACCCGGACGAGGTCGTCGCCATCGGCGCCGCCCTGCAGGCCGGTGTCCTCAAGGGTGAGGTCAAGGACGTCCTGCTCCTCGACGTGACCCCGCTGTCCCTCGGCATCGAGACCAAGGGAGGGATCATGACGAAGCTCATCGAGCGCAACACCACGATCCCGACCAAGCGTTCCGAGATCTTCACGACGGCCGAGGACAACCAGCCGTCCGTGCAGATCCAGGTCTACCAGGGCGAGCGCGAGATCGCGGCGTACAACAAGAAGCTCGGCATGTTCGAGCTGACGGGTCTGCCGCCGGCCCCGCGCGGAGTCCCGCAGATCGAGGTCGCCTTCGACATCGACGCCAACGGCATCATGCACGTGACCGCGAAGGACCTGGGCACGGGCAAGGAGCAGAAGATGACCGTCACCGGCGGCTCCTCGCTGCCGAAGGACGAGGTCAACCGCATGCGCGAGGAGGCCGAGCAGTACGCGGAGGAGGACCACCGCCGCCGCGAGGCCGCCGAGTCCCGCAACCAGGGCGAGCAGCTCGTCTACCAGACCGAGAAGTTCCTCAAGGACAACGAGGACAAGGTCCCGGGCGAGGTCAAGACCGAGGTCGAGACCGCCGTCACCGAGCTGAAGGACAAGCTCAAGGGCGAGGACACCGCGGAGATCCGCACCGCGACCGAGAAGCTCGCGGCCGTCTCCCAGAAGCTCGGCCAGGCGATGTACGCGGACGCCCAGGCCGCGCAGGGTGCCGCCGGCGCCGAGGGCGCTGCCGGTGACGGTGCGCACAAGGCCGAGGACGACGTCGTCGACGCCGAGATCGTCGACGACGAGAAGCCGGGAGACGCGAAGGGCGGCGCGGCCTGATGTCTGAGGAGACCCCGGGCTTCGAGGAGAAGCCCGACGTCCCCTCCGGCACACAGGAAGACGCCGAGCCGAAGGCCGCCGACTCCTCCGAGGAGGGGAAGGCGGCCCCGGCCGGGGACGCAGCCAAGGAGATCGCTCTGACGGCACAGCTGGACCAGGCCCAGACGGCGCTCGGTGAGCGCACGGCGGACCTTCAGCGCCTTCAGGCCGAGTACCAGAACTACCGCCGCCGCGTGGAGCGGGACCGCGTCACGGTCAAGGAGATCGCCGTCGCCGGCCTCCTGACCGAGCTGCTGCCCGTGCTCGACGACATCGGCCGGGCCCGTGAGCACGGCGAACTGACCGGCGGCTTCAAGTCGGTGGCCGAGTCGCTGGAGACGGTCGCCGCGAAGATGGGCCTGCAGCAGTTCGGCAAGGAGGGCGAGCCCTTCGACCCGATGGTCCACGAGGCCCTGATGCACTCCTACGCGCCGGACGTCACCGAGACGACGTGCGTCGCGATCCTCCAGCCCGGGTACCGGATCGGCGAGCGTACGATCCGCCCCGCGCGGGTCGCCGTCGCCGAGCCCCAGCCGGGCGCGGCGAAGGAGGGCAAGGAAGGCAAGGCCGACGAGGAGAGCGGTGGCCCGGACAAGGGCTGACGCAGCGGTCATGGATGAAGTGACAGTCCGGAAGGAGGGACGTCGATGAGCACGAAGGACTTCGTCGAGAAGGACTACTACAAGGTCCTCGGCGTCCCCAAGGACGCCACCGAGGCCGAGATCAAGAAGGCGTACCGCAAGCTCGCCCGGGAGTACCATCCGGACGCCAACAAGGGCGACGCCAAGGCGGAGGAGCGCTTCAAGGAGATCTCCGAGGCCAACGACATCCTCGGTGACCCGAAGAAGCGCAAGGAGTACGACGAGGCGCGCGCCCTCTTCGGCAACGGCGGCTTCCGGGCCGGTCCCGGCGCCGGCGGCGGCAGCTTCAACTTCGACCTGGGCGACCTCTTCGGGGGCGCCCAGGGCGGGGCTCCCGGCGGTGGTGGTGGCGGCTTCGGCGGCGGCCTGGGCGATGTGTTCGGCGGCCTCTTCAACCGGGGCGGCGCGGGCACCGGCACCCGGGCCCAGCCGCGCCGCGGCCAGGACCTGGAGTCCGAGGTGACGCTCAGCTTCACCGAGGCGGTCGACGGGGCCACGGTCCCGATCCGGCTCTCCAGCCAGGCCCCCTGCAAGGCCTGTTCGGGCACCGGCGACAGAAACGGTACGCCTCGGGTGTGCCCGACGTGCGTCGGCACCGGCCAGGTCTCGCGCGGCACCGGCGGCGGCTTCTCGCTCACCGACCCGTGCGTGGACTGCAAGGGCCGGGGCCTGATCGCCCAGGACCCCTGCGACGTCTGCAAGGGCAGCGGGCGCGCCAAGTCGTCCCGGACCATGCAGGTCCGGATCCCGGCGGGCGTCTTCGACGGCCAGCGGATCCGGCTGCGCGGCAAGGGCGCGGCGGGCGAGCGCGGGGGACCCGCGGGCGACCTCTATGTGGTCGTCCACGTCGACGGCCACCCGGTGTTCGGCCGCAAGGACGACAACCTCACGGTCAGTGTGCCCGTCACCTTCGTGGAGGCGGCGCTCGGCGGCGAGGTGAAGGTGCCCACCCTCGGCGGGCCCCCGGTCACCCTGAAGCTCCCCGCGGGCACGCCCAACGGCCGTACGATGCGGGCCCGGGGCAAGGGCGCGGTCCGCAAGGACGGCTCGCGAGGCGACCTCCTGGTCACCGTCGACGTCGTGGTCCCCACGGACCTCGACGACAAGGCGCGCGAGGCCCTGGAGGCGTACCGCGAGGCGACTGCGGATCACGATCCGAGGGAAGAACTGTTCCAGGCCGCGAAGGGAGCATGAGATGGACGGCCGACGACGTCGCTTTGAAATGTCACAGCCGTACGAACTGACCGACGAATCGCCGGTGTACGTCATCTCGGTCGCCGCTCAGCTCTCCGGTCTGCATCCGCAGACCCTCCGGCAGTACGACCGCCTCGGCCTGGTCTCGCCCGACCGCACGGCCGGGCGCGGCCGGCGCTACTCGGCCCGCGACATCGACCTGCTCCGTACGGTGCAGCAGTTGTCGCAGGACGAGGGCATCAACCTGGCCGGCATCAAGCGCATCATCGAGCTGGAGAACCAGGTGGCCGCGCTCCAGCAGCGCGTCGCCGAGCTCTCGACGGCGGTGGACGGGGCGGCGGCCGCGATGCGGCAGCGCGAGGCCCAGGTCCACGCGTCGTACCGGCGCGATCTCGTGCCGTACCAGGATGTGCAGCAGACCAGCGCCCTGGTGGTGTGGCGGCCCAAGCGGCCGCAGGAGTAGCACACGCGCGAAAGGGCCCGCAGCCCCTCACGGGGGCCGCGGGCCCTTTCGTATGCCGTCAGTCCTTCGTGGCCCCCGCCAGATACAGCAGGTCGGCCAGGACGGCGTCGTACAGCTACTCAAGTCACGGGTGTACATGGGGTGTTCAGTGCCCCGAGCCCTGCCAGATGCTCACCGCGAGGGCGGCGCAGGAGGTCAGGGCGGCGATCGCGGGCAGCGGCCAGCGGGCGCGTTCCAGGGCGTCCAGGCGGCCGTCGTGCTCGCCGAGGGTCTTGTCGGTCTGGTCGGCGCGCTGGAGCAGCAGCGCCAGGTCGCCCCGGGTGGTGGCGAATCCGACGTCCACCGCGCGCCGCAGCCGTTCGAGCTCGATCGCGACCCCTTCGGCCTGGCCGCTGCTCACCATGACGGCTCCTTCGGTAGATGGCGGATCAGGACCGCGAGGCGGCGGGACGAGAGCCGGCCGCGGTGCCAGTCCAGGAGGTCCACGCCGTAGTGGCGCAGCAGCGCGGCTTCGAGCGCCTCGGCGTTGTCGTCCACGTACACGCCGAGGCGCAGCCTTCCCCCAGGCCGAGCCCGGTGTCCCGGCCCCAGGACGCGAGGGCCGCCTCGACGTCGTGCGGCGAGGGGCGGTGTCGGCGCAGCCGCGCGGACTGCGCCTCGCCCAGGAGGAGTTCGAGCGAGGCGCCGAGGTCGTCGCCGCCGAGGGCGCGCAGCCTTCGGGCGGTCTCGCGGGTGAACTCCCGGGGCAGCTCGAAGACCTCGCCGCCCAGCTCGAAGGCCCAGGCGCGGCCGAGCGCTTCCAGACGCTGGGCGAGGGCCGCGTCGACCCGGGTGACACCGGGTGCGGGTGATGCGGGTGGTACGGCCATGGGGCCTCCATCAAATGTCCTGATCTGTAAGGCGGTTGGGAGTCGAATCGGCGTACCCGTGAGGCGGGACAGCCGATACAGTCGGTGTCACCTCTTCGGGTGAGGCAGGGGAAGAAGTGACCGTGAACGTGGACGAGGACGAACGGCTGGCAGAGCGGTTCGAGGCCAACCGGACCCACTTGCGGGCCGTCGCCTACCGGATACTCGGCAACCTCAACGAGGCGGACGACGCCGTCCAGGAGGCGTGGCTGAGGCTCAGCCGCACCGACGCGGGCTGCGTGAAGAACCTCGGCGGCTGGCTCACCACCGTCGTGGGACGGGTGTGCCTGGACATGCTGCGCTCGCGCGACTCACGGCGCGAGCTGCTGTACGACGAGCCCGTGCCGGTCCACCCGCGCGGGCACGAGGAGCCGGGCGACCCCGAGCACGAGGTGCTGCTCGTGGACTCGGTGGGCCTGGCGATGCTGGTCGTCCTGAACACGCTGGCGCCCGCCGAGCGGATCGCCTTCGTGCTGCACGACATGTTCATGGTGCCGTTCGACGAGATAGCCTCGGTGGTGGGGCGCTCCACGGTGGCCACCCGGCAGCTGGCGAGCCGTGCGCGGCGCCGGGTGCAGGAGTCGGCGCCGGTGCCGGACGCGGATCTGGCCCGCCAGCGGGAGATCGTGGACGCCTTCTTCGCCGCCTCGCGCGCGGGCGACTTCGACGCGCTGCTCGCACTGCTCGACCCCGATGTGGTGGTGCGGGCCGACCGCGCGACCGTGGAGGTCGGCGCGATGGGCGAGGTGCGCGGGGCACTGGCGGTGGCCGGCACGTTCAACGGGCGCGCCCAGACCGCCCAACTGGCTCTGGTGGACGGTGCGGTGGGCGCCGTGTGGGCGCCTGGCGGCGAGCTCAGGGTCGTCATCGGGTTCACGCTGGCGGACGGCAGGATCACCGGGATCACGCTCCGGGCCGACCCGGACCGGCTGCGCCGCCTGGACCTGGCGGTCCTGGCGGTCTGAGCGGTTTCCTACGCGGCTCAAGGACGGGGACGAAGGCGGTCCACGGCCGGCGTTCGCGGGACGGCCGTGGACCACCGGGTCTTAGTCAGTGTTCAGCAAGGGGTACGGGTCAGAAGGCGACGATCCCCTCCGATCCGGGGGCCAGACCGCCCGCGCTCGGCGCCAGGACGCCGGGGCTGGTGACCCTCGGCGGGTCGTCGGCGACGCCGAAGCCCTTGAGTGTGGTCAGACCGGCGTTGGCCTCGATCCGGTAGGCGCTGATGGACATCTTGTCGCAGTACGGCGTCCCCTCGACGTAGGTGGGCAGCCGCGGGTCCGCGACCTTCTCGTCGATCCCGGCGGTCAGCACGTACAGGTACAGGCCGTCGTTGGTGATGGCCATGTCCTGGGTCGCGTGCGAGTTGCGGGTGACGGCGAGGTGGCCGTCCGCCGGGAAGAGGCTGATCGCGCCCTGCTCGTCGATGCGGAAGCCGCCGATCGAACCGCTCTGGGCGTTCGCCACGTAGACGACGCTCGGGTCCAGGGTGCTGTTCGCCGTCCAGCAGGTGGTGAGTTCGGTGGTGGTCACCGAGCCGCTGATCACCTGGAGGGTGCCGTCGCGGTTGACCCGGTAGGTGGACATGGAGCCGAAGAAGCCGGGGGCGCCGATGATCTCGGCCACCATCAGCACGTCGCCGTGGAAGGTGGCGGTGAAGGGGGCGAGGCCGTTGGACTGGTTGCGCACCGGCTCGCCCGCGCGGCCGTACGCGTCGACGGGGAAGACGTCGATGACGTTCGTCTGCCGCTCGGTGACGATCAGCTGGGTGCCGTCGGGCGTGAACTGGATCTGCGACGGCCCCGCCGCCGCGCCGCCGATCAGGGACCTGTGGGAGCCGTCGACCGGGGTGAGCGAGCCGTCGTCACCGACGTGGAAGCCGGAGATCGAGCCGTCGGTGGCGTTGACGGCGTACAGGAGGTTGCCGTGCACGGTCAGGCTGACCGGGCGGACGCCGCCGGTGGCGACCCGGCTGACCAGCCGCAGCCGCTCGCCCTCGATGGCGAGGGAGGAGACCTCGTTGCTGCCCGAGTCGACGCCGAACAGGAACCTCTGGTCCTCGCCGGCGATCAGCGAGCCCTGCGAGACCAGCGGGTCGGAGGTGTCCTCCAGGTCGTAGCTGCGGCCGACGCCGAGGCCGCCGGTCGGGTAGGTGCCCTTGCGGGTCAGGTTGCCGTAGACGTCACGGGCGAAGACCGTCACCGAGTTGCCGGTCTCCTGGTTGCTCATGACGTAGACGAAGCCGCCGCGCCCGGCCGGGGGCGGGTTGTCGCCGGGGTGGCCGGATCCGAGCTCGGTCACCGCATCAGCGCTCTCGTTTGATTGCACAGTGATGTCCCTTTCCGTGCCGGGTTTCCTGGAATGCGGCCTGCGGCCGCGGGTCAGCAGATTCATCGCCGGGGCGGGCTAAGCCGCGGGACCGGCCGCGCGCGAGGCCCGCAGGCCGTGCGTGGCGATGTCGTTCGCGATGTCGAGTCCGAGCCGGACACCGCCGATGTTCAGATTCAGATCCATGTCGCCGGAGGCGTTGGGGACCCAGCCGTCGTAGTTCCAGTGCACGCCGAGGAATACCCGGCTGAGGCTGTTCTCCCTGATCATTTCCCAGAGCCCGCCGGGGAATGTACGGGCCACTCGGGTCCGGGCTGTCCCCTTGGGGTCGGTGCTGGCGCCGTTGAGTTCGTCGGAGACGAATTCCAGACCGTCGGCCAGATTGTCGGGGCCGTAATTCCCCTGGTGGTAGAAGTGCCGCACCGACTGGAAGGCGGCCGCCCCGAAGGTGGCGTGGCCCGAGGGGTACGACGGGAAGTTCGGCGTCCGGTTGACCTTGCCGCCGGGGTTGTTGGTGTTGGGCGCGCCCAGCGGCAGCCACTCGGGGTCGGCGTCCGTGCTCAGGGCCGCCGTGCCGGTGCCGGCCGGGCCCGAAGAGGTGTCGTGCTCGCGGATGCCGACGACCGGGCGCCACAGGTCGTAGTGGTACTTGTCGAACCAGGCCAGGATGCCCGCGTCGGCCATGGCCGTGTTGAGCAGGGCGAACAGCCGGGCGTTCTTGGCGGTGTCGTTGTGCTGGGCCTCGGCGACCTTGCGGACGATCTGGTTGTAGAAGCGGGGCGGCGTGCCCAGGCCGACGACCCCGTCGTACGCCCAGAACATGCCCGCGGTGGTCTCCTGCTGGGTGCGGCGGCTCGCCCGCAGGTCCTCCGGCAGTGCGCCCATCAGATGTGTCGCGATGCCCTTGGCGCGCACCTGGCGCAGCCCCGCCCGGTACTTCGGGGTGCCCGGCTGCGGCGGGGCGTCCAGGTGGTGGCGGGTGGTCGCCGCGAACAGGTGGGAGCGGGCGCCGTAGAACGCGGCGTACGCGCCCTGGCCCGGGTCGACCGGGTCGGGCCGGTGGTGCAGCCGGTCGACCGAGTAGACGTAGCCGTCGTCGCCGAGGCCGGGGTCGTTCCTGCGCAGAGACTGGAGTACGCCGGCGACCCGCAGGCCGAAGGTGTGGCCGTCGCCGGTGCCCTGGCCGGAGGGAAGCCCGGCCGCCCGGTGCTGGGCGTTGAAGTAGTCCTTCTGGGTGGGGTAGAGAGCGCTGAGCGTGGCGTGCGCGGCGGCGGCTATGGCCGCGTCGGAGGAGGCCCCGACCGGGGCCTGGGGCAGCGAGCCGCCCAGGTAGCAGTCGTGGCCGGGGTGGATGCCGAAGTAGGCGTCGTGCATGGCGAGATGGGTCATCGCCAGCGCCCGGGAGGCGCCGCACGGGCCCCGGGTGCCGGCCTCGGCGGGGGCGCCCGTGGTGTGGGTCGTGCGGTCGGCTTCCAGGGCGACCGCGTTCCAGAACAGGATCTGATCCACTGGTGGGTTTCCTTTCCAACACGAAGCGGCAGACCCGTCGCCCCGGATGTGGGCGCGGATCTGCCGCTGCGACAAGTGTGATCCGAGGTCGCGAATTCCGCAACCAGACTTTCTCCAGGGACATTTGGTGACAGTGCGGCGGCATGGGAAAGGGCCCCACCCGGATACGGGTGAGGCCATGGGGAGATGGTGAAAGGATCCCTATGCGATCTCGTCGCGATGTACGGAACGCTCCGCCGCGAATACGTCCTCAAGCCGGTAGAGCAGCCTGCGTCCCTGGCGGCCCGCAGATTTCAGATGTCCCAGCTGGACCCATTTGCGAATCGTCGCGGGCGATACGGCGACTTCGGCGGCGGCGAGGTCGCCCGAGACCAGACATGTGCTCACGAAGCCTCCCCCTGGGCCGCATCCTCTTGGGCCGCGTCCCCCGAGGCCGTCTCCAGCACATGGCGGCAGACGGGGTTCACACAGAGCACGGCGCCGCGCTCCGGGAAGATGCGCAGCGACACCGAGTCGCACGCGGGGCAGCGCCCGTCGAGCCGGATCATCTGCTCCGGGTCCCCGAGCTCGCGGGCGCAGCGCCGGGCCATGCGCCGGGTCTCCTCCGTCAGGTGCTCGGCGAGGTCGGGCAACTCCCTCACGCGGTCAAGGAGTCCGGCGATGCGGCGCAGCCGGGTCACCACCGGGGCCGGGGCCGCCGGGCGCAGGCCGAGCCGTTCCCGTACCGCCTCCTCCAGCTCGACCACGCCGTCGGTGATGTCCCGTACGGCGTCGGAGATGTGCAGCCGGATCGGGGCGGTGGTGGAGCGCGCGGCCCCGCCGCCGGGCCGTTCGCGCAGGCCCGTGGGGGACGGGGCCAGCTCGGCGAGGAGGTCGGGGAACCGGCGGCACAGCGACTCCAGCCACACCGCACCGGCGTCCGCGCCCGCGTCCGTACCTTCGGCCTTTACCGTGCCCGCGCCCTCGGTCCTCATCGCCCCGCCTGCCGGGAGGCGAGCGCCTTGGTCCGTTTGACCTCGCGGCCGTTGCGCCAGAGCCGTCCGCCGCTCACCCCGTCGAAGAAGGTGTGCGCGGGGTCGACGACCACCTCGCACTGCCTGCGGATGGGACACTGGTTGCATGCTCGCAATACCGGTTCCGCTTCGGAGGGAACGCGGGCGAATACGGAGCGTTGTGGAAGGTTTACGCAGGCGGCGGCCCTGCGCCAGTCGAGGTCGTCCGCCGATCGGGATAAGTCCGAGGTCAAGGGCGTCTTTGGAGCGGTCATGTGTGCGGGCACGTGCAAACCCCTCCCCACGTATGGGAACACGAGTTCGGCAAATTGCGAACGCGTGATCAGGGTGACACGGTGCGTGCGCGTACGCAAGCGACTCCTGCGTGCGAGCGCGCACCTACTGTCACGCGAGTGCGCCAGGAGTACGCTGTTCCCCGCGACGAGGGAGAGCGACCACATGGGTTCGAGCGCACGGGCCGGCGCCCGCAACGAGCAGGGCTACCGCGGCGACGGCGGCCGGAGCCACGCGGACGGGCTCGAAGAGTTCGCCACCTGGATAGAGCGCCTGATGCGGCTGCGTGACTACGACATCGACAGCCCGCGCGGCGGCGGCAAGTCGAAGCTCGCGGACGACGCCGGGGTCCACCGGGCCGCCGTGAGCAGGTTGTTGCAGCGCCAGAGCATGCCGGACCTGGAGACCATGCGCAGACTGGCGGCCGTGCTCGGCGTACCGCTGCGGGACATGCTCATCCGGTCCGGGCGGCTCTCCGAGGACGATCTGCCGATTGCCGTGACCCGGGGCGGGCAGGACGTGGATGGCCCTCAGCCGCTCAGTCCCGAGGAGGCCGCCCGCCGCATGGGGGTGCCTCCCGAGCTGCGGGAGCTCTTCGTACGCGTGACGAGGGCGTTCCTGCCGGAGAGCGGCGAGGGGGCCGGCAGCCCGGGGGTGTGAAGGGGGGCGGGGGATGGCGGACGACGACGGATCAGGGGTCGAACAGGACGGACTGGCCCAGCTGTTGGGCGGCCTGCTGATCGAGCTGGGCGAGAAGGTCCGGCGCGCCGGCCTCGACGGCGTACGCGTCCTCACCGACGACGAGCTCCAGCGCGAGCAGCTCCGCTGGTTCCAGGAGGGCTGGGAGGAGCACGCCCGCGTCAGCCGCCGGGCGGCTGCGGCCGAGCCCGCCGGTGAGTGGGGCGACGACGGGCCGCAGCGGACGGGGCGCCCTCCGGAGGGGGACGCGTACCCCGGTGGCGACGGCGGGCGGGGCGCGGCCGGGCATCCCGAGACCGGTCAACCACCCGCGCCGGGGCGGCTGTTGCAGTTCCCGCAGTCCCCCGACGGCCGCCCCGCGCACCCCCTCCCGATCGTCGGCACCGGCGAGGCGCGCGGCAAGGACCTGATGCCGCACCGGCCGCGCGGGCGCGTGCGTGGCCGAGCCACGGACGACGAGGAGCCACCTGGGAGCCACCCGCACGTATAGGCGGTCCCGGGGTTTCGTCTGCGGACCGTGGTGGGTTGCTCGCGCAGTTCCCCGCGCCCCTAAGAATGCGCCCCTGCGGGGCGCCCAGGGCATGCCGCGCAGCGGCATTTCAGGGGCGCGGGGCTGTGACATTTGCGGCTCCGCCGCGATGGGGGTCCCCCCTGTTCGAGCGAAGCCGAGAACTTGGGGGAGCGACCAGCCACAGGCGGCCCGCAGACGAACCCCGGGCCAAAAAGGGGCGCGCGCTCAGTCCAGCAGGTCCGCCCCGATGTCGATCGCCGTCATCCACATCGGCTGCGCCCCCGTGCCGAACGCGGCGGCCAGCGCGTATCCGACGCTCACGTCCAGCGGCAGCACCTTCGCGCCCTCGCGCCACTCCGCGTCCACGCGCCCGTCCCCGTCACACCGGAGCGTGCCGAGGCGGCGGCCCTCGCGCAGCAGGCGGCTGCCGGCCGGCGAGTCGGGGACGAGCCGGTAGCGGACGGCGCCGCAGACCGCGTCGACCCGGTAGGAGCGCCGGGTCAGCCGCCCCCCGGCCGGGTCGAGACCGGCCGGTTCGCCGTCGACGGTGAGCGCCAGCCGGTCGGCGGCGCGGGTGCCGACCGGCGTGTGCGCGTCCGGCTCGCCGCCGGTGCGGCGCAGCTCGACGCGGGGGAGACCGTCGCCGGAGACGGTGACGGCACCGGCGACGGGGTCGAACTCCACGAGCGGCTCTTCGGGCTCGTGGGTGGGAAGCGCGTTCAGTTGTCCTGCTCCAGGATTCCGGACTGGGCGATGAGATAGCCGAGCTGGGCGCGACTGCCGCTGCCGAGGGCGGCGTTCAGCTTGGCGATGTGCGCGCGGCAGGTACGTACGTTCATGCCGAGCCGGCGTGCGATCGAGTCGTCCACGTGCCCCTCCACCAGGAGCTTGGCGATGGAGCGCTGGACGCCCGTGATGCCCTCCGCCTTCTGGGCGTACGGGACTTCCTCCTCCCACGGCACCGCGTGCAGCCAGAACTGGTCGAAGACGCCGACCAGATACTGCACCAGGCCCTCGTGCCGCAGTTCGAGCGCGACCCGGCGGTCGCTGCGCGCGGGGATGAAGGCGACCCGGCGGTCCACGATGATCAGCCGGTCGATGATCTCTTCCAGCGTGCGGACCTCAAGCCCGTACGGCGCGATGCGCTCCACGTATCCGATCGTCGCGGAGTGGTGGCGGGAGGTGTGCTGATAGAGGGTGCGCATGTCGACGCCCCGGTCGAGCAGCGGCTGGACCCGGCGCAGGCCCGACTCCAGGGTCTCGGGTCTGCGCCCGCTGCCGGGCTGGATGGTGAGCAGCTCCTTGGTGCACTCGTCGATGACGCGGTCCAGCGTCGCGTTGATGAGTTCGAGCCCCTCAAGGACCGTGATCGCATGGGTGCTTGCCGCGTCTTCGCTGGTGATGGCCATGAATGGCTCGAAAGTACTGGCCAGCGACATCGACAGCTTCCTGCGCTCCTGGATCTCGCGTTCGAGCGGCTGCACGAGCTGGTTCAGGACGACCGAGGGAGGGACCGGCCGCAGCTGCTCCGCGTCCTCCGCATCGGGCCGCAGCAGCGCGAGATCGATGAGACAGGGAGCGGCCTGGGCTTCCGTGCGAGTTATTCCGCCGGTACGCAACGCGGTGCCGTAGAGGGTCTTGCCCATCTCGCACAGGTCTGTAGGGCCATGACTATGTCCGAAGTGCCCCTGATACAACCGGATTACACCCCCCTCATACTCCTGAATTACAGGAACATGATGCCTGGCCTCGCTGGTGGAAGCGCTCAGAGTGAGCCATCGTCTTATGCGCGGGGGGAGGGAATGATCATAAAGAGGTGGAGATCGGCCATGAGCAGGATGGTTCGAGCACTTAGCGCTATAGCCGTTGTCACGGCTGCTCTTTGCGCTCTCGCCGCGAGTGGGGAACCCACGTGGGAGAGCAAGCCGTCCCACGGAACCGTAGCGGCTCCGGGAGAGCCCACCTGGGAGCACAAGCCGGTGACGCGGGTCCTGGCTTCTCCGGGTGAGCCCACCTGGGAGGTCGCGCCCGCGGGTGTCGGCGCATGAGCCTCCCGCCGGACGACCGGGTCTTCCGGCGCGAGATGGCCACGGCCTACCGCTCGGGGTGGCACTTCATCGACCTCGTCACGGCTATTCCCCATAGCGGCGATTCGTTGATGGTCACCCTGTTCGGCGAGCCGATCCTGGTCGCGCGTGAGGACGACGAGGACGTCCGTGCCTACCGGTGCCTCCGCCGGCCACGAGGGGCGCCGCAGCCGATTCGCTGTGCCGTGCGGTACGGCATGGTGTTCGTCAATCTGGACCAGCGTGACCACCAACTGTTCGACCCCGAGTCATCTACCGCCACCCCCCGCAGCGCCTGAAGCGATTCCCCCGTCGTTGTAAATCGCTCAGGCGCTTCCCCCACACAGCGGCGCCATCGTGGACCTGAACACGGTGGCGCCGCTGTGCTGCGCGCGCACGCACGCAGCGGCGCCCGCGCTCAGCCCTTGCCCATCGCCCGCTCCAGGACGATCTCGATCAGCACCCGGTCCGGGTTCTCGCGCGGCACCCGCCCGTACCGCTCGGCGTACCGCGCCACCGCCTCGGCGATCGGCCCCGGCTCCGTACGTACGTGAGCCCGGCCCTCAAGCGTGGCCCAGCGGCGCCCGTCCACCTGGCACACCGCCACACGCGCCCCCTCCGCCCCGGCGGCCAGCACGTTCGCGACCTTCTTGCTCGACCTGTTGGCGATCACCCGCGCGACCCCGGCCTCCGGGTCGTACGTGACCCCCACCGGCACCAGGTGCGGGCTGCCGTCCGGGCGCGGGGTCGTCAGCGTGCACAAGTGCCGCTCGCGCCAGAAGCTGAGGTAGGCCGGATCGGGCTGCCGGGGGTCCAGAGGGGTCCGGGTGCGGGGGGCCTGGGTGGCGGCCGTGTCCGTGGTCATGCGCGGAAATCTACGCCGAACCCGGTCCCCGTACCTTGAGCGGAATCGGCTCAACTTTATGTACGCTGGACGGGTCATGAAGTTCAGGACCCCTACGCCGAGGAGGAGAGACCGCACGTGGACGCCGAGCTGACCAACAAGAGCCGGGACGCGATCAACGCGGCCAGTAACCGGGCCGTGTCCGACGGACACCCGGACCTGACGGCCGCGCATCTGCTCCTCGCCCTCCTGACGGGCGAGGAGAACGAGAACATCGTCGATCTGCTGGCGGCCGTCGACGCCGACCAGGCCGCCGTACGGTCCGGGGCGGAGCGGCTGCTCGCCGCGCTGCCCAGCGTGACCGGGTCCACGGTCGCCCCGCCCCAGCCCGACCGCGAACTGCTGGCCGTCATCGCCGACGCCGCGCAGCGCGCCAAGGAACTGGGCGACGACTTCCTCTCCACCGAGCACCTGCTCATCGGCCTCGCCGCCAAGGGCGGCCGGACCGGCGAGCTGCTCGCCCAGCAGGGCGCGACCGCGAAGAAGCTCCTTGAGGCATTCGAGACAGTACGAGGAGGACGGCGGGTGACAACCCCCGACCCCGAGGGCCAGTACAAGGCCCTGGAGAAGTTCGGCACGGACTTCACGGCCGCGGCCCGCGAGGGCAAGCTCGACCCGGTCATCGGCCGGGACCAGGAGATCCGCCGGGTGGTGCAGGTGCTCTCCCGGCGCACCAAGAACAACCCGGTGCTCATCGGTGAGCCCGGCGTCGGCAAGACCGCGGTCGTGGAGGGCCTGGCCCAGCGGATCGTGAAGGGCGACGTCCCGGAGTCCCTGAAGAACAAGCGGCTCGTCTCGCTGGACCTCGGCGCGATGGTGGCGGGGGCGAAGTACCGGGGCGAGTTCGAGGAGCGACTGAAGACCGTCCTCTCCGAGATCAAGGCGAGCGACGGCCAGATCGTCACGTTCATCGACGAGCTGCACACGGTCGTCGGCGCGGGCGCCGGCGGCGACTCGGCCATGGACGCGGGCAACATGCTCAAGCCGATGCTGGCCCGGGGCGAGCTGCGGATGGTGGGTGCGACGACGCTCGACGAGTACCGCGAGCGCATCGAGAAGGACCCCGCCCTGGAGCGCCGCTTCCAGCAGGTCCTGGTCGCGGAGCCCACGGTCGAGGACACCATCGCGATCCTGCGCGGCCTCAAGGGCCGGTACGAGGCGCACCACAAGGTGCAGATCGCGGACAGCGCGCTGGTGGCGGCCGCGACCCTGTCAGACCGCTACATCACCTCCCGCTTCCTGCCCGACAAGGCGATCGACCTGGTCGACGAGGCCGCCTCGCGCCTGCGCATGGAGATCGACTCCTCCCCCGTGGAGATCGACGAGCTCCAGCGGGCCGTGGACCGGCTGCGCATGGAGGAGCTGGCCCTCTCCAAGGAGACGGACGCGGCGAGCAAGGAGCGGATGGAGAAGATCCGCCGCGACCTCGCCGACAAGGAGGAGGAGCTGCGCGGCCTCACCGCCCGCTGGGAGAAGGAGAAGGAGGGCCTGAACCGGGTCGGTGAGCTCAAGGAGCGCCTCGACGACCTGCGCGGCCAGGCCGAGCGCGCCCAGCGCGACGGCGACTTCGACACCGCCTCCAAGCTGCTGTACGGCGAGATCCCGACCCTGGAGCGCGAGCTGGAGGAGGCGTCCGAGGCCGAGCAGGAGGCGTCCAAGGACACCATGGTCAAGGACGAGGTCGGCCCCGACGACATCGCCGACGTGGTCGGCGCCTGGACCGGCATTCCGGCCGGCCGCCTCCTGGAGGGCGAGACGCAGAAGCTGCTGCGCATGGAGGACGAGCTGGGCCGCCGGCTGATCGGCCAGGGCGAGGCGGTCCGCGCGGTCTCGGACGCGGTCCGCCGCACCAGGGCGGGCATCGCGGACCCCGACCGCCCGACGGGCTCGTTCCTCTTCCTCGGCCCGACGGGCGTGGGTAAAACAGAACTGGCCAAAGCACTGGCCGATTTCCTCTTCGACGACGAGCGGGCGATGGTCCGCATCGACATGTCGGAGTACGGCGAGAAGCACAGCGTGGCCCGCCTGGTCGGCGCCCCGCCCGGGTACGTGGGGTACGAGGAGGGCGGCCAGCTCACCGAGGCCGTCCGCCGCCGCCCGTACAGCGTGGTCCTGCTCGACGAGGTCGAGAAGGCGCACCCGGAGGTCTTCGACGTGCTCCTCCAGGTCCTCGACGACGGCCGTCTCACCGATGGCCAGGGCCGTACGGTCGACTTCCGCAACACGATCCTGGTGCTTACGTCGAACCTGGGCAGCCAGTATCTGGTAGAGCCGCTGACCAGCGCAGAAGAGAAGAAACGACAGGTCCTGGAGATGGTCCGGGCCTCCTTCAAGCCCGAGTTCCTGAACCGCCTGGACGACCTGGTGGTCTTCTCGGCCCTCACCAAGGACGAGCTGGCCCACATCGCGGAGCTCCAGATCGCCCGCCTGGCCAAGCGCCTGGCCGACCGCCGCCTCACCCTGGAGGTCACCCCCGAGGCCCTGGCCTGGCTGGCCGAGGAGGGCAACGACCCGGCCTACGGCGCCCGCCCCCTGCGCCGCCTCATCCAGACCGCCATCGGCGACCGCCTCGCCAAGGAGATCCTGGCGGGCGAGGTCAAGGACGGCGACACGGTCCGCGTCGACCGTTTCGGGGAGGGGCTGATCGTGGGCGCGGCGACCGGAAAGGACAGGCCCTGAACCGGCCCGCGCGCCGGGATTCGGTCAGCCGTCAGCGGATACCCGTGGCGGGGGTTGCCAGCCCCCGCCCGGCATGGGAGAGGATGACCGGAACCGTACGAAGGAAGATTCACGATGAGCATCGACCCGTCCTCGATTCCGAATTTCGGGGCTCAGCCCGGCCCGCAGCCCACCGGTGGACCGGCCGGGCCCGTCGTACCCGACCAGGATCTGGTAAAGCAGCTCCTGGAACAGATGGAGCTCAAGTACGTCGTGGACGACGAGGGCGACCTCGCCGCGCCGTGGGAGGAGTTCCGCACGTACTTCATGTTCCGTGGCGAGGACGACCAGCAGGTCTTCTCGGTGCGGACCTTCTACGACCGCCCGCACAGCATCGACGACAAGCTCGCGCTGCTGGAGACGATCGACGACTGGAACCGCCGCACCCTGTGGCCCAAGGTCTACACGCACACCCACGACGACGGCGCCGTCCGCCTCATCGGTGAGGCGCAGATGCTGATCGGCACCGGCGTCGCCCTTGAGCACTTCGTGTCGTCGACCGTCAGCTGGGTCCGCGCCTCGATCGAGTTCGACAAGTGGCTCGTGGAGCAGCTCGGCCTGGAGAAGGCCGCCGAGGAGGCCGAGGGCGACGACGAGGGCGACGCCCCCGGCGACGACGCCTGACGCCCGGCGCTCACGGCTTCACAGCGCCATCGGGGCCAGCGTCAGCAGATACGCCCCGTACGCGAACGACAGCCCGGCCAGGGCCGCGGTCACCGTGACCGCCGCCCTCGGCCGGGCTTTCGCCAGTGCGGCCGCCAGCGGCAGCAGCAGCGGGAAGGCGGGCAGCAGGAACCTCGGCTTGGACTCGAAGAACCCCGAGCCGCCGATCGTGATCAGGACCAGCACCGCCGTGTAGACGAGCACGGGCAGGGGCGGGCGCTCCAGCAGGAACAGGGTGAACAGGAGCAGGGCCGCCGCCGTGATCAGGAACGCCATCGTGTAGCCGAGGTCGTACGGCCCGGTCGCCAGCTTCCGTACGAAGCGCAGCGTCCCCCGGCCGAAGTCGAACCTCGACGTCCAGGCGGCCTGGACCGCGAAGTAGCCGCGCAGCGGATCACCTTTTCGGGCGCCGACCGACAGGACGTATCCGCACCAGCCGAGCGGCGCCGCCAGCCCCGCCGCCCACACCCGCCAGTCCCGCCGTACGCCCCGCCCGCCGCGCCACAGCGCCGCCGCGGCCGCCACCGTGACCGCCGACGCCACCGCGACCGCGTTGGGCCGCGAGAGGCCCGCCAGGGCCGCGAGGGCGCCCGCCCACAGCCAGCGCCGTTCCAGGAGCGCCCACAGCGACCAGGCGGCCAGCGCCGTCATCACCGGCTCGGTGTACGCCATGGACAGCACGATGGAGTGCGGCAGCAGGCCCCACAGCAGGACGAGAGCCGTTGCCGTGCGGCGGCCCGCCAGGCGGTCGCCGACCGCGTAGGTCCCCCAGGCCGCCGCGGCCGCCGCCGTCCAGGAGACCAGCAGCCCGGCCGTGCCGCCCGCCACCGGCAGGAACGTCGTCACCGCCCGCAGCAGGGTCGGGTAGAGGGGGAAGAACGCCAGGTCGCTCTGAACCACCCCGCCCGGCCAGTACAGCGTCCGCCCGTAGCCGTTCGCCGCGATCTTGATGTACCAGTCGGCGTCCCACGTCGTCGCGAGCAGCGCGCGCGGCGAGCGCCCCAGATGCCAGGCCCACCCGGCCAGGCACAGCATCCCGCTGAGCCGGACGGCGGCGAACAGCCCGAGCGCGGGGGCCGCCCGGCGCAGCGCGGTCAGCCGGCGCGGCGTGGACAGGGCGGTGCCGGACCGGCGTACGAGGGCGGTGATCTCGGCGGACAGGGTGCACCTCCGGGCGCGCGCGTAGTCGGTCCCGTGGGCCTGCCGGTCCGCGAGCTCAGCCCGCGAGCGCCTTCAGCCGGGAGACGGCCTCTTCCAGCACACTCTCCCTCTTGCAGAAGGCAAATCGGACGAAAGGCGCGCCCGCGTCCCGGTGGTCGTAGAAGACGGCGTTGGGAATCGCCACCACCCCGCAGCGCTCCGGCAGCGCCCGGCAGAAGGCGAAGCCGTCGCCGCCGTGTGAGAGCTCCTCGCCCAGCGGGCGGATGTCGGTGGTGACGAAGTACGTGCCCGCCGGGCGGTACACCGCGAAGCCCGCCGCCGCCAGGCCCTCGCTCAGCAGGTCCCGCTTGCCCCGCAGTTCGTCGCGCATCCCGTCGGTGTACGCGTCCGGCAGCCGCAGCGCCTCGGCGACCGCGTACTGGAAGGGCCCGGAGGCCACGTACGTCAGGAACTGCTTGGCCGAGCGGACGGCCGCGACCAGCTCGGGCGCACCGGTGGCCCAACCGACCTTCCAGCCGGTGAACGAGAACGTCTTGCCCGCCGAGCCGATCGTGAGTGTGCGCCCGCGCATCCCCGGCAGCGTCGCCAGCGGCACGTGCTCGCCGTCGAAGACCAGGTGCTCGTACACCTCGTCGGTCACCACCAGCAGGTCCCGCTCGCACGCCAGCTCCGCCACCGCCGTCAGCTCCGCGCGCGTGAGCACGGTTCCGGTGGGGTTGTGCGGGGTGTTGAGCAGGATGAGGCGGGTGCGCGGGGTGACGGCGGCGCGCAGCTCGTCGAGGTCGAGCACGAAGCGCCGCTGCCCGCCGTCGACGGTCTCGGGGCGCAGCGTCACCGGGACGCGGGTGCCGCCCGCCATGGCGATGCACGCCGCGTACGAGTCGTAGTACGGCTCCAGGGCGATCACCTCGTCCCCCGGCTCCACCAGGGCGAGCAGCGCGGCCGCGATCGCCTCGGTGGCGCCCGCCGTCACCAGCACCTCGCGGTCCGGGTCGAACGCGAGCCCGTAGCGCCGCAACTGGTGGTCCGCGATCGCCGTGCGCAGCTCGGGCACGCCCGGGCCCGGCGGGTACTGGTTGCCCCGCCCGTCGCGCAGGGCCCGCACGGCGGCCTCGCGCACCTCCTCGGGGCCGTCGGTGTCGGGGAAGCCCTGGCCGAGGTTGATGGCTCCGGTGGACGCCGCGAGGGCGGACATCTCGGCGAAGATCGTGGTGCCGAACTCGGCGAGGCGGCGGTTGAGGAGAGGGCGCGCGCTGGAGGTCATGGCCGCCATCCTGCGCGGAACCTCTGGAGTTGCTCAAGTCTGCTTTCGCTTCCGGTGGCGGGGGGCATCCCCCTGTCACATACGGGAGAAGGACGAAGGACGGTGGGGGAGATGGGATATGTCATCGGGGCGGCTTTCCTGGTAACGGTCTGGTTCCTCGCGGACAAGATCTCCAGTCGGCGCCGGCGCCGGGGCCGGGCGCGGTCGTGGTCGTCCGGGGCGGGCGGCTCGTCCGGTTCCTGGTGGGCCGGTGACGGCGGCAGCAGCGGCGGCCACCACGGCGGCCACTCGTGCGGCGGTGGCCACTCCTCCTGCGGGGGCGGTTCGTCCTGCGGGGGCGGCGGCTGCGGCGGCTCCAGCTGACGGTTCACAGAAGCCTCGGCCGACGGATCGCAGAGGCCTCACCTGACGGTTCGGACAAGCTCCGGCCGACCGGTTGGAAGACCCTCCGGCCGACCGGTTCGCGGGAGTACGGCTGACCGTTCGCGGCGGTCGCGGCTGACACGGGGCAGCCGATTCCGTCCGCACGCCCCTTCCGCGCGCCCGGTGGGTCAACACCCGCCGGGCGCCTTCGTGCGCACCCTCCGGTTGAACAGTTGAACCGTGTTGCATCCCAGGGGATGGAAACCACGTCAAGTTGGGTAAAAACGCTGTGGGCGCCGCGCACTTCATGGTTCCCTCGCTGTTGAGGAACGCAGTCCACGGACCCCCCGCCGGGCGGACCTGAGCAGGCGGTCCCCCCTTCCCTCGCACCGGTTCCGGGGTGACCCCGGTCGTCCACCCTCCCCATGTGTGTTTTGCGGAGCCCACCCATGCTCACGACTCTCAAGACCGTCTACACCGACACGCGTGCCAGTGACCTCGCCTGGGCTCTGGGCCGGGAGCCGCTGCCCGCGCTGGCCGTCCTCGACCTCGAACTCTCCGGCGCCAAACTCCAGTTGAGACTTCTCGGTGCCTCCCACCAGGTGCTCCTCGAAGAGGAGCAGGGCTCCTGTTCGGAGACCGTCGCCTGTATGCCCGGCAGCAGCACACCGCTGCCCCTCGGGGTGGCGAAACGTCTCGGGGAGTGGGAATACGAGTTCGCCGCGCGGGTGGAGACGTTGTCCGGGGGCTCGTTCGCGGGGCGCGCCCAGGAGCTCCTCGCGCTGGTCGCGGACCACCCCAACGGCCTTGCGGGGACGTTTCCCGGCTCGCCGCACGCGTTCACCGCGATGATCGCGCAGCGCTGCGAGGGCCAGGTGCGCTGGCGGACCTGGCACGCGTACCCGCAGGAAGGGCAGTTGGTGGTGACCCGTACGAGGGTCGGTGTCGGAATGGCGGCACCCGTCGGGCACTGAGAATGCGTGCAGGCAGGAGGGGGTGTACCGCCACTGGGAGGGCCGTAATTCCCTCCGCAGTGCGCTAGTTGCACTCTTGTGGGTGACAAGATGTCAGTGAGTCGTGACGTAGCGTTCCCATCATGATCGAACCGTCTGTGTCCGTCCTGCCCTGTGGCATCCCGCCGCCGGCACACCGGCGCAGCACCGCGCGGTTCATCGTGCTCGGCACCGTGTTCATCTGCGCGGCCTGCGGACTCGTGTATGAACTCGAACTAGTCGCCCTCGCCTCGTACTTGATCGGCGACTCGGTCACCCAGGCCTCCGTCGTGCTGTCCGTGATGGTCTTCGCCATGGGCATCGGCTCCCTGCTCGCCAAACGGCTGCGGCTGCACGCAGCCGTCGGCTTCGGCCTCATCGAGGCGGCCCTCGCCCTGGTCGGCGGCTGCTCGGCGATGGTGCTGTACGCGACGTTCGCCTGGTTCGGCGGCGCGAGGTACGCACTCGTGGCGTTCTCGCTCGGGATCGGCGTGCTCATCGGCGCGGAGATTCCACTCCTGATGACCCTGATCCAGCGGGTCTCCCGGCAGGACCCCGGCGGCACGGTCGCGGACCTGTTCGCCGCCGACTACGTGGGAGCGCTCGTCGGCGGCCTCGCCTTCCCCTTCCTCCTGCTGCCGCTGCTCGGCCAGTTGACGGGAGCGCTGCTGACCGGCGCGGTCAACGCGGTCGCGGGCGGCGCGCTGGTGCTGTGGCTGTTCCGGCGCGATCTGACGCCCCGCGCGCGATGGTGGCTGTTCGCGGCGAACGTGCTGGTCCTCGCGGTCCTGGCGACGACGACCGCTCTGGTCGGCGCCTTCGAGCAGGCGGCGCGGCGCGCGGTGTACGGGGGACAGGTGCGGGTCGCGGTGCAGACCGGGGTGCAGGAGATCGTCCTCACCGGCAGCCGCACCGGACACGGCCCCGGCGGCCCGCTCGACCTCTTCCTCGACGGCCGGCTGCGCGTCAGCGGCCGCGACGAGCACCGCTACCACTCGGCGCTCATGGGCCCCGCGATGGACTCGGGCCCGTACGGGCGGGTGCTGATCCTGGGCGGCGGGGACGGCCTCGCCGCGCGCGAGGCGCTGCGCCACCCGGGCGTGCGCTCGGTGACCCTGGTCGAACTCGACGCGGGCGTCGTCGACCTGGCGCGCCACGACCCGGCCCTGTCGGCGCTGAACGGCCATGCGTACGAGGACCGGCGGGTGCGGCCGGTGGTCGCGGACGCGTTCGGCTGGCTGCGGGGGCCGGGGCGGTCGGCCGGTCCGTTCGACGTGGTGGTCTCCGATCTGCCGGACCCGGGCATCACCCCGAGCACCAAGCTCTACTCGGAGGAGTTCTTCGGCCTCGCCGCGCGGGTGCTGGCGCCGGGCGGGCGGATCGTGGTGCACGCGGGCCCGGTCGCGACGCGGGCGCACACGTACTGGACGGTGGAGTCGACGGTACGGGCGGCGGGCCTGCGGACCGTGCCGTACCGCGCGACGGGCCGCCTCACGGGCTTCACGGCGGGCCCCGACCGCGCCTCGGAAGCCACGAAGTCCCCGCACGACTGGGGCTTCGTCCTGGCCTCGCCGTCCGGCCCCCCGGGAGCCCCGCTCGCCCCCGAGCTGGAGCCCCTGGCGGACGAGCGCCCCCGCGACGAGCTGCCCCCGTCGACGCTGGTGCACCCGCGCTATACGGGATGAGAGGGGTTCGGCACGGGTCGGCGGGGCGTTTGCGCAGACGGGACGGCCACCCCTGAGTAGGCTCGTTTCATGGAGCATGAGGTGTTCGTTCCGGTTGAGGTCCAGTCACTCCGCCAGACGCTGCGGGACCCGGCGAGGGTCGCCTGCTGCGTCCCCGGCCTGCAGCAGGACGCGGGCGAGCCACCGGTGGCCGGGCGGCTGAAGCTCCGCGTCGAGGGACACACGATCACCTACCGGGGCACGCTGCGGATCACCGAGCTCGACGAGGACACGTTCGGCGTGGAGGCGCAGGGCACGGAGGTGCGCGGCACGGGCGCGGCGAAGTTCTCCCTCACCCTCCGCCTGGCCCCCGAGCCCAAGGGCACCCGCCTGTCCTTCACCGGCACGGCCACGGCGGACGGCCGCGTGGCCACGGCGACCCCGGAAGGCGCCCGGGCCTCGGCCTCCCGCCTGCTGGACCGCTTCGGCGCGGCGCTCGCCGCGGACACGAAAGGCGCGGGGAAGGGAGCCGGGGGCGCGCCCGAGGCGGACGCCACGGCGCCCGCGGCGGAGCCGACCGGGCCCACCACGTCCGGGTCCGGTTCCGGCACGCCCGAAAAGGGCGCCGGCCACTCCGTCTTCGACGCCGTCGTTCCGCCCCCCGCGCTCGACCCGCTCGCGGAGGGGGAGTTCGATCTTCCCGGGGACGCGGACTACGTACCCGCCGAGGCCGCGCACGCGCGGCGGACCATGATCGGGCGCAGTGCCGAGGAGGTCGACCACGCGCCGCCGCGCGGGCGGTACGCGCCCGTGCCCGCCCCGGTGGGTGTCGGTGCGGGGGCCACCCTGCGCTGGGTCGCTCCGGCCGCGGCCCTCGCGCTCGCCTCCGCCGTGGTGGTCGGCCGCGTGCTGCGCCGCCGCCGCTGACCCCACCACTCCGGCCAACACGGCGGCGCGCGCGTCGGCGCGTGCGGTGACGCAAGTAGTGTCGGGGGCGTGAGTAGCGAGAAGAGTGTCCGGCTGGCGGCCGGCGACGTCGAGTTGACGGTCCGTCCGGACATCGGATGCCGGATCGAAAGCCTCCGTATCGGCGGTACGGAGGTGCTGCGCCAGGGCGAGCACTACGGCTCGTTCCCGATGGTCCCCTGGTGCGGGCGCATCGAGCGCGGCGAGTTCCGCAACGGCGGCACCAAGCACCAGCTGCCGCTGAACTCCCCGCCGCACGCCATCCACGGCACCGGCCGCGACACCGCCTGGAAGCGCGTCCGCACCGGCGCGACCGAGTCCGGCCACGCCGAGGCCCACTTCACGTACGACCTGGCCGACCCCTGGCCGTACACCGGCCGCGTCACGCAGATCTTCGAGCTGTCCGAGAACGCGCTGACGCTCACCATGGGCGTCGAGACGTACGGCGACTCCTTCCCCGCGCAGGTCGGCTGGCACCCCTGGTTCCGGCGCAGCCTCGGCGGCGAGGACGTACGGCTCGGGTTCACCCCCGCCTGGCAGGAGGAGCGCGGCGACGACCACCTGCCGACCGGCCGCCGTATCGACCCGCTGCCCGGTCCGTGGGACGACTGCTTCGGCATGCCCGACGGCGTCGACGTCACCCTCACCTGGCCGGAGCAGCTGGAGCTGAAGGTGGCCAGCCGCAGCGAGTGGGTGGTCGTCTACGACGAGCAGGCGGAGGCGGTGTGCGTGGAGCCCCAGTCCGGCCCGCCCAACGGCCTCAACACGCTCCCGAGGCTGGTGACGCCGGTGGACCCGCTGGAGCTCGCGACGACCTGGAGCTGGCGGCGCCTCTAAGCTGGCGGACATGACTGACGTACGCGCTGACCTGCTCCAGCAGATCAAGGACAAGGCCGTGGTGCACGGCAAGGTGACCCTCTCGTCGGGTCGGGAAGCCGACTACTACATCGACCTGCGCCGGATCACCCTGGACGGCGAGGCCGCGCCGCTGGTCGGTCAGGTCATGCTCGACCTCACCGCCGACCTGGACTTCGACTGCGTGGGCGGCCTGACCCTCGGCGCCGACCCGGTGGCGACGTCGATGCTGCACGCCTCGGCCGCGCGCGGGCAGCGCCTGGACGCCTTCGTCGTGCGCAAGGCGCAGAAGGCGCACGGCATGCAGCGCCGCATCGAGGGCACGGACGTCAAGGGCCGCCGCTGCCTGGTGGTCGAGGACACCTCCACCACCGGCGGCTCGCCGCTGACGGCCGTCGAGGCGGTGCGCGAGGCGGGCGGCGAGGTCGTCGCCGTGGCCACGATCGTCGACCGGGGCGCGGCCGATGCGATCGCCGAGGCGGGCCTGACCTACCTCACGGGGTACCAGCTGGGAGACCTGGGCCTGGCGTAACAGGTGAAATGCCCGGACTGTCACCGCGGCCGTAACCGCTCCGGGGGACCCGGCAAGCTCGCCTGACGGGCACTCCGAAAGTGGTGCCCCAGGTCCCCGAGCCCTCTTATACCGGCTCTGACCTGTGCTTTCCCCGAGGGGGGGGGTGTTTTGCGTGGAAAAGACGCCCCCCCCTCCGTCCGCAAGGTGGAGGCAGGCGAAGAGGCTGGGAAAAGGGGCAACGGCGAGGGAGTCGTCCCCAAGTCAGGGCCAGCACACCTCGCGCCCC
>NZ_JBVIHM010000001.1:406282-538332 GCF_055570295.1 Streptomyces sp. NPDC031265
GTCCTCCCCCCCCCCCCCCCATCCCTCCCCCCCCTTCTCCCCCCCCTCCCCCCCCCCCGCCCCCCCCCCCCCCCCCCCCCCCCCCCCCCCCCTCGTCCGTCCGCAGGGTGGAGCCGGGCGCAGAGTCTGGAAAGATGGGCCGCGACGATGACGTCGCCCCCAGGTCAGGGCCAGCACATATCGCACACCCCGCACATCACAAGGAGCGGACAGATGCCCATCGCAACCCCCGAGGTCTACAACGAGATGCTCGACCGGGCGAAGGCAGGCAAGTTCGCCTACCCGGCCATCAACGTGACCTCGACCCAGACCCTGCACGCTGCCCTGCGCGGCTTCGCGGAGGCCGAGAGCGACGGCATCATCCAGATCTCCACCGGCGGTGCCGAGTTCCTGGGTGGCCAGTACAACAAGGACATGGTCACCGGCGCGGTCGCCCTGGCCGAGTTCGCCCACGTCGTCGCCGCCAAGTACGGCATCACCGTCGCGCTGCACACGGACCACTGCCCCAAGGACAAGCTGGACGGCTACGTACGTCCGCTCCTGGAGGTCTCGGCCGAGCGTGTCGCCAAGGGCCTGAACCCGCTCTTCCAGTCGCACATGTGGGACGGCTCCGCCGAGACCCTCGCGGACAACCTGGCCATCGGCCAGGAGCTGCTCGCCAAGGCCGCCGCCGCCAAGATCATCCTTGAGGTCGAGATCACCCCGACCGGCGGCGAGGAGGACGGCGTCAGCCACGAGATCAACGACGAGCTGTACACGACCGTCGACGACGCGCTGCGCACCGCCGAGGCCCTGGGCCTGGGCGAGAAGGGCCGCTACCTGCTGGCCGCCTCCTTCGGCAACGTCCACGGCGTCTACAAGCCGGGCAACGTCGTACTGCGTCCGGAGCTCCTCAAGGACCTCCAGGAGGGCGTCGCCGAGAAGTACGGCAACGCCTCCCCGTTCGACTTCGTCTTCCACGGCGGCTCCGGCTCCACCGAGCAGGAGATCGCGACCGCCCTTGAGAACGGCGTCGTGAAGATGAACCTGGACACCGACACCCAGTACGCCTTCACGCGCCCGGTCGCGGACCACATGTTCCGCAACTACGACGGCGTCCTGAAGGTCGACGGCGAGGTCGGCAAGAAGTCGACGTACGACCCGCGCACCTGGGGCAAGCTCGGCGAGGCGTCGATGGCCAAGCGCGTCACCGAGGCGTGCGCCAACCTGCGCTCCACCGGCACGAAGCTGAAGTAGCCCTTCGCTCTCCTTCGCTGTACGGGCCCGGTACCCCTTCCAGGGGGTGCCGGGCCCGGTGCGTTCGGCGAGAGTGGAACGCATGAGCGTACGGATGGGCACGGCGGCGGGCCGGTGGGTGCTGTTCACGACCGTGCTCGGGTCCGGGATGGCGATGCTCGACTCGACCGTCGTCAACGTGGCCCTGCCGCGCATCGGGGCGGACCTGGACGCCGACATGGCCGTCCTCCAGTGGACCGTCAACGCGTACATGCTCACGCTCGCCGGGCTGATCCTGCTCGGCGGGGCGCTGGGCGACCGCTACGGACGCCGCAAGGTCTTCGTCTTCGGCGTCGTCTGGTTCGCCGCCGGGTCGCTGCTGTGCGGCGTCGCGCCCGACGCGGGCGTACTGATCATCGCCCGCGCCCTCCAGGGCATCGGCGGCGCGCTCCTCACCCCCGGCTCGCTCGCCCTCATCCAGGCGAGCTTCCACCCCGACGACCGGGCCGCGGCGGTGGGCGTCTGGTCCGGGCTCGGCGGGGTCGGGGCGGCCGTCGGGCCGTTCCTGGGCGGCTGGCTGGTGGACGGCCCCGGCTGGCGCTGGGTCTTCCTGCTGAACGTCCCGCTCGCCGCGCTGTGCGTCCCCGTGGCGCTGCGGCACGTACCGGAGTCCAAGGACACGCGCGTGCACACGGCCCGGTTCGATGTGACGGGGGCGGTGCTCGGGGCGCTGGCGCTCGCACTGGTGACGTACGCGCTGATCGAGGCGCCCGGGCAGGGAGCGTCGCCGCTGGTCCTCGGCGCGGCGGCGGCGGGGGTTGGGCTGGGGGCCGCCTTCGTCCACCTGGAACGCCGCCTCCCCGACCCCATGCTGCCGCCGGAGATCTTCGCGTCGCGCCAGTTCACGGCGGTGAACCTGGTGACGGTGTGCGTGTACGCGGCGTTCGGCGGCTTCTTCTTCCTGGCGGCGCTCCAGCTCCAGGTGGTGGCGGGGTACTCGGCCCTCGGCGCCGGGGCGGCCCTGCTCCCGACCACGGTCCTGATGCTCCTGCTCTCGGCCCGCTCGGGCGCACTGGGCGAGCGCATCGGCCCGCGCGTGCCGCTGACCGTGGGGCCGCTGCTGTGCGCGGCCGGGATGCTGCTGATGCTGCGGGTGGGGGTGGGCGCGTCCTACGTACGTGACGTGCTCCCCGCGGTCGTCGTCCTCGGCCTGGGCATGGTCACCCTGGTCGCCCCCCTCACCGCGACCGTCCTCGCGTCGGTGGACGCGGGGCGGGCGGGGCTGGCGAGCGGCATCAACAACGCGGCGGCGCGGGCGGCGGGGCTGATCGCGGTGGCCGCGCTGCCGCTGATCGCGGGCATGTCCCCCTCGGCCTACCGCTCTGCGGCCGAGTTCGGCTCGACGTTCCGGCGGGCGATGCCGGTGTGTGCGGGGGTGCTGGTGCTGGGTTCGGTCGTGGCGTACGCGACGGTCCGCCGTCCGGCGGCGGGGGTGTGTCATCCGGAGTGCCGGGTGTCTTGCGGGGTGTCGGGGCCGCCGCTGGAACGCGACCGGGGGGTTTGACCCCGCCCCGCCCGTTCCCGCTGTGACATTTGCGGCTCCGCCCGCGTGGACTCCGGGGGCGGGCGGGGAGGGGCCGAACCCCCGGCGGCAGGCGGACGCGGCAGACTGGGGGCATGTCCATTCACGAGAACCTGCTCGGCGGCCCCGCCCCGACGCACCTGCCCGACGACCCCGAACCGCGCGACCTGCTCGCGCAGGGCACCGCCCCCGCCGACGTCGCCGCCAAGTACCCCACGTCCTCCCTCGCCTGGGCCCAGCTCGCGGACGACGCGTTCGACGCGGGCCGCACGGTCGAGTCGTACGCGTACGCCCGCACCGGCTACCACCGCGGCCTCGACTCGCTGCGCCGTGCCGGCTGGAAGGGTCACGGCCCGGTGCCGTGGGAGCACGAGCCCAACCGCGGCTTCCTGCGCGCCCTGCACGCGCTGGCCCGCGCCGCCCAAGCCATCGGCGAGCAGGCCGAGTTCGAGCGCTGCACCACGTTCCTGCGGGACTCCTCGCCGCTCGCGGCCGACACGCTGGGCTGACCTGCGCGGATTCGTACCGTCCGGACAACTCCCGTACGGACGGTACGATCGCACGCACCATCGATTACAGGACAACCGAAGAATCGAACGGATCGCATCCGGCGCTGGCGCACGAGGCCCCACACCTCTCCCCCCAACTCCAGCCGTGACAAGGGGAGAAGTCTGTCTTGGGCAAGCGAGCAGCCCGCAGCGGAGACCGTCGTGGCCGTGGCCACACCCGACCCCGTAGCCGTGGCAGACGCTCGGCCCGGCGCCACCCGCGCGCCCTCCTCCTCGTAGGCTGCCTCCTCGGCCTCGCCCTCATCTGCGGCGCCGCACTCGCCGAGTGGCCCGGCAAGGACGCCGGCGTCCCCGAGCCGGGGTACGCCGCCGAGACCCCCCTCGGCTCCCGCGCCCCCCTCCCGGCCGCTCCGCCGCCGAAGCCCCCGAAGGACGAGGACAAAGACAAGAAGGGCGACGCGTCGGGGAAGAAGAAGGGCGCCGACGTCCCCGCCTCCGGCCCCGGCACCTTCACCCCCGCCGGCTCCTCCGGTTCCCCCGTCGGCACCGGTGGCCCGCTGCGCCGCTACAAGGTGCTCGTCGAGGACGGTGTCGACGTCTCGCCGCGCCAGGCCGCCACCGAGGTCCAGGCGATACTCGCCCACCCCCGCAGCTGGGCCGCGCACGGACGTGGCCGGTTCCAGCTGGTCTCCGGCGGCGACAGCGCCGACGTGACCATAAAGATCGCCACCCCGGCCACCACGGACCGGCTCTGCGCGGTCAACGGCGACACCCACGGCGAGCTGAACTGCGAGGTCGCGGGCGGGGTCGTGGTCAACCTCAAGCGCTGGGTGCAGGGCTCGCCGCAGTACGACGGGCCGCCCGCCGAGTACCGGCACCTGATCATCAACCACGAGATCGGCCACATGATCGGCTTCCGCCAGCACATGGCCTGCCCGGGCGAGGGCGAGGCGGCGCCGGTGATGATGCAGCAGATCAAGGGCCTGAAGGGCTGCAGGTCCAACGCGTGGCCGTACACCAAGGGCGGCGCGTTCGTGGAGGGCCCGGCCGTGCCGTAGAGGCGTCCTCCGTGCCCTGACGAGGGTGGGCCGGGCGTGCTTATGATGCGGGTGGGGACCGGGGCTCCGATGCCGATGAAGGAAGGGGCGGACCGCTACCCGGACACGTCGAGGAGACAGCGATGTCATCAAAGATGTCCGAACCGGTCGAAACCGCCGGAGCCGCCCACACCGGCGGAGCCACCGCCCCCGGAGCCACCGCCGGATCCACCGACCCGGCCGACGCCCCCAATCTGGACTTCGCGGGCACGACGCCGTACGAGGACTACGTCCAGGCGGACGTCCTCACCCACCTCCAGCACCTGCGCTCGGACGACCCCGGCGAGATGGTCTTCCTGGTCACCACCCAGGTCATGGAGCTGTGGTTCACGGTGATCGTCCACGAGTGGGAGACCGCCACGCGCGCGTTGCGCGAGGACCGGGTGCCCGTGGCCGTGGACGCGCTCAAGCGCTCCGTACGCGAGCTGGAGGCGCTCAACGCGTCCTGGACGCCGCTCGCGCAGCTGACCCCGGCGCAGTTCAACTCCTACCGCGCGGCCCTCGGCGAGGGTTCCGGCTTCCAGTCCGCGATGTACCGCCGGATGGAGTTCCTGCTCGGCGACAAGTCGGCGTCCATGCTGGTGCCGCACCGCGGCTCGCCGCGCGTGCACGCCGAGCTGGAGAAGGCGCTCCAGGAGCCGAGCCTGTACGACGAGGTGCTCGCGCTGCTCGCGCGCCGCGGGTACGCCGTCCCGGCCGCGGTCCTCGGCCGCGACCTCTCCCAGCGGTACGAGCCCTCGCCCGAGGTCGAGGCGGTCTGGGCGGATCTTTACGCCGGGGACCAGAACGGGGAACTCGTGCGCCTGGGCGAGTCGTTGACCGATGTGGGCGAGCTGGTGTGGCGCTGGCGCAACGACCATCTGGTGGCGACGAGGAGAGCGATGGGCGCGAAGACCGGCACGGGCGGTTCGGCGGGCGTGGCCTGGCTGGAGAAGCGCGCCGCGAAGAACGTGTTCCCCGAGCTGTGGACGGCGCGCAGCCATGTCTGAGGCACTGGCCGGCAAGGCCGCGGCGCTGGATGCCGCAGACGAACTCGCCAAGCACCGCGAGCTGTTCGCACTCGACGACGCCACCGTCTACCTCGACGGCAACTCGCTGGGCGCGCTGCCGCGCCACGTCGCGGCGCGCATGCAGGAGGTCATCGCCCACGAGTGGGGTGAGCTGCGCATCCGCTCATGGGACGAGAGCGGCTGGTGGACGGCGCCGGAGCGGATCGGCGACCGCATAGCGCCGCTGGTCGGCGCCGCGCCCGGCCGGATCGTGGTGGGCGACTCCACGAGTGTGAACGTCTTCAAGGCGCTGGTCGCGGCGGTGCGCCTGGCGCCCTCCGACCGTGACGAGATCCTGGTCGACGAGTCCACGTTCCCGACGGACGGGTACGTGGCGGGGTCCGCGGCGCGGATGACGGGCCGTCGGCTGCGCCCGGTCGCCCCGGGCGAGATGGCCGCGGCCGTCGGCCCGCGTACGGCGGCGATCCTGGTCAACCACGTCGACTACCGCACGGGCCGGCTGCACGACCTGCCCGGCATCACCGCGGCCGCGCATGCGGCGGGGGCGCTCACGGTCTGGGACCTGTGCCACAGCGCCGGCGCGCTGCCGGTGGGCCTCGACGCGCACGGGGTGGACTTCGCGGTGGGCTGCACCTACAAGTACCTGAACGGCGGCCCGGGTTCGCCGGCGTACCTGTACGTACGGGGCGACCACCAACCGTCCTTCGACTCCCCCCTCCCCGGCTGGAACTCGCACGAGGACCCCTTCGGGATGCGTACGGAGTACGTGCCGGGGGCCGGTGCGGTGCGGGGCCGGGTGGGCACGCCGGACATCCTGTCCATGCTGGCCCTGGAGTCGGCCCTCGACGTCTGGACGGGCGTCACGATCGACTCCGTCCGGGCGAAGTCGCTGGCGCTGACGGACTTCTTCCTGGAATGCGTGTCGGCGTACGTGGCGCCGGGTCTTGTCGAGTCGGTGACGCCGGCCGCGCACGCTTCGCGGGGGAGTCAGGTCGCGCTGCGGTGCGAGGAAGCGGGATCGGTGATGCGCGCGCTCATCGCGGCGGGGGTCGTGGGCGACTACCGCCGCCCCGATGTCCTTCGTTTTGGCTTCACGCCGCTGTACGTGAGCTTCGGGGATGCGGAGAGGGCGGCGCGGGCGCTGTCGACGGCGCTGGGTTAGCCCCCCCACCCCGCCCCTTCCCTTAAGCCCTCAGCCGGGCGGCTGGGTGGGGGTGAGGCTTGCTTGCGGGGGCTCCCCCCGGACCCCGTTCGTCTGCGGGTTCGATGGGGGCTGGTCGCGCAGTTCCTCGCGCCCCTAAAGGCAGGCAGAGGGGGCGCGGGGAACATTTCAGCCCTTCCGGCGTTTGCGGAGCGGGGGGCAGGGAGCGAAGCTCCCGCCCTTCAGGGGCGCGGGGAACTGCGCGACCGGCCACAGACGACCCGCAGACGAACGGGTCCGGGGCGGAGCCCCGAGCGGGGGGTACCGGGGCAGAGCCCCGTAAGCGGGGTGCAGGGGCCGCAGGCCCCGCAAGGGGTGCAGGGGGCGGAGCCCCCGCCTCGGGGGGCCGGGGGCGTAGCCCCCGGGAGAGCCATCTCCACCCCCGCCCACCCCCGGAGGGTTTCGGGAAGGGGTGAGGTGGGGGATCCCCGGCCGGAGCCAACCGCAGCCCCCCACCGCGTCCACCCCCACCGCGCCCCCCACCGCGTCCACCCTCCCCCACCGCGTCCCCCCCTACCGCCCCCCAACATCGCTGATAGCGTCCGCCAGCGACCCACTGAGAGGTGACCCATGCACGACCCCGCCGCCCGGGACGCCGCCGAGGCCGCCTCGGCGTTCTCGCATCTGCCCGTCGCCCCCGACAGCACCGCCCCGTACGGCCCCCACCCCGACCAGGTCGTCGACTTCTACGCGCCCAGGGGGGAGGGCAACGGCGCCCCGCTCGTCGTCGCCCTCCACGGCGGCGCCTGGCGCGAGCGGTACGACCGGGCGCATCTCACCCCGTTCGTGGACTTCCTCGCCCGCCGCGGGTTCGCCGTCGCCAACGTCGAGTACCGGCGGGGCGGCCTGCTGCCACGGCAGGGCGGCGGCGTCGAGGGCGGCGGCCCCGTCGCCGGACGCTGGCCGGACACGTTCGACGACGTGGCCGCCGCCCTCGACGCCCTCCCCGCCCTCGCCCGCACGCACCTGCCCGCCGCCGACCTCCGCCGTACCGTCCTCACCGGGCACTCCGCCGGCGGCCACCTCGCCCTGTGGGCCGCGGCCCGCCACGTACTGCCGCCCGACTCCCCCTGGCACACCCCCGCCGCCGCCTTCCTCCGCGGCGTCGTCGCCCTCGCCCCCATCGCCGACTTCACCACGGCGGTGGCGTTGGACGTCTGCGACGGCGCGGTCGTCCAACTCCTGGGGGGACAAGGGCAGTTGAGCGCCCGCGCCCTCCTCTCCGACCCCGCTGCCCTCCTCCCCACCGGCGTCGCCACCACCCTCGTCCAGGGCCGGGACGACATCGTCGTGCCGCAGGCCGTGGCCGAGGCGTACGTAGACGCAGCCGCCAACGCGGGCGAGACCGTCGGGTTCACCCTTCTCGACGGCGTCGGCCACTTCCCCCTCATCGACCCCGCCGCCGACGCCTGCGCGGTCGTCGCCGAGGAGATCGCCCAGCTGGCGTACTAGGGACCGCCGCCGTAGTACCTGAGGCGGACCCCGCCGGATCCGTATCGCAGGGGACGCCCCGGCCACCCGCCCCCGCCTACCGTGGGCACGTGACCGAGACCATCAGCCCCACGCCGCCGGGGAGCACGCCGGGCAACGGCGGGCGCAGCCCCGAGTTCCTGCTCGCCATGGACGCGTTCGGCGGGCTCCGCCGGGACCTGTTCCGGGACGCCTTCGCCTACCGGCCGCTGCCACCGATACGTACGGACGGACCGCTCACCCGCCATCTGCCCGGCCGGCTGCGCGCGTACGCCGCCTGGAGCCCGCACGCGGCCGTGCTCTTCGTGGCGTTCTGCGCCGCGATGATCATGTACACGGACGGGAGTCCGGGCGGGGGCCCGTACGTGCTCGTGTGGGCGGCGATGGGCCTGATCGTCGGGGTGCCCGTCGCGATGACCCTGATACGGCCGGTCGGCGCCTGGTGGCTGATGTGCGCGAGCACGGTGTTCCTGGGCGTGCTCAGCCCGGGTCGCCTCGGCTTCTCCAGCTGGCCGTGGCCGGCGGGCGCGTTCCTCGCGCAGCTCGCCGTGATGGTGGTGGTGGCGCTGCGCACCCGGCCCAGGACCGCCGTGTGGATGTGGGTCCTCACACTGGCGCTCGGCACGGTGATGCAGTTCCCCGGCCGCGGCGAAGGCGGTACGGACGACAGGGCGATGGCCGTCACGTCCGCGATCCTGCTCCTGATCGCCGTCGTCGTGAACGTCCGCCGGGACGCGGAGCGGAAGATCACCGTCCAGCAGTCGGTCACCGCCGTCGAACGCGACAAGCGGACCGTGCTCGAAGAGCGCACCACCATCGCGCGCGAGCTGCACGACGTGGTCGCGCACCACATGTCGGTGGTCGCCATCCAGGCCGAGGCGGCCCCGTACCGCGTGGAGAACCCGCCGCCGGAGCTGACGCAGGCGTTCGCGACGATCCGCGAGAACGCGGTGGCCGCGCTGACGGAACTGCGCCGCGTGCTCGGTGTCGTACGCGCGGAGGACTACGAGGCGCCGGACGCCCCCCAGCCCACCCTCGCCGACCTCGACCGGCTGCTGGCGAACGTACGCGACGCGGGGCTCGACGTGACCAAGGCGGTCACGGGCGCGGTGCGCGAACTCCCGCAGGGCGTCGAGCTGTCGGCGTACCGCATCATCCAGGAGGCCCTCAGCAACGCCCTGCGCCACGCGCCGGGCGCGGCCGCGCGGGTGGAGGTCGGCTATGTGCTGGGCGGGGTGGGTCTGCGCGTGGTCAACGGCCCGCCGACGGGCACGGCCGCGGCGTCGCCCGGCAGCGGCCACGGGATCACGGGGATGCGGGAGCGGGTGGCGATGCTGGGCGGCGAGATGACGGCGGGTGAGGTGGAGGACGGCGGTGGTTACGAGGTGACGGTCTTCATCCCGGTGACGGAGGAGGGACCGAAGGCATGAGTACGAATGCGAGTACGGACATCCGCGTCCTGATCGTCGACGACCAGATGATGGTCCGCGAGGGCTTCTCGGTCCTGCTCAACGCCCAGCGCGACATCGAGGTGGTCGGCGAGGCGGTCGACGGCCGGGAGGCGGTCGCCAAGGTCCGCGAACTCCGCCCCGACGTGGTCCTGATGGACATCCGGATGCCCGAGATGAACGGCATCGAGGCGACGCGGGAGATCGTGGCGGCGGACACGGAGGCGAGGGTGCTGGTGCTGACCACCTTCGACCTGGACGAGTACGTGTACCAGGCGCTGCGGGCCGGGGCGTCGGGGTTCCTCCTGAAGGACGCGTCCGCGCGTCAACTCGCGGAGGGCGTACGGGTGGTGGCCTCCGGCGACGCGCTCCTCGCCCCGTCGGTGACGCGCCGCCTGATCACGGAGTTCGCCCGTTCGACGCCGGTGCGGCGGGGGGTGCCGGGAGCGGTCGAGGTCGAGGAACTGACCGACCGCGAAACGGAGGTCCTGATCCTGATAGCCCAGGGCCTCTCCAACGCGGAGATCGCGGACCGGTTGGTGGTGGCGGAGTCGACGATCAAGACGCATGTGAGCCGGGTGCTGGTGAAACTGGGCCTGCGGGACCGCACGCAGGCGGCGGTGTACGCGTACGAATCCCGCCTGATAACCCCGTCCTAGCCCCCACCCCGCCCGTTCCCCTGAACCCTCCGGGGGTGGGTGGGGGTGGAGGAAGGAGGGGTCCCAGGGACTCCGCCCCTGGACCCCTGGGCGGGGCTCCGCCCCCTGCACCCCTGACACCCCCTGCACCCCCTGCACCCCCTGCACCCCCTGACACCCCCTGACACCCCCTGACACCCCCTGACACCCCCTGACACCCCCTGCACCCCTGGCGCCCCTTGCACCCCCGACACCCCCTGCACCCCTGGCGCCCCTTGCACCCCTGGCGCCCCTGGAGGGGCGGGAGCTTCGCTCCCTGCCCCCGGCTCCTCAAGCGCCGGAGGGGCTGAAATGTGGCCGGGCCCCCTTCTGCCTGCTTTTAGGGGCGCGGGGAACTGCGCGACCAGCCTCCACCCACCCGCAGACAAACGGCGTCGGGGCCGCAGGCCCCGCTCAGGGGTCTGGGGGCGGAGCCCCCAGCAAGCAAGCCTCAACCCCCACCCGGCCGCCCGCCCAGGGCTTAAGGGAACGGGCGGGGTGGGGAAAGAAACCCCATGGACACCTCCACCCCCTTCCAGCCCACCTCCACCCCCTTCATCGCCAACCCCTACCCCGCCTACGCAGAACTCCGCCGCACCGGCCGCACCCACCACCACCCCCGCACCGACCAGTGGCTGGTGCCCCACCACGCCGACGTCTCCGCCCTCCTCCGCGACCGCCGCCTCGGCCGCACCTACCTGCACCGCTTCACCCACGAGGAGTTCGGCCGCACACCCCCACCCCCCGCGCACGAGCCGTTCTACACCCTCAATGACCAGGGGATTCTCGACCTGGAGGGCCCCGATCACACCCGCATCCGGCGGCTTGTGGCCAAGGCGTTCACCCCGAGGCGCGTCGAAGAGCTGGGCCCGGTCATCGAGCGGATCGCCCACCGCCTCGTCGGCGACTTCGTCGCGGCCGGCGGCGGGGACCTGCTCGCCGACGTCGCCGAGCCCCTCCCCGTCGCCGTGATCGCGGAGATGCTCGGCATCCCCGAAGCCGACCGGCATCTGCTGCGGCCCTGGTCGGCCGACATCTGCGGGATGTACGAGCTGAACCCCACCGAGGACACCGCCACCCGCGCGGTCCGGGCGTCCATGGAGTTCACCTCCTACCTACGGGAGTTGATCCGCGAGCGGCGCCGCTCCCCCGCCCCCGACCTCATCTCCGCGCTCATCGCCGTCCACGACGGTGACGGCACCCGCCTCACCGAGCAGGAGATGATCTCCACCTGTGTCCTGCTCCTCAACGCGGGCCACGAGGCCACCGTCAACACCACGGCCAACGGGTGGTGGACGCTCTTCCGCCACCCCGAGCAGCTGGCCCTGCTGCGCGCCGAGCCCGGTCTGCTGCCCGGTGCCATCGAGGAACTGCTGCGCTACGACACCCCGTTGCAGCTCTTCGAGCGGTGGGTGCTCGACGACATCGAGGTCGGGGGGACGGAAATCCCCCGTGGGTCGGAGGTCGCGCTGCTCTTCGGGTCCGCCAACCGGGACCCGGCCGTGTTCGCGGACCCGGACACCTTCGACGTACGCCGTCCTGCCGCCGCCAACCGGCACGTCAGCTTCGGCGCGGGCATCCACTACTGCCTCGGCGCCCCCCTCGCCCGCCTCGAACTGGCCGCCTCGTTCGGCCTGTTGATGCGCGAGGCCCCGCGCATGCGGCTGCTCACCGAGCCGCGGTGGAAGCCGGGGTACGTGATCCGGGGCCTCGAAGCGCTCGAAGTGGAGGTCTAGGACACGTTCGGGCGCCGCAGCGCCAGGCCGTCCAGCACCACCTCAAGCCCGTACGCGAACTTGCCGTCGCGCAGCCCGGCCGGGTCCTGGACCTGCACGGTCGCGTACGCCTCGGCCAGGTGCTCGTGGTCGGCCGCGGCCTGCTGGGCGGCGGGCATGAGGCGGGCGATGAAGTCCGCCTCGGACTCGCCGGAGCGGGCGACCGTGGTGAGCCACGCCGCCTCCGTGGTGCTCATCCCGATCACGTACGACAGGACGGTCTCGATCGCGCGTTCCGGCTCGGGGAACCCGGCGCCCGCGAAGAGGGCGGCGAGCCGCTCGGAGAACGACATCAGGTTGGGGCCCAGATAGGCGAGGCCCGCCTGGCCGAGGACCGAGGCCAGCCAGCGGTGGCGCAGGGCCGTCGCGCGGAAGGACTGGGCGGCCTCGGTGGTGGCGGCCCGCCAGTCGGGGCTGTCGGCGGGGGGTACGGCGATCTCCCCGAACACCTCGTCCACCGCGAGCTCCATCAGCTCGTCCTTGGTGGCGACGTGCCGGTAGAGGGAGGTCGCGCCCGCGTTCAGCCGGGCGCCGAGCTTGCGCATGCTGAGCGCCTCGATGCCGTCGGTGTCCAGCATCACGACCGCTTCGCGGACGATCGCGGCCCGGCTGAGCGCGGGCTGGTCGGGCTCGCGCTGCCGACGGGCCCAGACGGACGGGATCGGGTTCGCGCTCTTGGCGGCCATGACACTCCTTCGCTTCGCGGTGCGTGCGGGCATGTGCGCGTGCGTGCGTACGACGTTCGCATTTAGCGTACAGGCATTGACGGTTGCGCACGCTGTGCGTATCTGCGTACAGTGTGCGCATCGACGGAACGATGTGCGCAGCCGAGAGGAAGAACCCCATGGAGACCCGCAACCCACGCCGCTGGTGGATCCTGATCGTGCTGTGCCTCAGCTCGCTGGTGCTGGTGATCGACAGCATGGCGCTGACCGTGGCGGTGCCGTCGATGACGGAGGACCTCGGCGCGAGCGCCCAGGACACCCAGTGGATCCTCGACTCCTACATCCTGGTGTTCGCGGGCCTGCTGCTCACCTCCGGCAGCCTCGGCGACCGGTTCGGCCGCCGGAAGGTGATGATCATCGGCCTGCTGCTCTTCGGGGCGGCGTCGCTGGCGGCGGTGTTCTGCACCAACCCGGGCGAAGTCATCGCCGTACGGGTCGCGATGGGCGTCGGCGGGGCGCTGATCATGCCCTCGACGCTGTCGATCCTCATCACCGTCTTCGACGAGGAGGAGCGCGGCAAGGCGATGGCGGCGTGGGGTTCTGTGTCGATGCTCGGCCTGGTCGGAAGCCCGGTGCTCGGCGGCGTACTGATCGACCACTTCTCCTGGCACTCGATCTTCTTCATCAACATCCCGGTCGTGGCGCTGGCCATCCTGGCGGGCCTGGTCCTGATGCCCGAGTCGAAGGCGCCGTGGCAGAAGCCGGACCCGCTGGGCGCGGTGCTGTCGGCGGCCGGGATGACCGCGCTGATCTGGTGGATCATCGAGATCCCGCAGCACGGCGCGTTCGGCGGTCGCTCGCTGGTCACCCTGGCGGTCGCGGTAGTCGCCCTCACCGGGTTCGTGGTCTGGGAGAACGTCACCTCCGCGCCGATGGTGCCGCTGGTCCTGTTCAAGCACCGCAACTTCAGCGGCGGTTCGGTGTCGTTGGCGCTCGTCCAGATCGGTACGGGCGGGTTGCTGCTCGTCCTCACCCAGTACCTCCAGTTCGTCCTCGGCTACTCGCCGGTCAAGGCGGGCCTGGCGTTCGTGCCGCTGGCGGTCACGGCGCTGGCCGGCAACACGGCGGGTGCGTCGCTCGCCGCGAGGATCGGCAACCGCTGGCTGATCGTGGCCGGGATGCTGACGATGGCCTCGTCCTTCGCGCTGCTGACCACCGTCACCGCGTCCTCCGGCTTCACCGTCCCGGCGATCGCCCTCGGCCTGCTCGGCCTCGGCGCGGGCCTGGCGATGCCGGCGGCGGTAGGCGCCCTGATGGGCACGATCCCGGCGGACAAGGCGGGTGTGGGGTCGGCCCTCAACGACACGATCCAGCAGGCCGGTACGGCGCTGGGCATCGCGATCCTCGGCTCGATGCTGTCGAGCGGGTTCGCGGCGGAGATGCCGGTGGATGCGCCGGAGTCCGCTCGGCACTCGATCGCGGGCGCGCTGTCGACGGCGGGCGGTGACCCGTCCCTGGTTCGGACGGCCCACGAGGCCTTCACGACGTCGATGTCGACGACTTTCGCGGTCAGCGCGGTCGGTGTCCTGGCGGCGGCGGTTCTGGCGGCGCTGGTGATGCGGGACCCGAAGCGGGCGCCTGCGGTGCAGGCGGAGCTGGTGGCTTGAGGGGTCGGGTGTGGGTGGCGGAGGCCGGTACCCCGGGCGGGGGCTACCGGCCTCCGCCGTCCCCGGCCCCCGGGGCTCGGCCTCGAGGCGGGGTGCAGGGGCCGCAGGCCCCGCAACAAGGGGGTGCAAGGGCGTAGCCCCGCCCGGGGTCCGGGGGCCGCAGGTCCCGCAACAGGGGGCTGGGGGCGCAGCCCTCGGGAAACGAGTCTCAGCCCCCGCCCGCCCCCGGAGGGTTCAGGTGACGGGCGGGGTGGGGGAGGGCAGCGTCAGGGTCCACGTCCCCGCCGTCCACGTCCGGCTCCGCACCGGCCCCGCCACCACCTGCCCCGCCCGGTACCGAAAACCGTCCCCCGACACGGAAACCGTCACGGCCCGCGCCCGCGCCCGCACCACCAACGCCCCCGCGTGCGGCTGGACCACCACGTGCGCGACCCCGTCCCCGGACGCGAGCGACACGCCCGCGACCGGGCGGTCCAGGTCGGACAGGAGCACCCCGTCCGCCTCCACCCGCAACCGGTGCGCGACGGCCGCCGCGACGGGCGTGGGCACGGGCGCCCGCACCAGGGTGCGTACGAGCGAGCGGCACGTACCCCAGACGGTAGGGGCGGAAGGCCGCACCGGCGGTGGAGCCGCCGGGATGCAGAGGCCGCCGAGGACGACGTCCCCGCTGTCGTCGACCAGCAGGTCGAGCCGGCGCGGGGCCCCGTCGAGGACGGCTCGCGCCGCCGCCACCGCGCCCATCGGCACCCCCAGTGACCTGGCAAGTTCCACGAGAGGGGCCGTGCCCACGGGCACCAGCGCCAGGGCCGGGCCCAGGACATCACGTTCCCGCTGCAACAACGTCACAGTACGTAGCAGCACCCGGTCGTCACCCACCACCACCAGCCGCCGCCCACCCCGCCGGGCGAGGGCCCGCGAGAACTCCTCCACCCCCTCCGGCCAGCATATTTTCGCCTGCGCACCCGCGCACAGCACATCTTTCGCGATCCGTACGGACTCGCCGTCGATACGGCGGGCGACCGGGTCGATGACCACCAGTAGCTGGTCGGCAGCCGACACTTCGGTCCTTCCTCGGGTAGCATCTTTATGCAAGAGCCCCTTGCGCTATTGCGCCAGGGGCTTCGTCTATTCCGGGGCACACCGGTCTGGCGGCTTCGGCCCACTGACCTTGGACATGCCCCGCCCGGAAGGGGTGTACGCCTGTGCCCGCACTTGTGCTGCTCGGTGCTCAGTGGGGTGACGAAGGCAAGGGAAAGGCCACCGACCTGCTCGGTGGATCCGTTGACTATGTAGTGCGCTACCAGGGCGGCAACAACGCCGGCCACACGGTCGTCGTCGGCGACCAGAAGTACGCGCTGCATCTTCTCCCTTCCGGGATCCTCTCGCCGGGGTGTACCCCGGTCATCGGCAACGGAGTCGTCGTCGACCCGGCGGTCCTGCTCTCCGAGCTGAGCGGGCTGAACGAGCGCGGCGTCGACACGTCCAAGCTGCTCATCAGCGGTAACGCTCACCTGATCACGCCGTACAACGTCACGCTCGACAAGGTGACGGAACGGTTCCTCGGCTCCCGCAAGATCGGCACCACCGGTCGCGGCATCGGCCCGACCTACGCGGACAAGATCAACCGCGTCGGCATCCGCGTCCAGGACCTGTACGACGAGTCGATCCTTGAGCAGAAGGTCGAGGCGGCGCTGGAGTCGAAGAACCAGCTGCTGGCCAAGGTCTTCAACCGCCGCGCGATCGAGGCGGAGAAGATCGTCGAGGAGATGCTCCAGTACGCGGAGCAGATCCGGCCGTTCGTCGCGGACACCACGCTGATCCTCAACGACGCGATCGACGAGGGCAAGGTCGTCCTCTTCGAGGGCGGCCAGGGCACGCTCCTCGACGTCGACCACGGCACGTACCCCTTCGTGACCTCGTCGAACCCGACTGCGGGCGGCGCCTGCACGGGTGCGGGCGTGGGCCCCACGAAGATCAGCCGCGTCATCGGCATCCTCAAGGCGTACACGACGCGCGTCGGCGCGGGCCCGTTCCCGACCGAGCTGTTCGACAAGGACGGCGAGGACCTGCGCCGCATCGGCGGCGAGCGCGGTGTCACCACCGGTCGCGACCGCCGCTGCGGCTGGTTCGACGCGGTGATCGCCCGTTACGCGACCCGGGTCAACGGTCTGACGGACTTCTTCCTCACCAAGCTCGACGTCCTGACCGGCTGGGAGCAGATCCCGGTCTGCGTGGCGTACGAGATCGACGGCAAGCGCGTCGAGGAGCTCCCGTACTCCCAGACCGACTTCCACCACGCGAAGCCGATCTACGAGATGCTGCCGGGCTGGTCCGAGGACATCACCAAGGCCCAGACCTTCTCCGACCTGCCGAAGAACGCGCAGGCGTACGTGAAGGCGCTGGAGGAGATGTCGGGCGCGCCGATCTCCGCGATCGGCGTCGGCCCCGGCCGGACCGAGACGATCGAGATCAACTCGTTCCTGTAGGCGCGAAGTTCGGTTGTGGTGGCGGGGCCGCCGGGATGCACTCCCGACGGCCCCGCCGTCATGTGGTCGTCAGGTGACGGACCGGACGACGAACCAGGCGGCGACGAGGGCGAGCAGAGCGAGGGCGACGAGCAGGGTGCCTGTGCGACGCCGGCGCCCGTGCGAACTCCGCGCCTGCTCCCGGGGGCGCTTGAGGGCCCACGTCGAGGGCTCGCTCGCGCTCGCGGGCGCCGGGGGCGGCGGATCGGGACGGTAGCCGTCCTCGGGGACGGGCGGCAGGTACTGCCGCCGGTGACCGCGAGGCAGACCCGCCTCCCGCAACACCTCCGCGTGCCGGGCGACTTGAGCCAGCACCTCGCGCGGTAACCAGGAGTGCCCCGGGCCGCCGTTCGTCGCCAGGTGGCCGGCGATCTGCTCCGGCGTCGGCCGCCGCGCCGGATCCTTGTGCAGGCACGCCCGTACGACGGGCAGCAGCGGCGCCGGAACGCCCACCAGGTCCGGCTCCTCGTGCGCGATGCGGAACATCAGCTCCCCGAGGCCGCCGTCGGGCCGGCCGAAGGCCATCCGCCCGGTGGCCGCGTACGCCAGCACCGCGCCCAGGCAGAACACGTCCCCGGCCGGGGTGACCGGCTCGCCGCGCAGCTGCTCGGGCGACATGAAGCCCGGGGACCCGACGATCACCCCGGTGTCCGCCGACGCGCCCAGCGCGCCCGTGAGCCCGAAGTCGATGACGCGCGGCCCGTCCACGGCGAGCAGGACGTGGGACGGCTTCAGATCGCGGTGGACCAGCCCCACACCGTGGATGTCGGACAGCGCCAGCGCGAGCCGGTCGGCGAGCACGAGCAGCGACGGCTCCGGCAGCGGCCCGAAGTCCCGGTCCACGACGTCCCGGAGGCTCGGGCCGGGCACGTACGCCGTCGCGACCCACGGGATCTCGGCTGTCGCGTCCGCGTCGAGGACGCGGGCGGTCCATTCGCTGTCCACCTGCCGCGCGGCCGTCAACTCCTGGGCGAACCGCGCGCGGAACTCGTTCCCGTGCGCGTACTCCTCCCGTACGACCTTGACCGCAGCCGCACGCCCGCCCGGCGACCGGGCCAGATAGACCCGCCCCGTTCCCCCGGCCCCGAGTCTGCCGAGCAGCCGGAACGGGCCGATGTGTGAGGGATCCCCCGCAACCAGCTCACCCATGACGGGATGCATGACGGGATCGTGGCACAGCGGGGGCGGGTGCGGCAGGTGATCGGCGGGGTCGGCGGCCGGGCGCTTCGCGGGCCGCAGGCCGTATCGCGGGGGCCAAGTGATCGTTCGCCAGGCGTGATCACCCGTCAGCTGCTCCTCTGCCTCGGCGTGACCGTGGCACTGAACCCGCTCGGCGCGCAGCTGTACGCGGGCGCCGGGCAGTGCCCGGTGGGCCCCGTCCCGCCGAGGGCCGCCGCGCCCGCACCCGCCGCCCCTCACGTGGTGCGGCCGGGGGCCCGCCGCGAGCGCCCCGGCGCCGGGGCAGTCGCGCCCCCGGCCGACATCGGCGTACCGACGTCCCGCCCGCGCCCGCCGGAACCGGTGCGGCCGCCGGTGGTGCCGACCGTGGTGCCGACGGTGGTGCCGACGGTGCCGGTGCCGCAGCCCGCCGCGAAGGCCCGCGCACACCCGAGCCCCCACCGGCTCGTACACCCCTACCGCTCCACCGCGCTGACGCGCCCCGCCCCGGCCGGGTTCTCCACGGTCACGATGATGCTCGTCGTCACCACCCCCGCCGTCCTGGCCGCCGCAGTCCTCCGCCCCCGATCCCGTTCCGGAGCCCGCCCGTGTCGCAATGGCTAGTCCTCGTCGCCGCGATGGCGCTCGTCAGCGCCGTCGTCCTCACCGCCACCGTCCTGCGCCACCGCCGCGTGGCCGACGCCGAGGACCCCAGTGAGACGCCCGACGTCATCGAGTACATGGTGATGATGGTCGGCGTCGTGTACGCCATCGTGCTCGGTCTCGCGATCGCGGGCGTGTGGGAGGCCCGGGGGGCGGCCGAGGATTCAGTGCAGCGCGAGGCCCAGGCGCTGTACGAGGTCGGCCAGCGGGTCGACGTGTACCCGCCCGCCGTGCGCGACCGCATCCGGGGCGAGATCGGCGCGTACGCCGCCCACACCGTGTCGGCGGAGTGGCCCCAGCTCGTCCAGGGTCAGGAGCCGTCGCCGGAAGGGGCCGCACTGCTCGCGGCCGTACGCACCGACGTCACCCACCGCGCGCCCGCCAACGACCTCCAGGCGCAGGCCTATCAGCCACTGCTCGACCAGATCGCCACCGCCGACGACGCCCGGCACACACGGATCGACAGCGCCGGGTCCACGCTGCCGGGGGTCGTCTGGTTCGGCCTTGTCGCCGGGGCCGTGGTGACCATCGGGCTGATCTTCACGCTCCAGATCCGGCGATCGGCAAGGGAGTTGCTGCTCGCAGGGATCTTCAGCGGGCTGATCGCCTTCCTGCTGTTCCTGGTCTGGAGCTTCGACGCGCCGTTCGGCAGGTCGGGTACGGAGTCGGCGGACCCGTTCCGCGAACTCGCCCCGACCACGACCGCCGCTCAGGCGGCCCAGCCGACGAACTGAGTCCAGGCGGTCGGGGCGACCTCGAAGGTGGGGCCGTCTGCGATCTTGCTGTCCCGGACGTGGACGGCGTGGGGGCAGGTGGCTACCTCTACGCAGTCGCCGCCGCTGCTGTTGCTGTAGCTGGACTTGTGCCAGTCGAAGGCGACCTCGACGCACTCGCCGCCGCTTGGGTTGCTATAGCTGGACTTGAACCACTGGAGCGTGGTGCTCATTGATGATCTCCCGCCAACTGCCGGATTAGGCCCAGCGATTCGCGAGGACCCAGGGCCTGTGCTCGGATCTTCGCATAGCGCTGGGCATACGTGCTCGCCTTTGTCGGGTCGGAGATCAGCAAGCCTTCCTCCTGGGGTTCCAGGTAGACAAGGTGGTCGTGTTCCGGCGTCTCCACCAGCGTCATCTCGCCGTACGCACCTGCCTGCTCGCCACTTAGCCCGCAGTCGAGCGGCAGCACCTGGAGCGTCACATTGCGCCTCTGGGCGCACTCCGCGAGGTGCAGCAACTGATCGCGCATGATCTCGGGGCTGCCGATGGTCCGCCGTAGGACCGACTCCTCCAGCATCACCTCGACCAGCGCGGTGGGCTCCCGGTCGAACAGCACCTTCCGCGCCATCCTCGCCTCGACCAGCTCCTCCACCCTCGCCTCCGGCAGGGGAGGATACCCGCCCCCGATCAGCGCCCGCGCGTACGCCTCGGTCTGGAACAGCCCGTGGATGACGAACGTGGAGTACAGCCGCAGCACCACCGCCTCCTGCTCAAGCAGCGAGTAGCTCTGGAACTGCACCGGATACTTCTCCAGGCGCATGTACTTCCGCGCACCCTCGAAGATCCCCATGCCCTCCCCGAGCACCTCCTCCAGTTTCACCAGCATCTCGTCGCTCGCGGGCTGGGCGAGGGTTTCCATGGCGCTCACCGCCGCGCCGGAGAAACCCAGTTCCGCGCCCAGTTGCTCCTGCGTCCACCCCCTCCGCAGACGCAACGTGCGCGCCAGTTCGGCGACCATCCGGGCCACCGGACCTGCCGTTTCCTTGTTCTCCGCTCGTGCCATTTTCGACCACCGATTTCGACTCAACCGGACTCAACCGGTCTCAACTCAGCCCCGCCGAATTCGACTGCATACAAGGGGAGTTCGAGCAGGTCAACGCATGCGCGACGCCCTCGGTGCGGTCATGGAAAACGCTAGCGGGCCGGGGCGAAGCTGTCTTCGTGGATACACGAAACCGTCTGGTAAACCTCGATTCCGTCCCGGACTGGATTCCGTTTTCCGGGTTCCACCTCAGAAAAGCGGGAGTGCAATTCGACGCCGTACGGGTGGACGGTGACGCCGGGCGGCGGATCGCGGACGCGTTGGAGCAGATGACGGGCGGCGACCCCGGCCCGATCGTCGCGGAGGCGAACGGAAGGCGCGGGGTGTACTTCCTGGTGGCCCCCCGCACCACGTCCCACCGCAGCTGGCCCCCGGGCGCGACCCGCTTCAACGCGGCCGCGGGGAGGATCAGTTACGTACCCGTACCGGCGCTGCGGGGCACGACCTGGCCCCTGTCGTGGCGCTGCCCACCGACGACGCCGGACCGCTTCGTCCACACCCTGCTGCTCTGCGCGGTCGCGCAGCGGGTGCTGGCCCCGGCGCCCGGAGAATGAGCACGGCGCCGCCCCCGGGTGGGGGCGGCGCCGTGTCGTTCACGCTGCGCAGGTCAGCAGCCGGGAGAGTTCCAGTTGCTGCCGCTCACTTGGCCGTCCGAGTAGTCGTGGTTCTGGGTGTCGCCGGTCATGTGGCAGCCCCGGGCGGTGTTGGTGATGTCCGCGCGGGCGTGGAACCACTTGTTGTCCGTCCAGGCGTTCCAGTGGCCGATCCAGACGTGAGGCGAGTCCACGACCGCGCCGTAGTTCTGGGCGGGGACGTTCGTCACGAACGTGATGTGGTAGCTGCCGTCCGGGTCGTAGACGGCCACGCCGATGTTGGCGTTGAACGGCTGCTGGTAGGGCGCGTAGCGCGCGAACGCGGCGTAGCAGCCCTGGTCGTAGAAGTGCTGAACGGTGCCGATGCGGGTGGTGGGGACGCGGTTGTCATAGAGGCGCTCCTGGTCGATCAGAACCAGGTTGCTCGATCGGCAACCGGTCTCGGCGTCGGCGCCCGCAGCGTGCGCGCCCGTCGTGCTCACGGCCGTCAGCGACAGCGCGGCCAGCGCGAGTCCGGTGGCGCGCTTGGACCTCGAACCGGCCCGCAGCCCAGGTACGTTCATGGGTTCTCCCCCTCGAATACGGCGATGTTGCCGCTGCTCAGGGGGACAGCCTGGCCGCTCGCCGCGCTGACGAACCCATTTCTCCCGTCCAAGGTTGTCCAAGGTCGTCCGAGCCCGTCCAGGGGTGATCGGAGGCGGGGGCCTACTGCGCCTCCGACAGCCTGTCGTAGACCACTTGCTCGCCGTTGTCGTCGTTCTGGCGGCGCAGGCGGCCGTCCGGGAGGACCGTGAGGGTGGTGGCCGCGCCCGGGGAGCAGGAGGTGGTCGGGCCGGACTCGACCGTGGAGGGGCCGAGCTTGAGCGGGGCGTCGGGGCTGGACGGGGTCGCGGTGAGGGGCGCGCGGAACACGCAGTGGTAGGTGCCGCCGCCGTCCAGCGGCCCGTCCGCCGTGAGGGTCATGACCTGGTCGCCGACCTTGCCGGGCTGGAGGACGAGGTGGCGGGTGCTGGACGCGCCCGCGTTGTCGATGGAGCCCGACCAGGTGCCGAGGTACTTCTGCGGGATGTCGCCGGGGGCGCTCGCGCTCGGGGAGGGCGAGGCGGAGGGGCTTTCACCGCTGTCCGAACCCGGCGTGGAGGACGGCGACGTGGAGGCCGACGGACTCGTCGCCGCCGTGTCCTTCTTCTTCGCCAGAGGGTGGTTCATGTACGCGTACACCGCGCCGCCCGCGCCGACCGCCACCACCAGCGCCACCGCGATCAGCGCGATCGTCGACTTGGCGCTGCGGCGCGGCGGCTCCTGCCCGTTGGGCGGGGGCGGGCCGTATCCGTAGGGGGGATTCGGGTGCGGGTAGCCGTACCCGGGGTGCTGGTACGGGTGCTGGTACGGCGACTGGTGCTGGGGCGGGTAGCTGTGGGCGGGGGCGGGTCCGCCGTTGACCCAGGGCGCGGGAGGAGGGGGCGTGGGTGCGGCGTACGGGGCGGCTGAGCCGGGGCGCGCCAGGTCGGTCGTCGCCGGGTCCGCCGGGCCCGCCCCGTTCGGGGAGATCATGGTCGGGGTCGGGTGGACGTCGGCGCTACCGGCCGCCGGAGGGCCCGGCGGGAGCGCGGGCATCGGCGGTGGGGCCGGGAGCGCGGGCCTCTGTGGCGGGACCGGGGTCTGGGCGGTGCCGCCCTCCGGGTTCTCCACGTCCAGCAACTGCACGGCATGGCTGCCGAGTTCGGCCACCAGGGGGCCCGGGAGCCATGGGCCCGTCGACGCGTCCTCGGGGCCCAGGCGCTCCAGGATCGCGGCGAGCGCGGGCCGGGACGCGGGGGTCTTGTGCAGACAGTCCCGTACGAGCTCGCGCAGCGACTCCGGCACCCCGTCGAGCTCCGGCGGCTCCTGTGCGATCCGGAACATCAGCGCGTGCACGCCGCTGTCGCTCCCGCCGAACGGCAGCTTCCCGCTCGACGCGTACGCGAGCACCGACCCGAGGCAGAAGACGTCGCACGCCGGCGTGATCCGGTCGCCGCGCACCTGCTCGGGCGCCATGAAGCCGGGCGAGCCCACCAGTGCGCCGGTACGGGTCAGGGCGCCGTCGACGACGGTCTCCAGGGCCCGGGCTATGCCGAAGTCGATGACGCGCGGCCCGTCGATGGTCACGAGAACGTTGGACGGCTTCAGATCGCGGTGGATCAGCCCGGCCGTGTGGATGTCCTGGAGCGCGTGGGTCAGGCCGCGCGCGAGGATGCGTACGGAACGCTCGGGCAGCGGGCCGTGGGCCCCCGAGACGACGGCCTGGAGGCTGGGCCCGGCCACGTATCCCGTGGCGACCCAGGGCACGGCGGCCTCGGTGTCCGCGTCGAGCACGGGCGCGGTCCAGTGGCCGCCGACGCGGCGGGCGGCCTGCACCTCCTGGCGGAACCTTCCCCGGAACTCCTCGCGCTCGGCGAGCTCCTGCCGTACGAGTTTGACCGCGACCGTGCGGCCCCGGTCGGAGCGGGCCAGATAGACCTGGCCCATGCCGCCTGCGCCGAGCCGCGCGAGCAGCCTGTACGCGCCGATCCGCTGCGGATCCCCGGCCCCCAGTTTCTCCATGGCGCCCGCCGCCTCCCCCCGCTCGAACGAGCCCCCTCGAACGGGCTCATCGGGGTGAGGATAGTGCGCGCGGGGCGGGCTTACCCCCGTCCGGCCCCTCCCCGCCCGTTACCTGAACCCTCCGGGGGTGGGGGACCCGACACCTTGCCGAGCCACGCGCGCCACTCCATACAACCTGGCTATCCCCACCCCCACCTGCCGCTCCTTACCCTGGCCCGATGACCCCACATGTCGAACCCGACCCCCGGGCCGGCGCGGCCGTGAAGGCCGCCGACCGTGCGCACGTGTTCCACTCCTGGTCCGCCCAGGGCCTGATCGACCCGCTCGCCGTCGCCGGCGCGGAGGGTTCGTACTTCTGGGACTACGACGGAAACCGCTACCTCGACTTCACCAGCGGCCTCGTCTTCACCAACATCGGCTACCAGCACCCGAAGGTCGTCGCGGCGATCCAGGAGCAGGCCGGGAAGCTCACCACGTTCGCGCCCGCCTTCGCCGTCGAGGCCCGCTCCGAGGCCGCACGCCTCATCGCCGAGCGGACCCCGGGCGACCTGGACAAGATCTTCTTCACCAACGGCGGCGCCGAGGCCGTCGAGAACGCCATCCGGCTGGCGCGCCTGCACACCGGCCGCCACAAGGTGCTGAGCGCGTACCGCTCGTACCACGGGGCCACCTCCACCGCGATCAACCTCACCGGGGACCCCCGCCGCTGGGCCTCCGACACCGGTTCCGCCGGTGTCGTCCGGTTCTGGGCGCCGTTCCTCTACCGGTCCGCCTTCTACTCGGCCACCGAAGCCGAGGAGTGCGCCCGCGCCCTCACCCACCTCGAAGACACCATCGCCTTCGAGGGGCCCGCCGGTATCGCCGCCATCATCCTGGAGACCGTCCCCGGCACCGCCGGCATCATGACCCCGCCCCCCGGCTACCTCGCGGGCGTACGCGAGATCTGCGACCGGTACGGGATCGTCCTCGTCCTGGACGAGGTCATGTCCGGGTTCGGGCGTACGGGCTCGTGGTTCGCCGCCGATCTGTACGGCGTCACCCCCGACCTCATGACCTTCGCCAAGGGCGTCAACTCCGGCTACGTCCCGCTCGGCGGCGTCGCCATCTCCGCCGAGATCGCCGCCACCTTCGACAAGCGGCCCTTCCCCGGCGGGCTCACCTACTCCGGGCACCCCCTCGCCTGCGCCGCCGCCGTCGCCACCATCAACGTCATGGAGGACGAGGGCATCGTCGGCCAGGCCGCCCACATCGGCTCCACCGTCCTGGAGCCGGGGCTGCGCGAGCTCGCCGCCCGCCACCCCTCCATCGGCGAGGTGCGCGGGACCGGGGTCTTCTGGGCGCTTGAGCTCGTGAAGAGCCGGGAGACGCGGGAGCCGCTCGTTCCGTACAACGCCTCCGGCGCCGACGCCGCGCCCATGGCCGCGTTCGGTGCCGCCTGCAAGAAGAACGGCCTCTGGCCCTTCATCAACATGAACCGCACGCATGTCGTCCCGCCCTGCAACATCACCGAGGCCGAGGCCAAGGAGGGCCTCGCGGTGCTGGACGAGGCGCTGTCGGTCGCGGACGAGTACACGGTCTGAGCCCCCCACCCCGCCCGTTCCCTAAACCCTCCGGGGGTGGGTGGGGTGGTCCCCCGGGGGCTACGCCCCCGGACTCCGTCGCGGGGCCTGCGGCCCCTGCACCCCGCTTCGGGGCCCGTGTTCTTCTGCGGGCTGTCGGTGGCTGGTCGCGCAGTTCCCCGCGCCCCTGAAGGGCAGGAGCTTCGCTCCTTGCCCCCTGGCTTCTCGCACGCCGGGGGCTGGCCCCCTTAGGGGCGCGGGGAACTGCGCGCTCAGCCGCCACCGGCTCGCAGACGAACCCCGGGCAAGAAGGGGCGCGGGGAACTGCGCGCTCAGCCCCCACCGGACCCGCAGAAAAACACGGGGGTCCGGGGCGAAGCCCCGAAGCGGGGTCTGGGGGCGCAGCCCCCGGCAAGCAAGCCTCCACCCCCACCCGGCCGCCCGCCCAGGGCCTTCGGGAAGGGGCGGGGTGGGGGAGTCCGCCCGGGCCCTGGCCTATCGTGTGCGGGATACCGACGAGGGGAGGGGCGCCGTGCCCGCGAGTGGAGGCGTGACGCGCAGTACGCTGCGGCAGCAGATCGCCGACGCGCTGCGTGACGAAATACTGGCGGGGCGCCTGCAGCCCGGCGAGGAGTTCACCGTCAAGCAGATCGCCGAGCAGTACGGGGTGAGCGCCACCCCCGTCCGCGAGGCCCTCGTCGACCTCACCGCGCAGGGTCTGCTCGACTCCGACCAGCACCGCGGCTTCCGCGTCCATGAGTTCACCGTCGAGGACTACAAGGGCATGGTGGAAGCCCGGTCTCTCGTCGTCAACGGGATCTTCCGGAAGATCACCGAGCTCGGCGCCGCCCACGGCCCCGCCCTCGTCTCCGTGCGCCGCCGCGCCGAAGAGTGCGCCCGCGCCGCCCGCAGCGGCGATCTGAACATACTCATCGGCTACGACCTCCGGTTCTGGCGCGAGCTCGGCGCTCTCGCCGGGAACCCGTACATCTCGGACTTCCTGCATCGGCTGCGCATGCAGTGCTGGGTCTTCGCCGTCCCGTATCTGCGCGGCCGCTCCGACCTCTGCGACTGGCTGTGGAACGGCCACGGCGACCTCGTGGACGCGGTGGTCCAGGGTGACGGCGACGCCGCGTACGCCGTGATCAGCGCGTACAACGACCACTCGCTCACCTGGGCGGAGCGGCTGAAGCGGTGACGGACGGCGGCCCCCTCGATCTCTCGGTCGTCGTCCCCGCGTACAACGAGGAGCGGCGCCTGGGACCGACCCTGGACGCGATCCGGGACCACCTGCACGACGCGCCGCTCTCCTGGGAGCTGATCGTCGTCGACGACGGGTCCGAGGACGGGACGGCGGACGTGGCCCAGGACGCCGCTGCCGCCGACCCCCGCATCCGCCTCGTCGCCGCCGGCCGCAACCGCGGCAAGGGGCACGCCCTGCGGCTCGGCGTCGCCGCCTCCCGGGGCGCCCGGGTGCTGCTCACCGACGCCGACCTGGCCACCCCCGTCGCCGAGCTCGACCGGCTCGCCAAGGAGCTCGACGGCGCCCAGGCGGCCGCCGCGATCGGCTCCCGCGCCCACCCCGAGGCCGACATAGCGGTCCACCAGAGCCGGGTCCGCGAGTGGCTGGGGCGGATGGGCAACCGGCTGATACGCGCCGTCGCGGTGCCCGGCATCCACGACACCCAGTGCGGCTTCAAGCTCTTCGACGGCGACAAGGCGCGCGCGGCCTTCGCGGACGCCCGCCTGGACGGCTGGGGCATCGACGTGGAGATCCTCCAGTTCTTCCGCCGCCACGGCTGGCCCGTGGCCGAGGTCCCGGTCCGCTGGTCCCACCAGGAGGGCTCCAAGGTCGGCCCCGCCGACTACGGCCGGGTGCTGCTCGAACTCGTACGCCTCAAGGCCCGTTCCGCGAGCCGCCCGAACCTCGCCCTGTTCGCCCTCTTCCTGCTCTCCTCGGTCCTCCTCTACAAGGACCTCTGGACCGACCTCGGCCGCGGCTACCTCGCCGACTCCGGTCAGGACCAGAACCAGTGGGAGTGGTTCTTCTCGGTCACCGCCGACAACGTCAGACATCTGCGCAACCCGCTCTTCACCACCCTCCAGGGCTTCCCGGACGGGGTGAACCTCATGGGCAACACCCCCATGCTGGGCCTGTCCGTGCCGCTCGCGCCCGTCACGCTCGCGCTGGGGCCGACCGTCACCTGGGCGCTGGTCCTCACGCTGGGCCTGACCGCGACGGCGTACGCCTGGTCCCGGCTCTTCGCGCGGTGGGTGACCGGCAACCCGTGGGCCGCCGGGCTCGGCGGCGCGCTCGCCGGGTTCGCGCCGCCGATGGTCTCGCACGCCAACGCGCACCCGAACTTCTGCGTCCTGTTCATGATCCCAGTGATCGTCGACCGCGCGCTGCGGCTGTGCTCACCGGCCGCGGACGTCCGCCGCGACGGCGTGCTGCTCGGGCTGTTCACCGCGTACCAGATCTTCCTCGGCGAGGAGGTCCTGCTGCTCGCCTCGGTCGGCATGCTGCTCTTCGCGCTGTCGTACGCGCTGGCGCGGCGGGATGTCATACGCGAGGCGGCCCGCCCGCTGGCGAAGGGCCTCGGGGTGGCCGCCCTGGTCTGTCTGCCCCTGGTGGCGTATCCCCTCACCTGGCAGTTCTTCGGGGACCAGAGCTACCACTCGGTGCTGCACGGCGACAGCGCGGGCAACAGCCCGCTCTCCTTCCTGAAGTTCTCCGGGCGGGCGCTGCTCGGCGACGAGGCGACGGCGGACAAGCTGGCGCTCAACCGGACCGAGCAGAACGCGTTCTACGGCTGGCCGCTGATCGCGCTGGTCTTCGCGATCACCGTACGGCTGTGGCGCCACGCCCTGGTCAAGGCGCTCGCGGGCACGGCGGTCGCGGCGGCGCTGCTCTCGCTCGGCCAGAAGATCAGCATCCCGTACACGGACGTCGAACTGCCGGGCCCCTGGCGGGCGCTCGCCCATCGCCCGCTCTTCGAGTCGGTCATCGAGGGCCGGGTCGGCATGATCTGCGCACCGGCACTCGGCGCGCTGGTCGCGCTGGCGGTGGGGCGTCTGGCCGAGGCGGGCCGGGTGAACCGGCTGAGCGGCCTCGCGGCGGTGGCCCTGGCGCTGCTGCCGATCGTCCCGACCCCGTTCACGGTGACCGAGCGGGCGCCGGTGCCGTCGTTCTTCGCGGACGGGCTGTGGCGTACGTACGTGAAGCCCGGCGAGTCCGTGGTGACGGTGCCGCTGCCCGACCCGGCGGCCGCCGACGCCCTGCACTGGCAGGTCCGCGCCGACCTCGGCTTCCCGCTCCCCGGCGGCTACTTCAACGGCCCCTGGGGCCCGGACCGCATCGGCATCTACGGCGCCTCCCCGCGCTGGACCTCCAACCTGCTGCGCGATGTGCGCTACGGCGGCGAGATCCCCGACATCGGCGACGCCTGGCGCGCCCAGGCGAGGGCGGACCTGGCGTACTGGAAGGCCGGGCTCGTCGTCCTGCCCCCGCAGGACAACGACCGGGCGCTGTACACGACGGTGGCGCGGCTGCTCGGCAGGGAGGGCCGCCAGGTGGACGGGGTATGGATCTGGGACGTAGGCCGCTGAGCCCCTTCCCGGTCGGTCGTGATGCGTCTTCTGATACGCGTGTGGCGCCTGAGCCGATGGCTTCGCGCCGCGTTGACGCCTGCCCCGCACGGGAGTTGACGGGCGAGCTTCGCGGAGCGTGCTCGGCGGACTACGCTGTCCCGACCATAGCGACCTCGTAAGGAGCCCCGTGGCCTGTGACTTGTGGCTGGTCCCCCTCGTCGACGTGCTGTGCCACAGCCCCGACAACCCGTTCGCCGAGGAGATCGCCTCGTACGACAAGGCGCTCGGTGAGGCAGGGCTGCCGCCCGTGCCCGTCTTCGCGTACATGCCCGGCCTGTCGGGCGACGTCGCCCCGGTCGCGGGCTTCGACTACGACGCGCTGCACTTCCTGCGCCGCGCCTACCTCCTCCAGCTCTGCCGCCTCGCCGTGACCCCGGTCGACGAGCTCGGCGGCGACTACGAACAGCTCCTGGAGATGTTCGAGACGACGGCCCAGCAGTCCCATCTGGTCTGGCACTACGACCACGCGGGCGCGTACGTGCCCGTCGACTTCCGCACCCCGCTCGCCAACGAGGAACTGCTGGCCGGAGGCGGTCCGCTGGGCTCCACGCACGGGCTGCTGCGGGAGCTGGAGTTCGTGGCCCCGGCGATCGGAATAGACCCCGTCAACCCGCCGATGGCCCCCGCCCCGCCGGACCGCCCGACCTCGCTGGAGGAGCCGGCGGGCCCGATCCCGTACGACGAGAGCCCCTTCGCGCGGGAGCGGCACGTGTGGCTGGGGCTGCACGCGGCGGCGACGCGGTCGCTGGCGCAGGGCTCTATGATCATCTTCAGCTGAGGGACGCGGCGCCGCGCAGTCTCGGGTCCCTCTCCGGTCCGTCTCCGGTCCGGCTCGTGCGGGGGATGTCGCCGGAGCACCACCGGCCCCACCCCTGACCGTAAACTCCGCGCCATTTGGCGGGAGTAGGACCGGTTCATGTCCTCCATGCCACAAACGACGAGCGCCCAGAGCGCCGCCGCCCCGGCCCGCTTCTCCGACGTCAAGGGGTGGTTCTGGCCCGCCGACCAACTGCTCTTCGACTGGTTCCTGGCGCGCCAGGAGCGCCAGGAACTCCGTGGTGACCTGCTGGAACTCGGTGCGTACCTGGGCAAGAGCGCGATCTTCCTCGGGTCGTACCTGCGGGAGGGCGAGAGGTTCACGGTCTGCGACCTGTTCGACTCGCCCGCGCCGGACGACCCCAACAGCGAGGAGATGGACCGCTCGTACGCGACGCTCACGCGGCGGGCCTTCGAGGCGAACTACCTCTCCTTCCACGACGACCTCCCGGTGGTGGTCCAGGCCCCCACATCGGTGATCACGTCCCGCGTCTCCCCGTCCACCTGCCGCTTCGTCCACGTGGACGCGTCGCACCTGTACGAGCACGTGTACGGGGACATCGAGGCGGCGCGGGCGCTGGTGGCCCCCGACGCGATCGTGGCGTTCGACGACTTCCGGGCGGAGCACTGTCCGGGGGTGGCGGCGGCGGTGTGGGGCGCGGTGGCGACGACCGGGCTGCGGCCGATCTGCATCACGGGAACGAAGTTCTACGGGACGTGGTCGGACCCCGAGCCGGCGCGCACGGAGCTCCTCTCCTGGCTCTCGACCCGCCCCGACATGTGGCACGGGGTGGAGGAGGTGGCGGGGGCGCCGCTGATCCGGATCGCGGGCAAGAAGGCGGTGGCGCCGGAGGCGCCGAGGTCCCGGCACGAGGGTGCTGCGCCGGCTGCCTCGACCCCGCCCCGGGTGACGGCCCCGGCGGCGCCCCCGAAGCCCCGGTCGCCCCTGGCCCGCCGCTTGGCGAGGACGCTGCTGCCGCGCCGCTGAGGGGTCTTTGCCCCCACCCCGCCCGTTCCCGCTGTGCGGGTCCGCCGCGTGACCTCCGGGGGTGGGTCGGCGCTCCGCCCGCGGGACTCCGGCGTTCGTCTGCGGGCCCGGTGGGGGCTGGTCGCGCAGCTCCCCGCGCCCCTGGGTGGGCAGGGGCGCGGGGAACTGCGTGCCCAGCCACAGACGGCCCGCGGACGAACGGGGTCCGGGGCGGAGCCCCGAAGCGGGTGCGGGGGCGCAGCCCCAGCGGGGGTGCCGGGGGGGCGAAGCCCCCGTAGGCGGGGTGCGGGGGCGTGCGGCCCCAGTGGGGGTGTCGGGGGCGTAGCCCCGGTAGGCGGGGTGCAGGGCGTGCAGCCCCAGTGGGGGTGCTGGGGGGGCGTAACCCCCGTAAGCGGGGTGCGGGGGCCGCAGGCCCCGCCACGGGGGCCGGGGGCGTAGCCCCCGGGAAACCCTCCTCCACCCCCACCCACCCCCGGAGGGTTTCGGGAAGGGGCGGGGTGGGGGAAAGCCGCCGCAGGACCGTCAGCGCGGAGCCTCCGGGGGGCGTTGGCGGGGCATGTTGGGGCGGGCGCCCGGGGGGAGGGGGAAGCGGCCGGGGCCGGGGGCCGCGTCCGGCCGGGGGGACGAGGACGCCAGGGACTGCATCACCAAGGGGGCCGGGCCGGAGCGGAACTCCACCATCCAGTCCGCCGTCTCGGAGCGCACCAGCTCCGTGACGTCCTCCGAGAACCGACGGAGGACGGTGAGGCAGCGTTCCGCCGCCTCACTCGCCGTCCCCTCCGTCGGCCCCAGAACCTCCCGCACACTCTCCGACGCCCAGTCGAACTGCAGCCCCTGCAACCGCCGCTGCACCGCCTGCGCGGTCGCCACGTCCCGCATCCACCCGGACGTCAGTCCGAAGTGCCGGTCGCAGGCCAGGCACGCCGCCCCCAGCAGCAGGGAGAAGTAGCCCCAGCCCGACGCGCCCGACAGCGCCCCCGTCACGTCGAGGAGCGGCAGCGTCGCCCCGGCGATCGCGCCCGCCGCCGTGCACACCCGCAGCACCCGCGCGCCCCGCCGTTTCCACAGCCGGTCCGCCAGGTACCACTCGGCCGTGCGCAGCGCGCCCGCCTCGACCCACCGGTACAGCTCGTCCAGCCGTTCCGCCGGCTCGCCCCAGTCGCCGAGCGGGAACGGGCGCCCGGTCAGGTCGCGCTCGTCCCGGGGCGGTCCCGGGGGCCCCTCGGGCTGCATCTCCGGCTGGCTCACCCGGCGCTCCCTCCGCGGTGCGTATCGAAATCATCGGCATCCGTCCGACTCGGTGACGTAACGTACAGTTACGACACATCACCATGAGCGACGACCTCCGACCTCCCCCGAGACGTGACTGCCCTTCCTACCGCCGAATGGTGGGAGCGAGGGCCGATATCGCGGTATTTCCCCCCGTAAGTGGGCCTTGATCAGGTAGGCAAACCTCCGTCGGCTCACTCGAAAGAGTTGCGGAGCAGGGCGCGGGTAGACCACGTAGGCTCGGAGTGCCGGAGCCTTCCGGCAGACGACGACGCTGAAGACGGAGTGCACCGTGATCCCTGGTGGTGGCCAGCCCGACATGCAGCAGCTGCTCCAGCAGGCGCAGCAGATGCAGCAGGACCTCGCCCGCGCGCAGGAGGAGCTCGCCGCGACCGAGGTCGACGGCCAGGCCGGCGGCGGGCTCGTGAAGGCGACCGTGACCGGCTCCGGTGAGCTGCGCGGCCTCGTCATCGACCCGAAGGCGGTCGACCCCGACGACACCGAGACGCTCGCGGACCTCGTCGTCGCCGCCGTACAGGCCGCGAACGAGAACGCGCAGCTGCTCCAGCAGCAGAAGCTCGGCCCGCTGGCGCAGGGCCTCGGCGGCATGCCGGGCCTGCCCTTCTGAGCCGAGGGGCGGGACCGCTCCTGAAGACGCGCTCCTGAACAGTGGTGAACAACGCGGGTCCGCCCTTCTGCGGCGCCCGCCCACCAACTACCGTAAGCACCCAGACGACCCACGAGAGGCAGTCCGTTGTACGAAGGCGTGGTCCAGGACCTCATCGACGAGTTGGGCAGGCTGCCCGGCGTCGGTCCCAAGAGCGCGCAGCGGATCGCCTTCCACATCCTCCAGGCCGAGCCCACCGACGTGCGCCGGCTCGCGCACGCCCTGCTCGAAGTGAAGGACAAGGTCCGGTTCTGCGCGGTCTGCGGCAACGTGGCGCAGGAGGAGCGCTGCAACATCTGCCGCGACCCGCGCCGCGACCCGGCCGTCATCTGTGTCGTGGAGGAGCCCAAGGACGTCGTGGCGGTCGAGCGGACCCGTGAGTTCCGCGGCCGCTACCACGTGCTCGGCGGCGCCATCAGCCCCATCGAGGGAGTCGGCCCGGACGATCTGCGCATCCGCGAGCTGCTCGCCCGGCTCGCCGACGGCACGGTCACCGAGCTGATCCTGGCCACCGACCCGAACCTGGAGGGCGAGGCCACGGCGACCTACCTCGCCCGCATGATCAAGCCGATGGGCCTGCGGGTCACCCGGCTGGCCAGCGGACTCCCCGTCGGGGGAGATCTGGAGTACGCGGACGAGGTCACGCTGGGGCGGGCCTTTGAAGGAAGGCGACTTCTCGATGTCTGACGCAACGCTGCACGCGGCCAACCAGGATCCGGACGACTTCGCGGTCCAGATCGCGGACCAGATCGAGTCGTTCATCGTCGCGGTCACGGAAGTGGCCAGGGGCGACGAGCCGGACAGCGCGGTGCCGTTCCTGCTCCTGGAGGTCTCCCAGCTGCTGCTCGCCGGGGGCCGCCTCGGCGCGCACGAGGACATCGTCCCGGACGAGCGGTACGAGCCGGACCTCGGCCCCGAGCCGGACGTCGACGATCTGCGCGAGCGGTTCGCGGCCCTGCTCGAACCCATCGACGTGTACTCCGAGGTCTTCGACCCGTACGAGCCGCGCAAGGCGCCCGTGCCGTGCCGGATCTCCGACGACCTGGCCGACGTCGTCACCGACCTGCGCCACGGCCTGGCCCACTACCGCGCGGGCCGCACCACCGAGGCGCTGTGGTGGTGGCAGTTCTCCTACTTCTCCAACTGGGGCTCGACCGCCTCGGCGACCCTGCGCGCCCTCCAGGCCCTGGTCGCCCACGTCCGCCTCAACCAGCCCCTGCAGGAGCTGGACGGCCTCGACACGGACGAGGACCTGACCGAGGAGTCGCTCGCCGAGGAGGCGGGCCGCGTCATGGCCGAGGAGATCGCGGGCCCGCTGGGCCTGCGTACGGTCAAGTAGCCCTCGTACGGCCAAGTGGCCCCGGAGGATCCAAGTGGTCTCGTACGGTCAAGTGAGCCCGCGCACAAGGCCGTTCGGCCCCCTCCCGGCGGGCGCCCCGCCCTCTGCCCGTCGGCGTCCGCCTGTGAGCCGCCCCACACCTCCGCGTACAACCCGCCCGGCCGGGCATGTGCCCCTTCACGAGCGGACCGGATCCGATCCCCCCACCCGGGGCAAGATCACATCGCGAGCGGGACATCTCACGATGTGGCACCTCCCGGGCGGACCCGGGCCGCTCGTTAGACTGAGCCGACCGTAGTAATGGACTGAGCGAGGAGCGCACGTGGGCCTTGTCGTGCAGAAGTACGGAGGCTCCTCCGTTGCGGATGCCGAGGGCATCAAGCGCGTCGCCAAGCGGATCGTGGAAGCCAAGAAGAACGGCCATCAGGTCGTTGTCGTGGTTTCCGCGATGGGCGACACGACGGACGAGTTGATCGATCTCGCCGAGCAGGTATCCCCGATGCCCACCGGCCGGGAATTCGACATGCTGCTGACCGCCGGAGAGCGGATCTCCATGGCCCTGCTGGCCATGGCGATCAAAAACCTGGGCCACAAGGCCCAGTCGTTCACGGGCAGCCAGGCCGGCGTCATCACGGACTCGGTCCACAACAAGGCGCGGATCATCGACGTCACGCCGGGCCGGATCCGTACCGCCCTGGACGAGGGCAACATCGCGATCGTGGCCGGTTTCCAGGGGGTCTCGCAGGACTCCAAGGACATCACCACGCTCGGGCGCGGCGGGTCGGACACCACGGCCGTCGCCCTCGCGGCGGCGCTCGACGCCGAGGTCTGCGAGATCTACACCGACGTCGACGGTGTGTTCACCGCGGACCCGCGTGTCGTCAAGAAGGCCAGGAAGATCGACTGGATCTCCTTCGAGGACATGCTGGAGCTGGCCGCGTCCGGCTCCAAGGTGCTGCTGCACCGCTGCGTCGAGTACGCACGCCGTTACAACATTCCGATCCATGTGCGGTCGTCCTTCAGCGGACTTCAGGGCACCTGGGTCAGCAACGAACCGCGAGGGGATCAGCAGGTGGAGCACGCCATCATCTCCGGAGTCGCCCACGACGTCTCGGAGGCGAAGATCACGGTGGTCGGGGTCCCCGACAAGCCGGGCGAGGCCGCGGCCATCTTCCGGACGATCGCCAATGCCGAGATCAACATCGACATGGTCGTCCAGAACGTCTCCGCCGCTTCCACCGGGCTGACGGACATCTCGTTCACCCTGCCCAAGGCCGAGGGCCGCAAGGCCATAGACGCTCTGGAGCGGGCCAAGGCGACCATCGGCTTCGAGTCGCTGCGCTACGACGACCAGATCGCCAAGATCTCGCTGGTCGGCGCCGGGATGAAGACCAACCCGGGCGTCACCGCCGGGTTCTTCGAGGCGCTCAGCGACGCGGGCGTGAACATCGAGCTGATCTCCACCTCCGAGATCCGCATCTCCGTGGTCACCCGCGCCGACGACGTCAACGAGGCCGTGCGCGCCGTGCACACCGCCTTCGGGCTGGACTCCGACTCCGACGAGGCCGTGGTCTACGGAGGCACCGGACGATGAACCGCAAGCCGGCGCTCGCGGTCGTCGGAGCGACCGGGGGCGTCGGCGCGGTGATGCTCCAGATCCTGTCCCAGCACGCGGACGTCTGGGGCGAGATCAGGCTGATCGCCTCCCCGCGCTCGGCGGGCCGCAAGCTCGTCGTGCGCGGCGAGGAGACCGAGGTCCTGGCCCTGGGCGAGGAGGCGCTCGACGGCGTCGACGTCGCCGTCTTCCTGGTGCCCGAGCAGGTCGCCGCCCAGTGGGCGCCGGTCGCCGCGGCCAAGGGCGCGGTGGTCGTCGACACTTCGTCGGCCTTCCGTATGGACCCGGACGTGCCGCTGGTGGTGCCCGAGGTCAACCCCCATGCCGTACGGCTGCGTCCGCGCGGCATCGTGGCCTCCCCGCACTGCGTCACCCTCGCGCTGATCGTGGCGGTGGGCGCGCTGCACGCCGAGTACGGCCTGAGCGGGCTCGTCGTCTCCACGTACCAGGCGGTCAGCGGCGCCGGGCGGGCCGGCGTCGCGACCCTGCGCGAACAGCTCTCCCTCGTCGCGGGTACGGAACTGGGCACCGGTCCCGGCGATGTGCGCCGGGCCGTGGGCGAGGACACCGGGCCGTTCGCGGCGCCGGTGGCGCTCAACGTGGTGCCCTGGTCCGGGGACCCGGCCGACGGCGGCTGGTCCAGCGAGGAGCTGGGGCTGCGCGAGGAGACCCGCAAGGTGCTCGGCCTGCCGCGGCTCGCGGTGGCCGCGACCTGTGTCCGGGTCCCGGTGATCACTACCCACTCGGTCTCCGTGCACGCCACCTTCGAGAACGAGGTGGAGGTGGCGCGGGCCCACGAGATCCTGGCGACCGCGCCCGGCGTGGTGCTCCTGGACGACCCGGCGGCGGGGGAGTTCCCGACGCCCGCCGACGCGGTCGGCACCGACCCGGCGTGGGTGGGACGGGTGCGGCGTTCGCCCGACGATCCGTACGCGCTCGATCTCTTCGTCTGCGGAGACAACCTCCGCAAGGGCTCGGCTTTGAACGCCGCTCAGATCGCCGAGCTGGCGGCCGGGGAATTCAACGGCTGAATACCGGCGCGATTTCGCCGCCGAGAAGGCCACAGAGTTTGTAGGATCTGTGAACGCTCTGTGAGCAAGTCGCTGGTCTGTACCACTTGAACTGCGCTGTTGCCCTGTTACACGATTCATTTCCGTGTCCCTGCAACTGGCAGCCCGGCATGGAGCGTCTATGCGGTCGCCCATCAAGGTGCCGTAAATATTCGGGCATTGGGGAAGATCGGGTACGCATGAGGACATTTGTCGCACTGTCAAAAACGGTGTCGTACGCGTACAACCCTGACGGGGGGAAACGTGTCCAACTGGCGTGGCAGAGGTTCTCGACATCAGCGCTCTTCCGGTGCGCGGCGCAGTGGTCCGTCCGCTCCGGCGGCCCCGGCCGGCCGGCGGCATGCCGGTGATCGCCCCCATGCCGACCGCGCGCCCCACCCGCGTCCCCGCCCAGCCGACGTCGGCCCGCGAGGGCACTGACGACGCCATGGCCGCTGGGACCACCGTCGACCACCTCACCGAGACCTACCGCGCGCACTACCGCTCGCTGCTCGGGCTGGCCGCCCTGCTGCTCGACGACACGGCCTCCTGCGAGGACGTCGTCCAGGAGGCCTTCATCCGCGTCCACTCGGCCCGTTCGCGCGTGCGCGAGCCCGAGAAGACGCTCGCCTATCTGCGCCAGACCGTCGTCAACCTGTCCCGCTCGGCCCTGCGCCGCCGCATCCTCGGGCTCAAGCTGCTCTCCAAGCCGATGCCCGACATGGCGAGCGCCGAGGAGGGTGCGTACGACCAGCTGGAGCGGGACGCGCTGATCAAGGCCATGCGCGGCCTCCAGCGCCGCCAGCGCGAGGTCCTCGTGCTGCGGTACTTCGCGGACATGACCGAGTCCCAGGTCGCCGAGACGCTGGGGATATCCCTGGGTTCGGTGAAGGCGTACGGCTCGCGCGGCATCGCGGCACTCCGGATAGCCATGGAGGCACCGGTATGAGCGCCAAGTGGAATGCGGGATTCGGGGACGGGGAGGAACGGCGGGGAGACGGCGAGGAGCGCGGTGACCACCGCGGCCGCCGGGACGACGGCACACACGACACGTACGGCGCGGCCGGGGCCCGGGGGGAACACGGGCACCACGGCGAACACGGCGACCGCGGCCACGGACGCCGCCACGGGGAGAGCACATACGGGCCCGACCGCCCTCTGGACGACCGGACTGGAAACAGAACTGTGAACGACCCCTTCCCACCTGGCCTCACCCCGGACGAAGACGCGCTGCGCCGGATGCTGCACGGCGCGGTGGACGGCATGGAGCCGTCCGAGGGAGCCCTGGACCAGCTGCGCCGGGCCGTCCCCGCCCGCCAGGCCCGCAAGAAGCAGGCGGTGGTCGGCGCGGCCGCCGCGGCACTGCTCATCGGCACCGCCATCCCCGCGTTCCTGCACGTCGCCAACACCGGTGCGGCCTCCGAGGACCGGCCCACCATCGCCGGGCACGGCCAGCAGGCCCACGGCGGCACCGGCGCCGCGCCGGGCGTGGAGGGCGGTGAGCGGGGGGCCGACAGGCCCTCTGGTCGGAGCACCCGCACCCCGGCGCCGACCGGGACCGTGAAGCCCGAGGAGCCCGGCCGGACCGCCGTGGGCGGCACCGTGGGCGGCGAGACCGGACCCGTCGGCGGGCCCGTGGTCGTCGGCTCACCGGTCTGCGACGCGACCGAACTCGGCGTGAAGTCCGCCCGGATCAGCAAGCCCGACGTCGACGGCAAGGTCTACGGCACGTTCCGCGTCGCCAATGTCTCGCAGAAGCTCTGCCAGATCAGCGGGGCCGGCAAGGTCGACTTCCAGGCGCTGGGAGCCGCCGACGCCTCCCGGATCACCGTTGTGGACCACTCCACCGGCGACCCGGCGGCCCGGCTGCCCGACCCCTCGCTCGAAGCCACCGGTCTGGTGCTCAAGCCGTCGGCCGCGTACGAGGTCAAGTTCGCCTGGGTGCCGTCCGAGACCTGTCCCAAGCCGCAGCCCTCGCCCGACCCCTCGCCGTCGACGGTCAGCGGAGGCGGCGGCGGGGCGACCACCGGCACCGGGACCGGTACGGCACCGACGGGCACCGAGCCCCAGATGGGCGCCGTCGACCCGGTGACGCCCGGCACCCCGACGGACGGCAAGGTCGCGGTGACCCATGTCGCCGAGCCCGGCGCGCCGACCGCCGAGGCGACCATCCCCAACGCCTGTGCCGGAACGATCTACCGCACGGGTGTCCTGGTGGCCCCGGCGCCGGCCCCGGCCACACCCTGACGGCTCCTCATCCCGAGGGGGAGGAGCACGAGGGGGCGAGGCCGGTTCCAGCCCCGCCCCACTCCCTCGCACGTGGTGCGCTGCGGATCCGTGCCCAAAGGGGCGCGGGGAACTGCGCGACAAGCCCCCACGGGCCCGCAGAAGAACTCAGCCCGTACCGGTCGGCTCGGGCGCCAGGCCCAGCTCCGCGTCCTCCGCCGCCTCGGCCTCGCGCCGCAGCAGCCGGAACCACATGAACACCACGAACCCGGCGAAGACGAACCACTCGCCGGTGTAGCCGAGGTTCTGGAACGCCTTCAGGTCCAGGCCGGTGTTCTGCGGCTTGGCGGCGGGCACGGCCGCCATCCCCGAGTCGGCCTTGTTGAGCGTGATCCACGCGTCGTACACCTCGTACGGCACGAGGTTGACCAGCGACGCCGCGCTGATCATCCCGAGCTGACCCTGCGGAAGCCCGCCCGAGGCGTTCACCCCGTCCGTCCCTGGCGTCTCGGAGGCCTGGAGCGCGCCGTCGACGGTGACCTCGCCGGTGGGCGGGGCCGGTACCGGGCGCCCCTCGGGCAGCCAGCCGCGCACCACGGGCAGCGCCTTGCCGCCGTCGGTGCGCAGCAGGGTCAGCACATACGAGCCGCTCCTGCCGTCCACCTGCCGGTCCGGCACCAGGAACTGCTCCCCGTACCGCCCGGTCGCGCTCGCCGTGCGGCCCGAGGTCTTCTGGTCGACGGGCAGCAGGTCGCGCAGCGGTGCGGCCTTCAGCTCGGAGGCGTCGGGCTCCTTCTCGGCCGCGTTGTGCGACTGCACGCGGTCCTCGAAGCGGCCGAGCTGCCAGGACCCCATGAACACGCAGAAGGGGATGGCCAGCACGACGAAGACGTTGATCCCCCACCAGCGGGGCGTCAGCAGGAACCGGTACACACCACCACGGTACGGAATCCCTCCGGGGGGCCGGGCTGCGGGGTGCCCGCCCGTCTCCCCGGGGCTACGCCCCGGACCCCGCCCGCCGAGGCCGTCTGCTGGGGGCGCTGCCCCCGGACCGGTGCCCCGGGACCCCCGCTCCTCAATCGCCGGAGGGGCTTATTTGTTCAAGTGCCTCCCCGCGAACTCCAGCTCCAGCCGCACCTGCTTGATCCGCTCCTCCACGACCAGCGAGCCGTGTCCCGCGTCGTAGCGGTACACCTCGTGCACCGCGCCCCGCGCGGCCAGGCGGTCCACATAGTTCTCGACCTGGCGGATCGGGCAGCGCGGGTCGTTGACGCCCGCCGAGATGTAGACGGGGGCCTTCACCGCGTCCACGTACGTCAGCGGCGACGATGCCTCGAAGCGCTCCGGGACCTCCTCCGGGGTGCCGCCGAGCAGCGTGCGGTCCATTGCCTTCAGGGCTTCCATCTCGTCGTGGTACGCCGTCACATAGTCGGCGACCGGCACCACCGCGAGGCCGAGCGTCCACGCGTCCGGCTGGGTGCCCAGGCCGAGCAGGGTCAGATACCCGCCCCAGGACGCGCCCGACAGGACCAGCTTGGAAGGGTCGGCGAGGCCGGACGACACCGCCCACTCCCGGACCGCCGCCACGTCCTCCAGCTCGATGAGCCCGACCCGGTGCTTGAGCGCGTCCGTCCACTCCCTGCCGTATCCCGTGGAGCCTCGGTAGTTGACGCGCACCACCGCGTACCCGTGGTCCAGCCAGGCCGCCGGGCCCGCCGCGAACGCGTCGCTGTCGTGCCAGGTCGGGCCGCCGTGCAGCTCGAAGACGGTCGGGAACGGGCCGGATCCGGCCGGCTTCTGCACCAGTGCGTGGATACGGCCCCCGGGCCCCTCCACCCACGCGTCCTCCACCGGGACCGAGCCCGGTGCCTTCATCCCCGGCGGATCGAGGACGACCGCGCCCGTGGTGGAGCGCACCTCGGAGGGGCGCGCCGCCGACGACCACAGGTACTCCACGGTCCCGTCGGGCCGGGCCGTGGCACCCGAGACGGAACCGGCCGGGGTCTCCACCTCGACCAGCTCGGCCGCCGCCAGGTCGTACCGGAACAGCTCGCTGCGGGCCTCGAAGCTGTGGACGACGAGCAGCGCCGAGCCGTCCGGGTACCACTCCGCCACGACGTCGCCCGGCAGTTCGAGCGCGAGCTCGGTCTCCTCGCCGGACGCCACGTCCCACACCATGGGCTCCCAGCGGCCCCGGCGCTGGTGCGCGATCAGCAGCCGGGTGTCGCCCGGCAGCGGCGCGAAGCCGAGCACCTCCAGGCCGAGCTCCTCCGCGCCGCCCTTGGTGTCGTCGAGCTCGGCGGCCGTGGAGCCGTCGAGCCGGAGCACGCGCAGCGCCGAGTGCATCGCGTCGCCGTGCTCGGTGTGCTCCAGGGCGATCAGCGCCCCGTCGTACGAGAGGTCGCCGACGCCCGCCGACTCGCGGTGCCGGTAGATCTCGGCCGGCGCGGCCCCGGGCCGTATGACGTGGACCGTCGTGCCGTCGTCGTCGGTGGAGCGGCCGACCACCGCCGTGCCGTCCCGGCCGAGGGCGAGGCCCGCCGGGTAGGACGGCTCCAGACCGGGCACGGCGGGCTCGTCGTCACCGCCGCCGAACGGCTGGCGCATCCACACGCCGAACTCGTCCCCGTCCCTGTCGCTGAACCACCAGATCCATTCGCCGTCCGGCGTCAGCACCCCGTCCGTCGTCCCGTTCGGCCGGTCCGTCGCCTGGCGCTGGGCGCCGGTCGCCCGGTCCCATGCGTACAGCTCGTACGTCCCCGTCGCGTTGGACACGAACAGCGAGCGGTCCGGGGCGTCCTCCGCCCAGTCGGGGAGCCCGACCCTGGGCGCCCTGAACCGCTTCTCCCACTCCGGCATCTCGTTCATGGACCCCATCATGCGCCGCCCCGCCGACAAGCCGCCCACGTCGTCCTCAGCCTGTGGACAACTTGGCGCATGTACATGCCGAGCGGGTGTCGTGGCGGTTATGGGCGCGGCGCGTCGGAGGGGTGCGGTGCGGGGGTCTGGGCGGCGGCGTGGGGCGTCTGGGCGGAGGCTTGGGTGGGCGTCTGGGCGGGGGTCTGGGCGGGGGTCTGGGCGGCCACGCTCGGCGCCGCGGCCCCCGGCGCCTCCGGCCCGCCCCCCGACTCGTCCTTCATCGCCCGCGTCTCGCTCTTGAGGATCCGCAGCGACCTGCCCAGCGCCCGGGCCGTGTCGGGCAGCTTCTTGGAGCCGAAGAGCAGGATCAGTACCACGGCAACGATCAGCAGATGCCAGGGCTCCAGGCCATTGCGCAGGAACATCCCGTCGTCCTTCCCTCTCGGCTGCTCTCAGAAAGACTTGCTACATTGCGCAACTGTACAACCAAACGGACACGGATGGGGCGTACGGATGGCAGGCAGCCACAAGGCGGGACACGCGCGCGGCGGGAGCCGGAAGGGCGCCATCGGCGCGCCCCCGGCCCGGCGGCGCAGACGCAGCCGACTGCGCCTGGCGCTGGCCGTGCCGGTTGAAGACGGGCGGCTACACGGTCACCGGCACGGCGACCGCCGCCACCCAGGACTTCGTCCACACCGTCATCGAGTACGGGCCGGGCGGCCGCACCCACGCCGACGCGCTCGCCCAGCGCTTTCCCGGCGCGCTGCTGCGCCCGGCCAAGGGCGCGGGGCTCAGCGTCATCCTCGGCTCGAAGTACGCGGCCGACCCCACGGCCGCCGCCCCCGCCGTCCCCTCCGAGGTCGTGGACAAGGCCCGCTCGGCGGACGACGGCATCTGCTCCGGCCTCTCGTACGGGTGAAGCAACACCACGGAGCACCACGCCCTACTTCGGAGCACCACCACGAAGCAACACCATGGAAAGGCGAAGCCGTTCGTTCGCCGTACGCCCGCACCTCACAACTCGTTCATATTCGGCTCATAGCTTCGCGGCCATGAGATCCATGGGACACAAGCGCCGCAAGGCGCTGACGGTGGTGGCGCTGGCCTCCGCCGTCGCGGCGGGCAGCGCCGTCACGGCCAACTCCGCCCCGCAGCACGATGCCCGCCCGTTCCCGGGCCACGGCCAGGAGATACACAACGTCATCTACCTCCTCGGCGACGGCATGGGCCGCACCCATGTCACCGCCGGCCGCGAGCGCTACTACGGCGCCCAGGGCAAGCTGAACATGGAGCGCCTGCCCTACACCGGCGCGGTCGCCACGTACGCCGTCGAGAAGGGCACCGACCAGCCCGCGCTCGTCACCGACTCGGCCAGCTCCGCCACCGCCTGGTCGTCCGGCGTGAAGACCTACAACGCCGCGCTCGGCGTGGACGCGTACGAGAAGCGCCGCGTGACGCTGATGGAGCAGGCCAAGAAGGCCGGCTTCGCCACCGGCAACGTCTCGACCGCCGAGATCACCGACGCGACCCCGGGCGCGCAGTTCAGCCATGTGCTGCTGCGCGGCTGCCAGGGCCCGGTGTACTCGGACGCGGCCTGCCTGCCGAAGAACGCGGACGGCTCGTACGAGAAGGCCCCCGAGGACAAGACGCTGATCACCCCGGTCGCCGAGCAGATCGCCCGCAACGGCACCGCCGACGTGGTCCTCGGCGGCGGCCTCGCCCGCTTCGAGCCGGACGACCAGAAGGCCCTCCAGGCCCAGGGCTACCAGGTGCTCGGCAGCTTCGGCGACGCGAACCTGCCCGCCCAGACCGCCGCCAGCCAGAAGGTCGCCACCAAGGCCGACCTCGACGGCTTCAAGGGCAAGAAGGTCGTCGGCCTCTTCAACCGCGGCAACCTGACCGTGGAGCAGGCCAAGGCCGGGCTCCCGGCGGACGCCCCGCAGAAGCAGGAGCCGACCCTCTCCGACATGGCGAAGAAGTCGATCGACCTGCTCAACGGCCGGTCCAAGAAGGGCTTCTTCCTCCAGATCGAGGGCGCCCAGATCGACAAGCGCTCGCACGCCAACGACGCCGCCCAGACGCTCGCCGAGGTCAAGGCGTTCGACGACGCGGTCAAGGCCGCGTACGACTTCGCCAAGAAGGACGGGCACACGCTGGTCGTCGTCACCGCCGACCACGAGTGCGCGGGCTTCAACATCATCGAGAAGGGCACGTACACCAACGCCGAGTCCGTCGCGCCCCCGGCCAACACGGACGCGGGCAACCCGGCGAACAACTCGACGCCGTCGCGCGACAAGTCGGGTGCCAAGGACCCGGTCCGCTCGTCCGGCATCCTCAATGGCGCCGGCTCCGGCGACGCCAAGAACTTCGCCCCGGCGACCTTCCGTACGCCGGACGACGCGGCGGGCGTCAAGGACGGCAGCCCCGACGCGAGCCTCTGGCTGACCTACCTCTCCGGCAACCACACCGGCGCCGACGTGCCGATCTTCGCGTACGGGCCGGGCGCCGAGAAGTTCGCGGCGAGCCAGATCAACACCGAGCTGTACGGCAAGATGTACCGCTCGCTGTTCGGCCGGGCGCCGCGCGGCTGACACGACAGGGCCGTTGGCGGCGCGACGTTTCACGTGAAACGCGCACTGTTTCACGTGAAACGTCGCCCCAACGGCCCGCTCCCGCCCGGCGGTTGACCCGCCGTGGCCAGCCATACCAGGGGCCGGGGGACCATCCTTCTCCCGGCCCCGCACCCGCCGACACAGGAGTACGCAGTGAACCGCTCGATCCGGCTGGCCGCCCTCGCCCTGACCGCCCTGGCCCTCACCACGGCCTGCGGAGGCTCCGACGGCGACAAGGCCGACGCCGGGCAGCGCCCCGTGCAGGCCGAGCAGGCAGCGGCCCCGGCCGTCACCTTCCCCGCGCCGAGCGGTGCACCGGCGCCCGCCGCGACCCTCGCCAAGATCCCGGCGACGGGTGAAGTACGGCTGGAGCCGGGCCCGTTCACGGACCGGGTGCGGATCACGAAGCTCACGCTCTCAGAGAAGTCCTCAGAGAAGTCCTCAGAGAAGTCCTCGGAGAAGCCCTCCGGGAAATCCTCCGAGAAGCCGTCCGTCACGGGCCACTTCGCCATCACCTCCGACGTGAGCGACGTGCTCGCGCTGGAGCTGCGCGCCGCGTTCTACGACGAGCGTGGCCGCCTCGTCGGCACCGGATCCTTCCAGTACGCGGAGGAGGGCGAGGCGGGCGAGGCCGCCCACGGCACCGCCGGGCACGCCGCGCCCCGTGCGGAGGGCGCCGGTATCGACTTCACCGCCGTACCGAAGGCCCCGCTGACGGGGAAGGCGGCGAGCGCGGTCCTGTCCGTGCCGGTGCTGGTCAACGAGTAACTCCCAGACAGGGTTTGGTCCCGCTGCCCTCACGCCAGCCGCCGCGCCAGCGCCCGCCCGGCCGCCCGGCCCGAGAAGATGCAGCCGCCGAGGAACGTCCCCTCCAGCGCGTTGTAGCCGTGTACCCCGCCGCCGCCGAACCCGGCGACCTCACCGGCCGCGTACAGCCCGTCGAACGGGGTCCCGTCCGGCCGTACGACCTGCGACTCCAGGGTCGTCTCCAGGCCGCCGAGCGTCTTGCGCGTCAGCACGTGCAGCCGTACGGCGATGAGCGGCCCGTGCGCCGGGTCGAGCAGCCGGTGCGGCTTGGCGACCCGGGTGATGCGGTCCGGCCAGTACGCGCGCGCGTTGCGCATCGACATGACCTGGAAGTCCTTGCCGTAACCGTTGTCGATCTCGCGGTCGCGCGCCAGGATCTCCCGTTCCACCTGGCCGAGTTCGAGCTTGGGGCCGGGGGAGATCGCGTTCATGCCGTCGACGAGGTCGCGCAGGGTGCGGCGGACGACGAAGTCCTCGCCGCGGTCGAGAAACGCCTGCACGGGGCCGGGCGCGCCCTTGCGCACCCGCGAGAGCACCAGCTTCAGGTCCTTGCCGGTGATGTCGGGGTTCTGCTCCGACCCGGAGAGCGCGAACTCCTTCTCCACGATGGACCGCGTCAGCACGAACCACGTGTGGTCGTGACCGGTCCCCACGATGTGCTTGAGCGTGCCGAGGGTGTCGTGGCCGGGGAAGAGCGGCGCGGGCAGCCGCCGCCCGGTCGCGTCCAGCCAGAGCGAGGAGGGCCCGGGGATGATCCGGATGCCGTGGCCGGGCCAGATGGGGTCCCAGTTCTTCAGGCCCTCGGTGTAGTGCCACATGCGGTCGCGGTTGACGATCGAGCCGCCCGCGCCCTCGGTGATGCCGAGCATCCGCCCGTCGACGTACGCGGGCACACCGGTCACCATCGAGCGCGGCGCCGGCCCCATCCGTTCGACCGGCCAGTTCTTGCGGACCAGGTCGTGGTCGCCGCCGATGCCGCCCGAGGTGACGACGACGGCCTGCGCGCGCAGCTCGAACTCGCCGTCCGCCTCCCGCGAGGAGGCGACGCCGCGCGGCTCGGCCGACGGCACCAGGACGCTCCCGCGCACCCCGACCGCCGCCCCGCCCTCGACGATCAACTCGTCCACGCGATGGCGGTACTCGAACGTCACGAGCCCGCGCGCGGCGGCCTCCAGGACCGGCTCGCGGAAGACCCGGACGACCTCGGGCCCGGTCCCCCACGTCAGATGGAAGCGGGGTACCGAGTTGCCGTGCCCGCCCGCCGTGCCCGCGCCGCGCTCGGCCCACCCGACGGTCGGCGTCACACGCAGCCCGAGCCCGTACAGATAGCTCCGCTTCTCCCCGGCGGCGAAGTTGACGTACGCCTTCGCCCACTGGCGCGGCCAGTGGTCCTCGCGCTCGCGGTCGAAGCCGGCCGAGCCCATCCAGTCGGCGAGCGCCAGGTCGTACGAGTCCTTGACGCCCATCCGGCGCTGCTCGGGGCTGTCGACGAAGAACAGCCCGCCGAGCGACCAGAAGGCCTGGCCGCCGAGGTTGGCCTCGTTCTCCTGGTCGATGACGAGCACCTTGCGGCCCGCGCGGACGAGTTCGTACGTGGCGACGAGCCCGGCGAGGCCGGCTCCCACGACGATGACATCGGCGTCGTCACTCACGGCGGTCTCCTGGGAGGTAGGGGTTAGGAGGTTGCGGTGCTGTAGGCCTGGAGCACGTGCAGGAAGAGCGCTTCGCGGCGGGCCCGGGCGGCCTCGCTGCCGGGGTCGAGCAGGACCTGGACGGCGGTGCCGTCGTGGACGGCGACGAGCGCCTGCCCGAGCGCGTCCTCGTCGGTCACCCGGCGCCCGGTGCGCCCGAGCGCCGCCACGACCGCGGGCAGCACGGCGTCCTGGATCGCCTGCTCCCGGGCGGCCATCACCCGCCGCAGGGCGGGGTTGCGCAGGGCGTGCGCGGTGAACTCGGCGGTGACCCGGTACCAGGCGTCGTCCACCGGGATGGCCCGCAGCGCGGCCCGTACGGCGTCCTCGGGCGCGGCCGCCGACGCCTCGTCGAGGGCGGCGCGCACATCCGCGAGCAGCCGGGTCGAGCGCTCCTCCCACATGGCGAGGAACAGCTCGTCGAGCGAGGTGAAGTTCGAGTAGAAGGCGCCGCGGGTGTATCCGGCCCGCTCACAGATCTGCTCGACGGTGGACCGGCCGAACCCTTCGTCGGCGAACACTTCGAGCGCCGAGTCGAGCAGCCGCCGCCGGGTGCGGGCGCGACGCGTGGTGACGCGCTTGGGCGTGGGCGGCTGCGCCGGGGCGGTGGCTGTGGTCATGGACTGGGCTCCGGTCTCTCGGATACGTGAACGTATCCGATGCAGAGATGTATCAACAAGGGGTCTGACCTGGATGTTCGGGTTGCTCACCGACCCCGGCCGGGCCGGTCGGCCGGGATGTCTCATATCCGTCCCCATCGATTCGGCCGCGTCGGCCTTTGTCGAGATTGCGTCCTGTACAGGTCGGGGTCCCCGCAGCAGGGTTCTCCCCGGCGGACGGGTGCCGACGGATGGATACCGACGGACGGATGGGGAGTGGGAACCATGGGCGACTCGCTCGGTTCGGCTGGTTCGGCTGGTTCGGCCGGTTCGGCCGGGGCCCAGGACCCCGGGCCCGAGGGCGCGGGCTTCGCGTATCACCCGGTCGAGCGGGAGCTGATCGTGGTGGCCCGCCCCGAGCTCGCCGAGAACGGTTCGGCGTCCGGCGCGCCCCTGGAATCGTCGGCCCTGGACATGTTCCTGATGGACCAACAGCTGGCTCTGGAGCCGCTGTTCGGCAGTGAGGCCCGGGTGCGGGAGGCGCTGGCGCTGCTCCCCCGGCACGGCGTCGACGTACCCGACCTCACGCTCTTCCACCGGGTGCGCGGCGGCGAGGACCGCCTGGAGGAGCTCGCCTCCCGGCTCGCGGGGCTCCCCGGGATCGAGACGGCGTACGTGAAGCCGAGCGCGTTCCCGGCGACGGGCCCGTTCGGTGCGAAGGACGACGGGGACGACGGGGACGGGCGTACGGATGAAGGGCGGCGGGAGAAGGAAGGGGCCGCCACCCCCGACTTCAGCGGCCGCCAGGGCTACTTGGGGCCCGCCCCCCAGGGCGTGGACGCGGCCTGGGCATGGCTCCAGGCGGGCGGCTCCGGCGAGGGCGTGAGCATCGTCGACGTCGAGGCCGCGTGGCAGCTCGGCCACCGCGACCTCGGGCCCAGGCTCGCCGGGATCGTCGCGGGCACCCCCGTCGAGGACCTGGCCTGGCGCAACCACGGCACCGGTGTGCTCGGGGTGCTCGGCGGCAGCCGCACCGGCAGCGGCACGCTGGGCATCGCCCCGGAGGCCGTCCTCGCGCTCGCGTCGATCCACGGCATCGGCACGGCCCGGGCCATCACCTGCGCCGCCGACCGCCTCACCCCCGGCGACATCCTGCTGGTCCCGCTGCACCGCCCCGGCCCGCGCTTCGGATACGCGGCCGACGACGACCAGCGCGGCCACATCCCGCTGGAGTGGTGGCCCGACGACTTCGCGGCCGTACGGTACGCGACGGCGCGCGGCGTGGTGGTCGTCGAGGCGGCCGGCAACGGCGCGGAGAGCCTGGACGACGCGCTGTACGAGGCACGCCCGGACGGCTTCCCGGCCTGGTGGCGCAACCCGTTCGACCCGGCGGCCCCCTCCTCCGGCGCGATCGTGGTCGGCGCGGGCGCCCCGCCCCCGGGCACGCACGGCCGCGACCACGGCCCCGACCGCTCCCGCCTCGGCTTCTCCAACTTCGGTACGCGGGTGGACGCCCAGGGCTGGGGCCACGAGGTCACCACGGCGGGCGGCTTCTGGAACCGGCCGGGCGAACTGCAGGGCGGCCAGTCGGAGGACACCTGGTACACGGACGCCTTCTCCGGCACATCACCGGCGTCCGCGCAGGTCGCGGGCGTGCTCGCCTCGCTCCAGGGCATGCTGCGCACGGCGGGCCTGGCCCCGCTGGCGCCCGAGCCCCTGCGTGAGCTCCTGCGCCGCACCGGCTCGCCCCAGCGGGAGGCGCCCGGCCGCCCGTCCTCGCAGCGCATCGGCACCCGCCCGGACCTGCGCGCCGCGGTGGCCCACCTCGTACCGCGCCGGATCACGGAGGGCCTGGCGGAACGCTTCCGGGACGACCTGCTGCCCGACCCGCACGACAGCACCACGCGCCTGCGCCTGTACGTGAACGGGGCGTGGCGCACCCTCGGCGACCCCGAGCCGCACGTCCGCCTCGCGGTCCACACCGCGTTCGCGGGCGGCCGCCACGCCGTACGTGTCCGGTACACCGATGACGACGAGGTCGTGGGCGTGACGGTGACGGGCGAGAGGTGAACCCCAACACGACGAAAGGGGAACAGAGATGACGTCCTTCGTACCGCAGCAGTTCGAGCAGGGCATGGGGCAGGGCCTGGGGATGAGCCAGGGTCAGGGTCAGGGCTTCGGCCAGAACCAGGGCCAGGGAATGGGCCAGGGTCAGGGCCAGGGCGTCCCGCAGCACCTCCAGCAGCTGCACCAGCTGGGCCAGCAGCAGCCGTTCCAGTCGCTGCTCCAGCAGTTCGGCCAGCACCAGGGCGGCCAGGCGCACCCCCAGCCTCTGGCGCAGCCCCAGCCCCAGCCTCTGGCGCAGCCCCAGCCCCAGCCCCAGTCCCAGGCGCAGTACTTCGTGGCGTACGCCACGGCGGTGCAGGCTCCGATCGCCGCGTTCCCGGGGATCGAGGCGGCCATGACGCTGGTGGTCAACGGGCGTCAGGTGCGTCTGCCGCACCCGAGCCAGTTCGTGATCGAGCGGGTCCTGAGCGCGTTCCGCCACGGCCAGTTCGTACGGGTCGCGTACGACGACCGGATGATGGTGAAGGGGATAGAGATAGAGGCGTCGAGGCCGATGCAGTAACCGGCCGACCGCGCACGGGGCCCGGGCCAGAAAGCAGATGGCCCGGGCCCGACGCCGTGATGTGCCGCCCGAGAGGACTCAGGGCAGCAGATGGATGTCGTAGAAGAACTGACAGCGCGGCGGGTCGTCAGGAAGGAACCAGCGACGAGCGCGAGCCCCCACCCGGTCATGTGGTCGCTCCCGGGCACCCGCCCGGTCATCCCCTGCCGCACGACGTACGCGGCCCCGAGCGCGGCCGGCAGCATGAACATCCGCTGCACCGTGCAGAGCGGGCAGGGACGACGACCAGCAGCCCCCGAAGATCAGCGTGTCCATGGCCGGAAGCTGGCGGGCGGGGCGCGGGGGAGGGGGAGGCGAGTGGGGGACGCGCTCGGGGGTGCCCCGGGAGGGGTACGGGACCCTTCACCAGCAGCAGGGCGCGCCCTCACTCGACGTCGCTCCCCTCCACATCCAGGTGGGGAAGCACGCGGTCGAGCCACCCCGGGGTCCACCAGGCACGTTTGCCGAGGAGGGTCATGACGGCGGGGACGAGGAGCAGTCTGACGACAGTGGCGTCGACGAGGACGCTCACCGCCAGGCCCAGGGCGAGCATCTTGACCACGATGTTCTCGCTGAGCAGGAAGGCCGCGAAGACGCTGGCCATGATCAGTGCCGCGCAGGTGATGACCCGGGCGGTGATCTCCAGGGCGTGCGCCACGCTGTCCCCGGGGTGGCCGGTGCGCAGCCACTGCTCGTGGACGCGGGAGAGCAGGAAGATCTCGTAGTCCATGCTCAGGCCGAACACGATGGCGAACATCATCATCGGCACATAGCTCTCGATGGGGACGGTGCCCGAGACGCCGAGCGCCGGGCCGCCCCAGCCCCACTGGAAGACGGCGACCACGACCCCGTACGAGGCGGCGATGGACACCAGGTTGAGCAGCGCCGCCTTCACGGCGACCAGCAGTCCGCGGAACACGATCAGGATGATGAGGAAGGCCAGGGCCACGACCGCGCCGATGATCAGGGGGAGGCGGCTGGCGAGGACGTCGACGAAGTCGACCTGGGTGGCGGTCGTGCCGGTCACATAGCCGTGCGCGGCGGTGCCGGAGACGGCCTCGGGCAGGACGTCCCCGGTCAGGTGGTTCACGAGGTCGGTGGTCGACGCCGCCTGCGGCGCGGCCTTCGGGATCACGGTGGCGGCAAGGACCTGCCCGTCCGAGGTCGGCTTGAGCGGGGAGACCGAGGCCGTGCCGGGCAGACCGGTGAGGGCCTTGGTCACCGTCTGGGTGAGCGCCGACCGGTCGGCGTCCGGCACCCGGCTCTGGTCGACGACGATGGTCAGCGGCCCGTTCGAGCCGGGCCCGAACGCCTGCGACATCAGGTCGTAGGCACGCCGGTCGGTGAAGCTCGTGGGGTCCGCGCCGTCGCCGATGTGCCCGAGCCGCATGGAGAACACGGGGATGGCCAGGACGGCGATGACTAGGATGCCGCCGGCCAGGAACCACCAGGGACGCCGCTCCACGCGCCGCGCGTAGCCGCGCCAGCCGTGGGCGCCCTCGGTACCGGCTTCGGTACCGGCTTCGGTGCTGGGTTCGGCGATCGGCGTACGGACGCGCAGCGCGTCGATGCGCCGCCCCACCAGGCCGAGCAGGGCGGGCACGAGGGTGAGCGCGCCAAGGACCGCGGAGATCACCGTGACCATGGCCGCCACGCCCAGCTTGCCGATGAAGCCGATGCCGGAGAACCACAGGCCCGCCAGGGCGACGATGACGGTGCAGCCGGAGACCAGCACCGCCCGCCCGCTGGTGGCCACCGCCCGCCCCGCGCTCTCGGCCGGATCCATCCCGTCCATGATCTGCTGGCGGTGCCGGGTGAGCAGGAACAGGGCGTAGTCGATCCCCACCCCGAGGCCGATCATCGTGGCCAGCGTCGGCGAGACGGTGGAGAGGGTGAACGCCGCCGCGAGCAGCCCCAGCACCCCCAGCCCGACGACCACCCCGACCAGCGCGGTCACCAGCGGCAGCCCGGCGGCGAGGACGCTGCCGAACGCGACGAGCAGTACCACGACCGCCACCGCGAACCCGATCAGCTCACTGACCAGGTCGTTGGGCTCCGGCCGGGCGAGCTCGCCCAGCGGCCCGCCGTACTCGACCTGCACCCCCGCCTGACGCAGCGGTGCCACGGCCCGGTCCACGCCGTCCAGGTAGGACGCGCCCAGAGTGGCGGGCAGGACATCGAAACGTACGGTGACGTAGCCGGTGGCGGCGTCCCTGGACAGCGGCCCGGTGTCCGGCTGCCCGGTGGGCGGCGGTGGCGCGGCCAGCGGATTCTGTACGGACACCACGTGCGGCAGCCGCCCCAGGCTGCTGACGACCCCGTCGACCTGGTCGCGGACGCCGGTCAACGGTGCCCGGGCGTCGTGCAGGACGATCTGCGTGCCGTATCCGCCGGCGGTCGGATCGTGCGCCTTGAAGATGGCGAAGCCCTTCTGCGACTGCGTGGAGGGCAGCGAGAAGTTGTCGGTGTACGTTCCGCCGAACGCGTGCTTCAGCCCCTGCACCCCACCCAGCGCGACCAGCCACAGACAGATGACCACGACGAAATGCCGGGCACACCACTGCCCGAGCCTCCTCAGCCATCCCGGCGAGGACGGCGCGGAGGGAGAAGGTGCGGACATGGGCTCTCCACGGCAGCCGGTACTCACACAGCCGCTGCCGGGACCCCACTGGCCCCATCAGTCCGGCTCGTACACCCCCATCACAAACGATGCGGAGCGGAACGGCACGTCGGGCTACGGCATTTGCGGATTCGAATGAGGTCCGTTTAGTGACCTTGCCAGTGCAGATGATGTTTCCCCTGGTCAGGGGATCGGGCTGGCGTGGTCGCGAAGGGGTCGGGGAGCGGGATGGCTCCCAGACGGCTCTCAGCGCGACCTCAGGCAACAGCTGTCAAGTCCTCCCCTCCTGCCATCCTGGGCCGACGGTTCTTGTAAAGAACGCGCATTCAGTCAATCCCGGCTGTGAAGCGAGAAAACAGGCCACATCCTGTCCTGTCTGTTTGCTGGCACACGACTCAACGGCAGCATGGACAGCCACTTGAGCGGCGCGCTGCGCCGCGGAGTGAGATCGCCGGGGGTGTTGGTGAATCAGGCATGGCCGCCGTCCACCTTTCTCGGCCGGTTACGGAACGCGACACGGGAAGAGCTCCTGGGTGAGGGCACCCCGATCACCTATCCGTCGCATCGCGCCCTGCTGCAACAGGGCGACGAGAGCCGCCATGTCCTGTTGATCACGAGCGGCGTCGTGAAGGTCGTTGCCAGCGCCGAGAGCGGCTACGACATGCTGCTCGCTGTGCGTATAGCGGGTGACCTGGTCGGCGAGATGGCAGCCTTCGAGGAGCGCCCCAGGTCCGGCACAGTGATCGCGTGCAGTGACGTGACCGCGCGGATCATCCAGGTGCGTGCGCTGGAGGCCTTCCTCGCCCGCCGCCCGGACGCCATGCGGGCCATCCTCCACATGCTGTCCGCCCGGCTGCGCTGGGCCAACCGGCGCAGGGTCGATTTCCAGGCCTACGACTCGCTCACCCGGCTGGCCCGGGTCCTCGCCGAGTTGTGCCAGGCGTACGCCCAGCTCGCCCCGGACAGTGATGGCAAGCGGTGCGACCTCGGCGTGACGCTGACACAGAAGGAACTCGCGTCGCTGGCCGGCCTGAAGCTCAACACGGCAGAAAAGAACCTGGCCGTGCTGACAGCTCATGGACTGGTGGAACGCCGTTACCGACGCATAACCATATGTGACGTTCCGCAGTTGCTGAAATTCGCCAAAATCTTTGCTGACAACCCGTACTGATACGGGATCACTTCACGCAGCGTCTCCTAGCCTCTCGGGCAGCACTTCGTGGGCAGTGTTTGCCCATCGCCTGCCCAGAGAGGAAATGATCGGGTGGCTGCGTGGCCTGACTTTTATCCCTGCACCTGCATAGCCGTGGACGCACAGGCATACGGGAGCAACAACGACCGTAGGCAGTCCGACATCCAGCACGATCTACCGCGCCTTCTCGACCGCGCCGCCAGGGGCGCCGGCCTGGACCGCGCGCAGTGGCAGATCCAGCGCAAGGGCGACGAGCAGCTGGCGGTGCGGCCCGTCGACGGCAAGGAACCGCGACTGGTCGACGACTACATCCGCCATCTCGTGGCTGAGCTGCGCGAGTACAACGCCCAGCGGGTTCCCGAGGCCCGCATGCGGCTGCGGGCCGTCATCCACCAGGGACTGGTGGAGCTGGCTGACAACGGCTTCGCCGGCACGGCCGTGGTGGCCACGGCGCGCCTGCTGAACGCACGTCCGCTCTACGACGCCCTGGCCGCGCACCCCGAGGTCGACCTGGCGCTGCTGCTGTCCGACGACGTCTTCCGGACCACGGTGGCGGGCGGTCACACGACCCTGTCCACTGGCGACTTCAGCCGCGTCACCGTCCAGGTGAAGGAGTACGAGGCCACGGCCTGGCTCTGCGTGCCCGCGCTCGGCGCGCCGGCCGCCGCCTCGCACGAGCCCGTGGCCCTGGAGGCGGGGAAGCCCGCGGTCCCGGCGCCGGGGGAGCCCGCAGCGGACCGGACGGAGCCGGCTGCCGCGGGCGGAGCCGACAGCAGGACGGGAATCAGCAACGAGTACCGGGCCGACAAGATCAACGTCACCAACGTCGCCGGCTCCTTGGACGCCCGGGGCGCTGTCTTCGGCTTCGGGAGCGTCGGTGGCTGACGATTCGGACCCGGACGACGGGGCGGTGGTACCGCCTGTATCCGAACCCGACGTGGACGTCGCGTCGCCCCCACCGGAGGACGCCGACGGTGAGCCGGAGGCACTGGAGGGCGCCCGCGGCCCGGGTGCCGGACCGGACGTGGCCCCCGAGGGACGCAAGTGGCCGGACGAACGCGAGGAAGACGACCGGGGCTATGACGAACTGCGCCGCGTCCAGCAACTCGTCAACAACAACTTCTACGGCGTCGTCGACGCCTCCGGAGCGGCGTTCGGCTTCGGCGCCGCCTCGTCTCTTGGTCTCGCACCCGGCACCATCGAGCCAGAGGAGGCGGACCGGACCCTGCAGTTCTACGCCCCGCCGCAGCCCTGCTTCGACGAGGCGCTCAGCAAACTGCGTGAGGACGCCCTCGTGGTGCTGATCGGCGACGACAACTGCGGCCGGGGCGCAGGCTCCCTCGCCCTGCTCAGGGAGACCCTGGGCGAGGAGGCCAGGCTGCGCAGCCTGTCGCCCGCCAACGCCCTGGCCGAGCTGGCAGTGTCGCGTGACCTCAAGCCGGGGCAGGGGTACGTCATCCTCGACTACGTCGGCGAGCTGCATGTCGAGGCCGTGCAGGCGTACGCGATCGGGCGGCTGAGCGAGGAACTGCGCCGCAAGGGGTCGTACCTGGTGATCACGGCGGGCGGCACGATCCGTCGGCGGCTGGCGCTGCGGGACCACTGTGTGCCGTGGCAGGCTCCGGACTCCGTGGAACTGTTCGAGCGCTGCCGGGAGAAGCTGCCGTACTCCGCCCTCAAGCCGGACACCGAGAAGGAGCTGCTGGAGCGGGTCGGCGAACTGAGGCGGCCGGCGGATGCCGTCGCCGCGGCCGTGGTCCTGTCCCGGGAGGGTGCGGAGAAGGCGCTGGACCACCTGCGGGACCGTCATCGGGAGCTGGTCCAGGAGTTGTTCCGCAAGCAGCCGTCCGCGGACGACCTGATCCCGCTCGCGGCCCTGGTCTTTCTGGAGGGCATCCCGGAGCGGACGTTCGAGAAGGAGTGCTCCGCCCTCACCGCTCACGTACGCAACTGGGAGCGGAGCGGCGAGACACCGGTGGCGGAGCGGGACGACGAGGCCGCGGGGGTCTTGCGCGGTGCGGTCGCCCAGCAGTCCCGGGCCCGGTGGAAGGAACGGGCTGTGGGGCTCGTGACGACCGAGCACCGGGCCGAGCCGGGTGGGTGCGCCGGGCGCAGCGAGCGTCGTCTGGTGTTCACCTCGCCGCGCGTCCGCGAGCTCGTCATCAAGGAGCTGCACGACCTGTACGGCTACGAGCTCTGGTACCCGCTGCGCCAGTGGCTGGGCGAGCTGGCCCTGCTGGGCGACCTGGACACCCGTACGGAGGTGGCCCGTGGCGTCGCGCTCCTGGCCCGGCACGCGCTCGTCGAGGTCGACGAGAACATGTTGACGGTGTGGTCCGAGGGGCTTGCCAGCCAGCGAGTGACCGCCGCGCTGACGCTGCAGTTCATGTGCGACGTCGAGCATCTCGCGCCGCAGGCCCTGAACATCGCCCTGAGCTGGACGGACAACAGCGGGCAGGGCCGTGCCGTGACTGCGGCCATGGCGCTCACGGGCCGCCTGGGCTCCCTCTATCGCCTGGAGGCGCTCAACTGGCTCTGGTTCCTGACGCAGCGCGGGGAGCGGATCGCTTTCGCGGCGCAACGTTCCCTGGTTCTGCTGCTGCAGACCGCCGAACAGGACTCGGAACGCGCGCTGTTCGTCCTCCGGTACGTACGGACCGTGATCGCCAAGGCGGCGCCGGGATCCCGAGAGCGGTCGATCGCACTGCGAACTGCTGTTCAGCTCCTGGAGGTCGCGCGACTCGAGGCCCCCGAACCCGTCACCGCGGCACTTCTGCGCACCGTCCCGGACAGCGCCCGCCACCTCGGGTCCCTGTGGGCGGAAGTCCTGCACAGCGGCAACCGGAGCCGGGCGGTCAGCGGGCTGTGCCGGACGCTGGTGCAGCTGCGGGACGACCCGTCCGTCACCGGCGCTGTACGTGAACTCGGCGAGGCCATGCAGAGCGCCATGAGCGGACGCCAGTGGGCCGCGCTGCGCCACCACCTGTCCATCGCTCTGAAGCATCCCGACTATGCGATCCCCGGCGCCCACCAACTGGCTCAGGTACTCCTCGGATCACTGCGCGGCCGGCCGCCGGCGGACTCCCGCCGCTCCACCTCGTCCCTCATACCCACCTCCCACTTCACTTCCGTTCAAGGAGGCCGAAGCAAGTGAACTACCCGGTCATCGCCGAGCACATCCTGGCCACGGTCCAGGGCACCTGGTGGTCTCGGCGTCGCCAACGCGACGACGTGCCAGAGCTACCGCCCGGTGCGGTCTACGTCTTCAGGGTCGGCGGGAACTACCGCACGTTTCCCGAGGGCATGGTGTTCGACCCGTCCCACCTCGACGTGCTCGACGCCTCCTCGGTCAGCCTGGTCGATACCCGCGCGCGCCTGGTCGAGGTGGAGCGCACGCTCCCGTCGTTGAGCGAGGCGGACAACTTCACGGTGCGGGCGTCCTTCACCTGCCAGGTGACCGACGCGGCCGTCATCGCCCGGCAGGGCGTCATCGACGTCACCGTTCCGTTGCGCGCCTACCTGATGGGCGACGGCGACCTGCCGACGGTGAGCGCAGGGCACCGTGTGGAGGAGGTCAACGCGGTGCGGACCGAGGTCAGTCACCGAATGACCGCGTACAGCGTGATCGTGCCGCCGCGGGTCGCTGGCATGAGCGTGGAGTTCGTCAGCGCCGAGGTGCACGCGTCGGACGACCTGCGGGACTGGGAGCAGAAGCTGCGCGACGAGCGGCGCTCCTGGGAACTCCAACGGGGGCAGCGAGACTTCGAGACCCAGGACGCACTGCGAATCGCGGAACTGCTCTCCCAGGGATCCGACCACGTGGACGCCTTCGGCATCGCCAGGAACGAGATTGATGTCATCGAGGCGGCGGCCCGCATCCATCGGATCGCCGACGAGGAGTCAGCCCGCCGGAACGAGGCCGAGACGTCGGACAGGACCCACGCCCAGGCGCGGGAGACGGCGGAGGCGCAGATGCGCCGCGACATGGTGCTGACGCTGCTCCGGCAGATGGGCGCCAGCGAGTACGTCGACTATCACCAAGTCCTGGAACAGGTACTTCGGGAGACGGGCGGGCAGGCCGCGTCCGGCATCGGAGCCGCCGCCACCGCCCGCATGGTCGAGTCGGGACCGGCGCGCCCCCGTCGCACGGAAGCGGGCCGGGATGGCTCGCGCGACCCGCAGGGTGGTTTCGTCAAGGACGAGGACGATCTCATTGACTGACTTCTTGACGAACCATGTGACAGCTCCCGGTGCGGGGGAGGGCCAAGGCACTGGCGATGCTGCTGCGCGTACTGCGCGCGGCCGCACCGCCCGCACCACGGAGGATGGGCCCGCTGACCGCACCACCGGTGACGGGGCTCTTGCCCGTACCGCCCGCCGCCCCTTCGGCTTCGACGCCGCACGACGGTTGCGCACTCTGACCGGCGTCGACGAGGAGCTTCTGGAAAGGGTCAGGTATGAGCGGAGCAAGTACACGGCCCTCGGCGGGGTGGTGCTCGGCACCTCCGTCATCGCGGCGTTCTCCATGTGGAACTTCGCGACCGAGGCGCTCGGCAGGGTCTCTCTGGTTGCCCTCGTCCCGACGGGCATCTGGATGCTGTTCGTGCTCAACCTCGATCGCTGGCTGGTCACTCCGCAGCCGAACGCACGGCGACAGACCGGCCCCCTCCTCTTGCGCCTGCTGATCGCCCTGATGCTCGGCGCGGTGATCGCTGAGCCCCTGGTGCTGCGCATCTTCCAGACGGCCATCGAAGAACGCGTCGCCGACGAACGTACGGATGCGATCGACCAGTTGCGCACGAACCTGGTGCGCTGCAACCCCGTACCGTCCACGACGCGGACCGTCACCCCGGAGGGCTGCGACAGGACGTACGTCCTCTCCTTCGGCATGACGCCCGGTGAACGCGCCGAGGAACTGGCCGCCCTGCGCTCGGATGCCGCCGCCCTGCAGAAGCGGGTGGACCAGGACACCACCAGGCTGGAAACCATCGACTCCGAGGTACGGGACGAGTGTCGTCGGCTGATCCGCATAGCCGCCACCGGCTTGTATCAGCGGACGTCCGAATGTCTGCGCCTTCGCGAGAAGGCACAGGACTACCGGACGACCCACCGCACCGATGAGAACGAGAAGCGACTGGCCCGCATGAACAGCCGCGTCCCGGAGATCGAGACCCAGCAGACCGCGTCCCGCGGAGCCTTCCTCAAGGCCCGGGCCGACGGCGTCGAGCGGCGACTGGAGGAGGAGCGCGCCAAGCAGAAGGAGATCGGTGTCCTGGAACGGATGCGGGCGCTTGAGCAACTCGCGACCGGAAACCCGGTGCTGTTCGTGGGCATCTGGCTGGTCCGCCTGCTGTTCGTCCTCCTCGACATACTCCCCGTGCTGGTGAAGTACCTGAGCGGCGAGTCCGCGTACGACCGGATGCTCACCAGCGCGAGCAACAGCGGGGTCAAGGTCCACGACGCTGAGGTCCGGCTTGCCGAGCATCGGGCCATGGCGGACATCGAGATCGCCCAGGATGCCATCGAACAGGAGGTCCGGCGTCACCGCGCTGAGTCGGAAGCGGCGCTCCGGGAACACACGGCAGCGATGAACATCCGAGTCCGGCAGGCGGTGAACGCATTGGAGGACGAGATCCGCCGCTCGCCGACGGTCTGACGCACCCGTCTGCACCAGGAACACAGCACCACGGCCGCCCCGCACACGGGGCGGCCGCCTGAATCCGACAGAACGGAGGGGGAAGCATGACCACACCCGGAGGCGACGCCGACACGGTCCCGGATGTCGACATCACAGCCGACTGCGGCGCGGAACTCGCCAGGGTTCTGCTGTCCGAGGCACGCGAGGAGGTCATGAAGGCCGACAACAAGGCGGGCCTCATGCTGGCGTCCCTGGGCGCGGCGCTGACCGCCCAGCTTGGCGCGATCGGCAGCGGCGATATCGCCCCACGGCAGTACGCCGTCGTACCGCAGCTCCTCCTCTGGGTGGGCTGCGCTGCCTGCGTACCGGCACTCGTCCTGCTGGGTCTGGCCGTAACCCCACGGCTCGGAAATCCCCACTACTACCGCACCCACTACTTCGGCGACGTCAGGCTCGCGATGTCGGTCGGGCACCTGGAGCGGACGGTCCGCGACACCGACCTCGTGTCCCGGAACCTGAGCCAACTGGCGACCCTGTCCCAGATCGCCTGGACCAAATACCGCTGCATACGCCACGCGCTGGCCTGGGGCACGGCATTCTTCGTGCTCACGCTGCTCGGCATAGTGACCGGAGCATCGACTTAGAGGATGTCTCACGTGGTGATGGCGTGAGGTGCGGCATCATGGCTGTTCGTGGGTATCGATCTGTCGCAGCGGCTGGTTCCTGATGGCCTGTGGGAACTGGCCGCCCCGTTGCTGCCGTCGTTCAACTCCCGTCCGCAGGGCGGCGGGACGGCTCCGCTGGATGAGCGGGCCGTGTTTACGGCGGTGGTGTTCGTCCTGACCAGTGGGTGTGCCTGGAGGCATCTGCCGCCGACGTTCGGTGTGTCACCTGCGACCGCGCATCGACGGTTCACGATGTGGACCGAGGCGGGAGTGTGGCATCGCCTGCATCGTGCGGTCCTGGATGAACTCGGTGCCAGGGGCGGGCTGGACTGGACCTCGGCGATTGTCGATGCGGCGTCCGTACGGGCGAAAAAGGGGGCTCGCTGACCGGGCCGAACCCGGTCGACCGCGGCAAGAAGGGCAGCAAACTGCACGTGCTGTCCGAGGCCCAGGGCATACCGCTCGCGGTCGCCGTGTCCGGCGCGAACATGCACGACAGCCTGGCCCTCAACCCCCTGATCCGCGGAATACCCGCCATCCGCTCCCGACGCGGACCCCGTCGACGCCGACCGGTCAAACTCCGCGCCGACAAGGCGTACTTCTCCGCCGACCATCTCGTCTGGCGGCGCGAGCGAGGGCTCATCCCGCGCATCGCGCGTCCGGGCATCGAGTCCGGCGAAAGGCCACCCTGACCTGCTACAAAAAACTTGCCAAACTCACCACGTGAGACATCCTCTGAGTCCCCGGGTCTTGTGGGTCCCGCCGGCTTCTCTCTATAACGATTTCCGCACGTGCCTACGCTCTGCAACGAATCCCTCAGATACCTACGCCATGATCATCGAGTACGCACCTCACGTCTGGAGGGATGCGCCAAGTCGTCCCTCTCGACTGAAACACGACTCGAGGAAAAATGAACAACAAGCACAAGTGGGTAGCCCGGGCCGCTTCGGCGTCAGTTGCGGCGGCATGTCTCGTGGGAGGAACGACAACCAGCGCGAGCGCTGACGAGAACACGTGGGTCAGGAATGAGAACAGCGGCTGGTGTCTGACTGCCGGTGACGGCGGCAACGTGCGCGCCGCATTCTGCCGTAGCGGCAATGACCAGAAGTGGGACCGGCGGGGTGACAACGTTGTCAGGGCCTACACCAACCAGTGCCTGGACAGCAATAGCGCAGGATCGGTCTACTGGATGGAGTGCAACGGCGGCCGCTACCAGAAGTGGGACTTCCGCTCGGACGGGTCGGTGGTGAACGTGGCAACTGTCCGTTGGCTCTTCCACTGGGCGGGGGGTGGTGACCAGGTGGTCACTACCCCGAATCCGATGGGGCACCCTGCCTCGAAGTGGCGTTTCAGCAACGACTGAAACAATCGGCGAATCGCTCACGTTCCGTGGTTGCGACGGCTCTGAACTCGGCCCACTGAGCTTCGGCTCGGTGGGCCGAGTGCTGTGGGAGGGTGCTGACTGACAGGGGCCGTCAGTCCACCTTGACGTACTCGCCGGGCTCGCCCTCCGCGATCATGCCGTACATCATCAGCCGGTCCTCGCCGTTGAAGCGTTCGACGCGCAGGCTCTGCGACGAGCCCCACTCGATGCAGCCGGGCTCCCAGGCGCGCGCGGCTGTGTCGGATGTCGGCGGGCCGATGATCAGCAGGTTGCCGGCGCCGCCGAGGACGGCGGTGCTCGCGCAGTTGTTGGTGCCGCCGATCTCTTCGCCGGTCTCCTCGTCCGTTTTCGGGTAGCTCTGCGCCATGTGGACGAGCGAGGCGCCGATCGGGCCCTGGCTGATGGTGATCCGGGTCGACCACAGGTCCTGCTGGTCCGCCGGCAATTCGGGGTTCGGGGCCTGCTTCCAGCGGCCCACCAGCTCCGCCGGCCTCCGCGTTCTCCCGCACGCCCCGGCCTGCCAGTGGGCTGTGCCCGAGCACGACAGGTACTCGTCTCCTTGTCTTCTTCCGTAGTGACTCCCCGCGCGGCTGCGCGGCCTGCGCCCCGACTGGTTGAGCAACCCGAAGGTCTGGCGCACCGAGGTCCTGGCCGGCCTGGTCGTCGCGCTCGCGCTGATCCCGGAGGCGATCTCGTTCTCGATCATCGCCGGTGTCGACCCGGCGGTCGGCCTGTTCGCCTCGTTCACCATGGCCGTGGTCATCTCGATCGTCGGCGGACGGCGGGCGATGATCTCCGCCGCCACCGGCGCCGTCGCCCTGGTGATCGCGCCGCTGAACCGTGAGCACGGGTTCGGCTACCTGGTCGCCGCGGTCATCCTGGCCGGCGTGTTCCTGATGGTGCTGTGCATCGCCTTCGGGTCGGTCGTCTCCGACATCCCGATGGCCGCCCTGGTCGCGGTGATGGTGATGGTGTCGTTCGCGACGTTCGACTGGCACTCCATCGCGCCCAAGACCCTCAAGCGGATGCCCGCCGGGGAGATCGCCGTCATGGCCATCACCGTGGTCTGCGTGGTCGCCGCCGACAACCTCGCCATCGGCGTCGTCGTCGGCTCCGTCACCGCGATGGTCATCTTCGCCAAGCGCGTCGCCCACCTCGCCAACGTCACCGCCGTCACCGACCCCGACGGCACCAGCGTCGTCTACTCCGTGACGGGTGAGCTGTTCTTCGCCTCCTCCAACGACCTCGTAGGCCAGTTCAACTACGCCACCGACCCTGACAAGGTCGTCATCGACCTGTCCGCAGCCCACATCTGGGACGCCTCCTCGGTTGCCGCCCTGGACGCCATCGAGATCAAGTACGCCCAGCGCGGCAAGAGTGTGGAGATCATCGGCCTGAACGACCCCAGCGCCGACCTCCACGGCAAACTCACCGGCGAACTCACCAGCCACTGACCCATCCCCGCGAAACCTGAGAGGACCCCGGCCTACCCGCTGGGGTCCTTCGCCGTTCTCATGGACGGACGGGGACGCGAGCGAAGACCGCGGGAACGGACCGCGGGCGCATCCCAACCGGCAGGCGGGCGCGCGGAGAAGACGCGAAGGGCGAGGCCGCTCGGGGCTCCTGGGGGAAGCCGACCAAGATCTTCTCCCAGATTTCTCCCAAACGATCTCCGGAGACGCAGGAAGGGCCTGATCCACTGAGTGGATCAGGCCCTTGACCTGGTCTTACGAAGTCGGGGTGGCGGGATTTGAACCCACGACCTCTTCGTCCCGAAGCAACTTGGGTGAGGGATTGATCTGGGGCTGATCCAGCTGTCACCTGGCGCGATACTCCGTAGACGTCCGCGCACGTCCGCCCTTGTTCGTCTGCGTTGTCACACAGTTAGACACTCATCTCGACCTGGCTCCGTACGGCTTCTGATCCGTAGCTCTATGTGGATCGGTCATCGACGGTCGTATCGGGCGTGAATCGGTCCTGTGCGGCCGCCATCGCCCGGTACTGGTCGTTCCGGTTGCTGTACTTCGCTGCTGTACAGCCGGAGCCCAACAGGCCTGGCAGCCTCGGACGGTCCAGCCCGTGCCCTTAGAGGTAACAGAGGTCAAGAGGGCCCTACGCGCCATCGTGGGGATTCTGTCTCGTTCTAGCCGATGCCTGACCTGCGCATATGCCATTACGCTGCGGCTCCATGGGCAAAGCCATGCGCTTGTACTGGGGATACATCGCGGTAGGGGCACTCATCGTCGCTTGGACCCAGCAATGGGCCCTCCCGATCGTCGCTGCCTTGTCCGTCGCGGTCTTCGCTTACGCCGCCTTCCAAGTGCCGGTCTGGTGCGGAGCGGTAAACCGGGACGGCAGGACGTACTGCCGGAACAATGCCTACGGCGTACTGATGGGGTGCCGGAACCGCCAGCATCGTTGGCAGAAGCTCAAGATGATCGTGCTGAGGAGCAAGGTGGGGGACGTGAGCCGCGCTGTCTTCCCGACCGCGAAAGAGAAGTTCAACGCCTTCTTGGCCGTGGGGGGCCTGCTCTCCGCCATTGCAGCAGTGATCGTCCCTGTCTTCACTGGTGGCTGAACGCCCACACACAGGCTACGCCAAACAGTCTTGAAAACCGTCGTGGCGCAAGTCGCTATGGGTTCAAATCCCACACCCACCGCAGATGGACGGCCTCTGACCTGGTGAAAGTCGGGGCCGTTCTCGTGCGCGCTGCCCGGCAGGCTCCGTGGTTCCCCGTCAGATACCGGTCGATCGGGCACGGGAGGGGCATGCCGCCTTCCGAGACCGTTCGGGACGGAGCGCCTGTGGCGAGGGCCCTTGTTCGCCGTTCCGCTGCGCGCCACGGAAGTGACTGGGTTTGATGGGGCATGGACGAACAACCGATCGCACTCGTCGGAGCGGCCAGTGCGCTTGCCGGGGTGCTGTTGACAGGTTCCTTCAATCTTCTAAAGGGACGCCAGGATCGCCGTGATCAGCAGACAGAGCGAGCCGAACAACGGCGCATCATGCACCGTGAGGCGCGCAGAGGTGTCTACGCTTCGTTCCTCGTTGCCTATCACGAGGTGGAACGCAAGTTGGAGGGGGTCGCCAAGACCCGTTCCGCTGGGACTGACGCAGCGGTGGACCCAGCCCTCCCGGCTGCGGAAGCCGCAATTAGCACTCTGCGTGAGGTCGGTTCCTCCGTCGCCCTTGAAGGCCCTCTGGAGGTCGCGACAGCGGCAAAACGGCTCCACCGGGCTTCGTTGGTGCTGCTTGCAGAGTTCGCTGAACTTGCGGTTGCTGATACGGGTGGCGGCGGGGACCTGCTGTCGCTGCTCGAATCGCCCTCAAGGGACGCAGCGATGGTGGAGTTCAAGGAGGCGCACGCGACCTTTGTAGCGGCGGCACGTGTGGTGCTTGGTGGTAATGACCCTGGTCTGCGCTAGCGATACGTGCTGCGCCACCGCAACCCACCACTCACCCAAGCTCCCATCCCGTCTGCCGTCGACCCACACGTCTGTGGAGCGGGCGTGGTTCATGGCGTCCAGGTGGAGCGCGCCACTGTACGAACGACCTGGACGCCATGGGCCGCGTCTGCTCGGCTCCGCCTGGGTCGATGGCAGACGGGATGGGAGCCCACCACGCACGCCACCGTCCGGCCGGCACTCGGCAACGGCGCCCCCTCCATCCCGGAGTCGGCCGATCCCCGCCGGAGGCATGTCCTTGCTCCTTGCGGATCATGCGGTTCTCAACTCATGGCCTCGGCCCTTTCCACATGCGGGCGGGCGTCGGCGCAGCCGGGGCGGAGCGGGCCGCAGGCAGGAGCGTCGCCCCGAGCGGAGCCGGAGAGCTCGCCCGGCGAAGCGGAGCGCAGCCGGGGCTTGATGAGGTAGAGAAACCTGTAACAGGTCATGTTGGCCAGGCGCTCTTGTCGATCTAAAAGCTAGCTGCTGCCATGTGTATGGGGACGGGGCGCATTCGGGGACGGGCCGATGAGTGATCTGACAGTGAACTCGTGGAAGCGGCATGGCAAGGATCGGCTCTACGTCAACCTGCCGGATGGGACGGCTGTCGCGTGGGCGGACCGGTCGACGAAAGTCGTCACGATCAAGGTGCACAAGTATCGAGATGAGGCACTGACTCTGCTGCGGCAGCACCTTGGTAACGCGATGAGGGTCGACTCAACTCCTCGTCCGGCGGACAGGGCGCCTGAAGCAGCACCGAAGCGATCTGCTCAGCCACCTGCTGCACAAGCGCCATGCCGCAGAGAAGTACGCCAGCCGCCTCCCGACGTGGCCCCAAGTGACGACCTGGCACGCAACCGCCCTGGAGCAGGCGTGCTTGGCACCATCGCGGAGCGTGGCCCCTCCACAGCTCAACGGCTATGGGCGAAGATGCTGCGTCGCCCCTCGGAATGGGACAGCTGGTACATCGGCCTCGAAGGCGAGCGACGGGTGGGCCGAGAACTGGAGCGACTCTCCAGTCACGGCTGGCGAGTGCTTCACGGCGTACCGAAGAGCAACGGCGGCGACATCGACCACTTACTGATAGGCCCCGGAGGGGTCTTCAGCATCAATACCAAGACTCATCGAGGCGCCTCGGTCTGGGTGGGCGACACGATGGCCAAAGTCAACGGACGCCAGCCCGAGCCGTACGCCGTCGCGAGCAAGGCCGAAGCCGCCTATGTCCAGCGCACACTGGAACGGCACTGCGGCTTTGCCGTACCCGTCGAACCCGCGCTCGTGTTCGTCGGCGTGCAGTCCCTGCACCGTGCTGCCACGCAGTACACCGTGCGGATCTACCAAGAGCGAGACGTAGCCTCGATCGGCCCCCTCGCCGGCAAACTCACGCCAGACCGAGTTGAGCGGATCTACTCCGTCGCACGGCACCGGCGGCTCTGGCTGAAGTCCTGACCGCAACGCTCCCCGGATTCACCCCAGAGCGTCTGTACGATCCGCAAGAGCGCGTAGCTCGTCCGAGGCAGCGCGACCGGCTACGAGCATGAGTTCTCGGATAACGTCGCGTGCTGCGATATGCGTGTGGATCATCTCGGGCGCCAAGTCCTCCGCCTTGAGCAAGTAGTTCAGGGCATCACCGAAGTGACGTCGCTGGGCATGTGCGCGACCCAAGTCCATCAGCAGCCGTGCTTGCCGCTCCACCGATAGATCACTTGCGTCAAGTCCTTCTGCGATGTCTAGGGCTTCGCCTGCGTCGCCAAGATCGACGGCCGTGGATACCGCCTGGATCTCCACGTTCGTGGGCCCGAACTCCAAGTTGAAGTCGTTGCGGTCTTCACCGAGCCGTGCGGCGACGTCGCGGGCCCTTTCGATCTCCTTGCGAGCGGCCGTGCGTTCGCCGGCCCGTGCGTGGATGAGCGCGAGCATCAGGTGCAGCGAACCCAGAACGGACTGGTGCTGTGGCGTCGCCTCATGGTCTTGCACGTAGCGCTGCAACGCGTTGACGGCCATGGTCGTGGCGTGCTCTGCCTGGTCGAGGTGCTTCAGCCGCACGAAGGCGTGCGCGAGTCGGTAGATGCCCGCGAAGACTCCCAGCGGCTCGCCGGACAACTCGGCTTCTCGGATGGCCCGGTCGGCAGCGACCCATGCCGCGTCGGCCTCGTTCTGCCGGACAAAGGCTGCTGCCAACGCTTGATACGTGCGGGCTGTCAGCCAGTGGAGCTCAGCCTTGTACTCCTGCGGGGCAGTCCGGGTGGCTCGCTCAAGACGCGGCACCAGCGGCCCCAACGCGGCGCTGAGTTCGGCGAACTGGTCCGCGTGCGTCAGATCCCAGATCCGTTCGCACGCCTCGCGCAGGTCGTTCATGGTGCTCGGACGAAAGTCCTCGCGCGGGCTGAGGAGGACGTCCACTGCGGGATGTCCGGAGAGAACCAGGCGGGCCTGGTCGAGGTCGTTCGCTTCAGCCTGCGGAGCAGGCTCGGGTTCGGCCGTGGGTGCGTCGGGCTGAAGTACCTGGAGCGACACGCCCAAGCCGTCAGCGAGCAGACGTAGCACGTCGAGCCGATTGACTGGCTGGATACCCCGTTCCACTTGGGAAAGCCAGCTCGCCGTACGGCCGATTGCTGCCGCCAACTCGCTCTGGGTCAGGCGTCGCTGTTTGCGAAGGTCTGCCACCTTGGCGCCAAAGACGCGTCGCTCCTCGGCACTCACTGCTGCGCCGCCACCTTCCCCTTGATCGCGTCGAGGAACGTCACCTCGACGCCGGCGAGGTGCTGCTCGCGCCCGGCCAGGAAGTGCTTCGTGTGGGGCTGTGCCTCGTGAGCGTCGAAAGCCGCACGATCGGCATACAGCTCATAGAACACACGGACCAGGGGCTCGCCTTCAGGCACGTGAGTGACGTACGTCAGCGTGCCGGGCTCACTTTCCTTGATCCCTTCCAGCGTGCGCGCGCACAGCTCGTCGAACGCTGCCGCCGCCTCCTCGTCGCGCAATGCGAAGCGGACGACCAGGCCAAATCCCTCGCTCACGTGCACTCCTCTCAGTCGCAGTCAGTCTCGCAGGACTTCAGCGTTCCTGCGAGTAGCAGATTCTCTTGACTCGCAGAATTTCTGCGAGTACGGTCGTAGTGAAGCTGCTACTTGGTGTGATCGAGTAGCTCAACTGCTACGCAGGGAAGAGGCGTTCATGCCGTCCTTCAAGATCGATCTCTCGACCGCTGTGGTGTTCGTGGCGACTGCCCCGGTGCCGAAGCTCGCCAACGCGAAGACCGGGGAACGTGCGATGGACCGGGAGACCGGGGCTCCGCTGTCCACGGTGGGCCTGCTGGTCTCGGATGAGGGGGAGGGGAGCCTGTACCAGGTGACCATCCCGGAGACCGGCTACCAGGAGGGGCTCGCGCCCGGCATCTCGGTGAAGGTGACCGGCCTGAAGGCCCGGGACTGGGAGAACGAGTTCAACGGGCAGAAGCGCCACGGGATCTCGTTCCGCGCGATCGCGATCACGGCGGGGGTCTGACGATGTCGGACCTGTCGCTGTGGCTGGAAGGATCGGGCCTCTTAGCCGGTGCTGGTGGGGTCGCCTACACGAAGGTTCAAGCGCCGCGCCTGTACTGGGCGACGGTGGGCCTGCCGGTGACCTGGGGCCGGTTCGTCGTCTCGTACCGGACGACGATGGATGTGTGTGGTCTGACGGTGCAGCCGTCGGGGCTGCGGGCGTTCATGTCGCGCCGGATCGCCCGCAGTGAGGTGCAGCCGGTCGCGCCGAAGATCCGCCGGGTGCGGGGCACGTCGACCGGTCTCCGGGTCACGCTGCGTCTGCCCGCCGGTCTGGAGCCCGCCGACCTGGCTGCGGCCTCGGAGCGTCTTCGTCACGCCTGGGGTGTCCACGCGGTCCACGTGATCCCGACGAAACCGGGCTATGTCGAGCTGCGGATGACGGGCTATGACGTACTGCGGCGGGTGCGGATGCCGAAGAAAGCCGCCGCGCATGACCTGGTGGTTCCAGTCGCGCTGCGGGACGACGGCACCGCCTATGTGCGGGACTACCGTGAGATCCCGCACGCGCTCACCCTTGGAGCGAACCAGTCGGGCAAGTCGATGTATCAGCGCAACCTGATCAAGGGCCTGGCTCAACTGGCGGTCGCGCTGGTCGGGATCGACTGCAAACGCGGTGTCGAGCAGTCCCGCTACGCGCCACGGCTGTCGGCACTGGCCACGAACCCCGACGATGCCGCCTCCCTGATCGATGTCTTGGTTGCGGAGATGGAAGGCCGCTTCGACCTGCTCGCCAAGTCCGGCGTATCGGACCTGTGGGAGCTCCCTGAGCATCTGCGTCCGGCGTCGGTGGTGGTCCTGGTTGATGAGATCGCGGAACTGTTCCTGATCTCCTCGAAGAAGGATGAGGAACGCCGTGAGCGGATCGTCACCGGTCTGATCCGGCTGGCCCAGCTGTCCCGCGCGGTCGGCATCTACCTGGAGATCTGCGGACAGCGCTTCGGCTCTGAGCTGGGCAAGGGCGCCACGATGCTGCGGGCTCAGCTCACGGGCCGTGTGGTGCACCGCGTCAACGACAAGCAGACCGCCGAAATGGGCTTGAGCGACGTGGCACCAGAGTCCGTACCGGCCGCGTGCACGATCCCCGCCGACCGCCCAGGACAGGCTGTTGCGGCGGATGCCTCCGGCGGCTGGGGCCGCATCCGCACCCCGCTCACATCGGTCGAGGAGACCGCGGCCACGTGCCGGGAGTACGCCCACCTGATCCCGGACCTTCCGGCCCTGGAGCCGTTCCGTCCGGCCATCCGCCCGGTCCCGGTCACGGCCGTGCCGCCCAAGCCGACCACGGCTCCGGCCATTCCCTGATCTTCCCCACACCTCCGGTCGGCGCGACTGTCTCGCGCCAGGTCCCTACCCGCTTCATGCCGAAATCAGGAGGACTGCAATGCCCGGCAAGCCTTGGTTCGAGTTCACCCCGGTGGAGCGCGACGACGCCAACCGCCTCGGCATCCTGTACGAGACCTTGCAGAACGACTTGCAACTCGGGCTGCCTGTGGACCACTTCGTCATGGTCATGAGCGATGCCCTGGACTCCGAGTTCGCCGCTCGCGCCGATGGCGTCTACCCGCCAGTCGGGCACGGATACCCGTGTCTGGAGCCGTGATCTCCATGGCCGCACGCCGCAAGTCAACCGAGCCCCAGGCCAGGCCGTGCCGGGCGTGCAAGGGCACCGGAGAGGTCGCCATCTCGGTCCGCATCGGCCGCAAGCGCCGCGTCGTCGGCCAGCAGAACGGCTTCTGTCTGAACTGCTTCGGCACCGGCCCAGCCCCCACCGATTGATCACCACCGGGGCCGGGCGGCAGGAGATCCCATCCCCGCCCGGCCCCGGTCACCACGACTGCTGAAGGAGGTGAAGACCGTGAACCGCACGATCCGCCCGGACGCCGTTCTGATCCAAGCCGTGATTGCGGGGGCACTGTCCTTCGCCCACCTGCACGATCTGGCGGAAGCCGCCGGGCAGACCGGCTGGAAGGCCTGGGCCTACCCGGTCTCCGTTGACCTGCTCCTCGTCGCTGCCTGGCGACGGCTGCACACCGGCCACACGCCGCGCCTGGCGTGGTGCTGGTTCCTGATCGCCCTGGTGGCCTCGCTCGGAGCGAACGTCGCGACCGCCGGATTCCTCGACCTGGCCAACGCTCCCGCCTGGCTGCGGTTCCTGGTCGCCGGATGGCCCGCACTCGCCTTCCTCGGCGGCACCCTGCTCGCCCACAACCCCGCCGACGAGCCCGACAGTCCGGCCCCGGGCCACGCCCCGACCGCGGACGAACACAGTGCACCTGAAGTCGAGTTGCAGCGAGCCGCTGAACCGGCACCCGCCCCCGAACTGCCCGCTGCTCCAGTCCCCGTCGCGACCGCTCCGTCGGTGCCGCCCGCACTCCTTGCGCACGCACGGAAGATCGCCGACACGCACCAGGCCATGACCGGCGACCCCATCGACCGCGACGCCCTGCGCGCCCGGCTGGGACTGCCCGCACCGATGGCCGACGCCATCGCCGCCCAACTCCAACTCAGCTGACGGACAAGGAGACCCAACCATGCGCTCATCCATCGAGTCCGCCTTGCGGCGGTCCGCCGAACTGACTCGCAACAACCGGCTTGTCGAGGGTGCGGCCATCGCGGAAGCCGCGATCCACCAGGCCACCAGCGACGAACACCCCGCGATCCAGCGGTGGCTCACCGAGCACGCCGACGACTTCACCGGCCGGGAGGACTAACCCGATGGCTGTCTACCGCAACTTCCGCGATGTACGGCAGTTCGGGCCGGTGAAGGTCGCCACGTTCCTCAACGCCCGTGGGCAGAAGCGCCACGCCGCCGCCTGCACCGCCCCGCGCTGCGACTTCTCGGCGGAGTACAGCAACCGCTCGGCCGCCGAACTCGCCGCCCGTACCCACCACTGCTCCGCCTAGGAGAACTCGCCATGGACGTCCCGCTCTGGCTCGCCCTGACCGTCGTCGGATGGCTCGGCATCAAACTCACCCGCCCCCCGGCCTGGCTCGTCGCCGTACTGCTCCTGGGCGGCTTCCTCCTCGCCGGGAGCAGCTTCGCCCCCGCCATCAACACCGCGATCAAGTAACCCGATTCGGAAGGAGAACCCTTCATGATCCGGCCCAAGATCCCCGTTAACCCGCTGCCGACCGGGCTCGTCACGCCGATGGTCACAACCATCCATGAGCATCAGGCTCAGGCCCCGGCCGCATGCTCCTGCCAGCACTCCGCCCCCGCCGCTCAGCAGGCCTCTGCCCCGGCCGGTGGTTCTCCGGTGGTCGACCTGGTCAAGCGCCACCCCATGCTGATCGTCGGCGGCCTGGCGGTCGGCGCGACCCTGGCCATCGCCATGTTCCTCGCCATCGCCCTGGTCGCCGTGGCGGTGCCCATCGGCGCACTCACCGTGCGCTCGCTGCTCAACACCTCCGGGAAGGACCGCCGGTGATGGACAAGCGCGCCGATCCGATCGTCTTCGGCTCCGAGTACACCCCGATCGCTGACCCCCAGTCCTGGCGCACCGCCCCCGCACTGGTCACCCGCGATGAAGACGCCTGTCGGCGCTGGATCTGCCGGGCCGAAGGAGAAGCACAGCGCCTGCGGGCCATCGCCACCGCCCAGGCTGCCGACGCGGCCAACCTGCCCTACTAACCGGCCCCCGGAGCGGCCTCGGTCGCCAAACTTCCGCCGCTCCGGGCGCCATCCCACCTTCCCGATCCAACGGACCCGAAAGGCAAGCCCATCATGCCCCAGCACAGCTCTGCCCTGAGCCTGCCCGTGTGCCGCCACTGCGACGGCTTCCCCGTCGTCGCCATCACCATCGGCAACCGCCACCGCGACGGCTCCCGCGTCCTCCTGCGCGTCGTCTGCCCCGTCTGCAAGGGCACCGGTCACGTCCTCTCGACCGTCGCCGGCCTGGTTCCTGTCGGGCGGTCGTGATGACCTACCGCACCCGACTCCGGGTCCTTGACCTGTTCTCCTGTGCCGGCGGTGCTGCCATGGGCTACCACCGGGCCGGGTTGGAGGTCGATGGCTGCGACATCGCCGACCGGCCGCGCTACCCGTTCGCCTACCACCGGGGCGACGCCCTCGAATACCTCGCCCACCTGATCGCCACGGGCGACATCACCCGCTACACGCTCGTGCACGCCTCCCCGCCCTGCCAGGCCAAGAACACGTTGACCGTGGGAACGAACGCCTCCCAGGGCTGGGGTGGCACGCACGAAGACCTTGTGGCTCCGACCCGTGAACTCCTCGACGCGAGCGGCCTGCCGTACGTGATTGAACAGCCCAACGGCCGTGCCGCCATCCGCAAGGACGTGTCCTTGTGCGGGGAAATGTTCGGGCTCGGCGTGCTGCGGCACCGCAACTTCGAACTCGGCCGCTGGACCACCGTGCAGCCGGCCCACCCCAAGCACCGGGGCTACGTGCGCGGCTACCGGCACGGCATCTACCGCGAAGGGCCCTACGTAGCCGCCTACGGCAAGGGAGGCGGCAAGGGCGACGTAGCGGAGATGCAGACCGCCATGGGCATCACCTGGACCGACGTCCACGAAGAACTCACCGAAGCCATCCCGCCCGCATACACGCAATGGATCGGCACCGCCTTCACGACCGCCCGCCAGGAGGTGCTGGCGTGACCGACACCGCCACCCCGGCGGGCCTGGACCCGGCCACCCTCACCGACGTGCTCAGGGTGGCCGGGGCCCCCGGCTTCGACCGCCTCCAAGACCAGATCCGCCGAACCGGCGGCTGCTCCGACCCCATCCACCTCCGAGGCACGACCGTTACCCGCGACCGCGCCACCGGACAGGCCCTGCACTCCTACTGCACCGACACCGAGCCCGGCGGCACGCTCCGGATCGCCTGCGGCAACCGCCGCGCCTCCCGCTGCCCCGCCTGCGCCTGGACCTACGCCGGCGACACCTACCACCTGATCCGCGCCGGACTCGTCGGCGACCCGGACAAGGGCACCCCGCCCACCGTCCGCGACCACCCCCGCGTCTTCGCCACCCTTACCGCCCCCTCCTTCGGCCCCGTCCACAACCGGCCCGCCAATCGCCCCTGCCGCTGCGGCTCACGGCACCCCGAGGACGCCCCGGAGCTGGGCACCCCGCTCGACCCGTACGCCTACGACTACGGCAGCGCGGTCCTGTGGAACAACCACGCCTCCGACCTGTGGCGCTACTTCACGATCTACCTCCGCCGCGAGATCGCCGCCCGCGCGGGACTGACCCAGAAAGCCGCCCGCGAACAGTCCCGCGTGTCCTTCGGCAAGGTCGCCGAATATCAAAAGCGCGGTGCCGTGCACTTCCATGCCGTGATCCGCTTCGACGGCCCGGACGGACCCGACACCCCGCCCCCGGCATGGGCAACCCTCGACCTGCTCGACGGTGCCATCCGTGCTGCTGCCGCCCGCGTCCGCGTCGTCGTGCCGGCCAACGACGAATACGGCTTCATCAACGACTGGGAACTTCGCTGGGGCACACAGCTCGACGTACGCCCCATCCGGGCCTTCGGCAACGGCGAAGAGATCACCGAACAGGCAGTCGCCTCCTACGTCGCCAAGTACGCCACCAAGGCCGCCGAAACCACCGGCACCGTCGACCGCCGCATCGGCAACAAAGAAGCACTGATCCTGCTTGGCATCCCCGATCACCCCCGGCGCCTGATCCAGGCCTGCCTGGACCTGCACGACGCCTACCCGGACCGCAAGCTCCGCGACTGGGCCCACATGCTCGGCTTCCGGGGCCACTTCTCCACCAAGTCCCGCCAGTACTCCACCACCCTCGGCGCCTTACGCCAGGTCCGCGCCGACTACCGCGCCGCCCAGCACCGCGCGGCCCTCGGCCTGCCCGACCCCGAACAGAACCCGGAGGCAACCACGCTCACCCTCGCCCACTGGACCTACGCCGGCCACGGCCACACCCCCGGCGAATCCTGGCTCGCCGCCAACATCCGCCGCGACATCGAGCAGAACCGTGAACTCGCCCGGCAGGAACTACCTGTGCAACTCGACATGGAAGGAGCCGTCGCGTGACCACCGCAACTACCGCACTCCTGACGGTGCCCGAGGCCATGGCGAGGCTCAAGCTCGGCCGTACCAAGGTCTACGACCTGATTCGCACGAAGCGGCTCGTCTCCATCACCGAAGGCCGCGCCCGCCGCATCCCCGAAAGCTCCTTGGAGGCCTACATCAGTGCGCGCTTGGAAGAGGCGGCCTGATGCCCAAGCGACGCAGCCGGGGTGACGGCGGACTTCACTGGGACGACAAGCGTCAACGCTGGATCGCCTCGGCCAGCCTCGGGTTCGACCCGAGCGGCAAGCGGATCGTGAGGCGGGCCAGCGGTGTCACCAAAACGGCAGCCAAGGCCAAGCTCAAAGAGGTGCTGCGGGACTATGAGGATGGTCTCGCGATCGCGCCTAGCGGCTACACGGTCAAGGACGCGGTGACCGACTGGCTTGCCTATGGGCTCAACGGGCGGGACGCGGGGACTGTCACGACGAACACGATCCTCTGCAACACCCACGTGCTCCCCGCCCTTGGCGCTCGGAAGCTCCGAGACCTCAGCGCGGATGACGTGGACAAGTGGCTCGCTGGCAAGTCCAAGGTGCTCAGCACACGGTCGCTGGAAGCCATCCGGTCCTGTCTGAACCGGGCGGTTAAGCGGGCCATGGCGCGGGACAAGGTGAAGCGCAACGTCGTAGAGCTGTGCTCGGTCCCGGTTGGGCGCCCCGGTCGGCCGTCGAAGTCCCTCACACTCAAGCAGGCTGAGGCTGTGCTCAAGGCCGCTGAGGACTCCTCGCTCTACGCCTACTTCGTGGTGTCGCTGCTCACCGGCGGTCGAACTGAAGAGATGCGCCCCTTGAGGTGGGATCACGTTGATCTTGAGGGGGACCCGGAAGCCGATCCCGAGATCCCACCGCACATCGCCGTGTGGCGCTCGGTCCGCCGCTCCGGCGACACGAAGACCCGGAAGTCCCGTCGCACGCTCGCGCTGCCCGGTCGGGCTATCGACGCGCTGAAGATCCAGCGGGAGCGTCAGGGCTGGCAGCGTGTCGCGGCCGGTGACCAGTGGCAGGAGACGGGACTCGTCTTCACGTCGGCTGTGGGTACCGAGCTGGACGCGGCGAACGTCCGGCGTGAGTTCCGGAAGGTCATCGCGCAAGCCGCGCAGCTGCCCGGCGTCGACTTGAAACCCCACGAGTGGACCACCCGAGAGACCCGGACGTCCTTCGTCTCGATCTTGTCCGACCGGGGCATCCCGCTCGAAGAGATCTCCCGACTCGTCGGCCACTCCAGTACGGCTGTGACGGAGGAGGTCTACCGGAAGCAGATCCGCCCGGTGATCCAGACTGGGGCCACCGCCATGAACGGGATCTTCGGCACCCCGCCGCCTCCGAAGCGGTAGTCACGCAGTTAGACACGCAGCAACAGACAGAGGCCCTCTCCCCGAAGGGAAAGGGCCTCTGGCCTTGTACTTAGCTGTCGGGGTGGCGGGATTTGAACCCACGACCTCTTCGTCCCGAACGAAGCGCGCTGCCAAGCTGCGCTACACCCCGATGTCACCGGTTGTCGCGGCGACGTCGTTTACTTTAGCCCACCGGCGGCCGGAGACGAAATCCGGTTTCGGGGGGCGGTCAGGGGCGGGGCGTCAGGGTCAGCAGGGTTGCCTCCGGGGGGCAGGCGAAGCGGACCGGGGTGTAGCGGTTCGTGCCGCAGCCCGCCGAGACGTGCAGGTAGGCGCGGTTGTCGTCCGCCTCGTGGGTGGAGAGGCCCTTCACCCGGTCCGTGTCCAGGTCGCAGTTGGTGACCAGGGCCCCGTAGAAGGGGACGCACAGCTGGCCGCCGTGGGTGTGGCCGGCCAGGATCAGGGGGTAGCCGTCGGCGGTGAAGGCGTCGAGGGAGCGGATGTAGGGGGCGTGGACCACCGCGATCGACAGGTCCGCGTCCTTGTCCGGGCCGCCCTCCACCTTCGCGTACCGGTCGCGCTTGATGTGCGGGTCGTCCAGGCCGGTGAACGCGAGCTCCAGCCCGTCCAGCTTCAGCCGGCCCCGCGCGTTGCTGAGGCCGATCCAGCCCGCCGCGTCGAACGCGTCCTGGAGTTCCTCCCACGGGTTGTGGACGACGCCGACGGCGGGCGCGTTGCCGTTCAGGCCGTGCTTGCCCCGGGCCTTCTCGATCAGATAGCGGGCCGGGTTGCGCAGCTTCGGGCCGTAGTAGTCGTTCGAGCCGAAGACGTACACCCCGGGGAAGTCCATCAGCGGGCCCAGCGCGTCCAGGACCTCCGGTACGCCCTCCGGGTCCGACAGGTTGTCGCCCGTGTTGACCACGAAGTCCGGGCGCAGCCCCGCCAGCGACTGCAGCCAGGCGCGCTTCTTGCGCTGGCCGCCGACCATGTGGATGTCCGAGACCTGGAGTACGCGCAGCGGCCGAGCGCCGCTCGGCAGCACCGGCACCGTCACCCGGCGGAGCCGGAAGGACCGGGCTTCGAAGCCGGCCGCATAGGCGATGCCGGCCGCGCCGATCGCCGTGATCGCCGCCGTTGTCTTCAGAGGAATCCCGTATCGCGCGCGCATGCGTCCATCGTTGCAGACGTACGTACGCCTACGGTCTTCGCGGGTGGCTCGGCGGCCTCCCGTACGCCCCCCGCCGCGCCCCGCGCACGCCCGTCCCCGTGCTCCCGGCGCGAAACTGGCACGCGCCCCGGGGGCGCCACCTGCCACACTGGGGCGCATGACCACGCTCAAGGCCACGCTCAAGGAACACCTCACCACCGCCATGAAGGCGCGCGACGAGATGCGCTCGTCGACGCTGCGACTGACCCTCACCGCCATCGCCAAGGAGGAGGTCGCGGGCAAGAGCGCGCGCGAGCTCTCCGACGACGAGGTGCTGCAGGTGATCGCCAAGGAGGCGAAGAAGCGGCGTGAGGCGGCCGAGGCGTTCGAGCAGGGCGGCCGGGCCGAGTCGGCCGCGAAGGAGCGGGCCGAGGGGGAGATCCTCGACGCTTACCTGCCCAAGCAGCTGTCCGACGACGAGCTGACCGCGATCGTCGGCCAGGCCGTCGAGGAGGCGAAGGCCGCGGGCGCGGCGGGGCCGCAGGCCATGGGCGCCGTGATGAAGATCGTGAAGCCGAAGGTGGCGGGGCTGGCGGACGGCGGGCGGGTAGCCGCCACGGTCAAGCGCCTCCTGGCGGGCTGACGCCCCCCCACGTACAGATGTGAAAGGGGCGCCCGGGATCACCCGGGCGCCCCTTTCACACGCCAGCCATGAAGGCCAAGGGCCAGGGCTACGGGAAGTTCCCCCCGATCGCCCCGTCCGTCGCCCCGCCGATCACTCCCGGGGGGATGGAGATGCCGGGGTTCGGCGGGACCGTGATGCCGCCGCCCGGCTTGTTGTCGCCGCCGCCGGGGCGGTGCTTCCTGCCGCCCTTGCCCTTGCCGTTGTCCTGGGCGTTGTCGCCCGCGTCGCCCGCCGGCGGGTCCTTGGGCTGAGGGTCGGGGATGTTGACCGTCACGAAGTTGGGGGCCGGCTGGCCGGAGAGGGCGCCCGTCATGGCGTCCTTCCAGATCGGTCCGGGGACCTCACCGCCGTACACCTTCTCCTTGTACACGCCGCCGATCGTGATGTTCTCCATCTCGACGCTCTGCGACGGGCTGCCGACCCACACCGCGCCCGACATGTTCGGCGTGTAACCGACGAACCAGGCGTTCTTGCGCTGGTCGGTGGTACCGGTCTTGCCCGCGTTGTCGCGGTCCGACAGACCGGCCAGCGCACCCGTACCGGAGTCGGTCACGCCGCGCAGCAGCGTGTTGACGCTGTCCGCCGTGGTCTGGGACATCGCCTGGCTGCACGAGGACTTCGGCACCGGCAGCGCCGTGCCGTCCGCCTTCTTGATCGACTCGATGGCGACCGGAGTGCAGTACGTGCCCCGGTTGGCGAAGGCCGCGTACGCGCTCGCCATGTTCAGCGGGGAGATACCGGTGGAGCCCAGCGTCAGCGCGGACGGCACCATCGGGAGCTTCGCGCCGTTGCCCTGCACCACGTGCAGCTTGTCGGTCATCTGCGACACCGGGCACATGCCGATCTCGCCGAGCATCTGCACGAAGTACGTGTTGACGGATTTCTCCATCGCCGTCTTCAGCGGGTACGGCCCCTTCTCGGACTCGTTCTCGTTCTCCAGGTGCTCGTCGTTGATGTTCACCCACGGCTTGCCGCTGCACGTCTGCACGGTCGCCGGGTAGTCCATCTCGTACGGCGACGGGTACTGCTGCGTCGGCGGCTTGCCGCCCTCGATCGCGGCGGCGGCCAGGAACGGCTTGAACGTCGAACCGACCGGGAAGCCGTAGTTCGATCCGCCCATCTGCTTGTTCACCGAGAAGTTGATCTGCGTCTCGTGGCTGCCGAAGCCGTACGGCCGCGACTGGCCCATCGCCATGATCCTGCCGGTGCCGGGCTGGACCAGCGTCACGGCGGTGGCGACCTTGTCCGACTGGTAGACGTGGCCCTTGATGGAGGCCTGGGTGGACTGCTGGGCCTGCGGGTCCAGGGTCGTACGGACCGTCAGACCGCCCTGGTTCCACAGCTTGGCCCGCTCCTCCTTGGTCTTGCCGAAGACCGGGTCGGAGAGGAAGACCTCGCGCACGTAGTCGCAGAAGAAGCCCGCGCCGCTGACGGCCGTGATGCAGCCGTTCTTCGGCTTGGAGACCTTCAGCTTGATCGGCGCGGACTTGGCGCGGTCCGCCTCGGCCTGCGAGACGTCCTTCATGTCGGCCATCCGCTGCAGGACCGTGTCGCGGCGCTTCTTGGCCTCCTGCGCGTCGTTGACCGGGTCGTACCGGCTCGGCGACTGGACGATGCCCGCCAGCATGGCGGCCTCCTCCAGCTTCAGGTCCTTGGCCGGCTTGGAGAAGTAGCGCTTGGCGGCGGCCTCGACGCCGTACGCCTGCTGCCCGAAGAACGTGATGTTGAGGTAGTTCTCCAGGATCTTCTTCTTGCCGAGCTCCTCCTCGACCTGGATCGCGTACTTGAGCTCCTTGACCTTGCGGCCGAGCGTCTGCTGGGTGGCCTCGGCGACCTTGTCGGGGTCGTCGCCGGCCTCCTCCACGAAGACGTTCTTCACGTACTGCTGGGTGAGGGTGGACGCTCCCTGGGCCACCCCGCCCGACGTGGCGTTCTTGTTGACCGCGCGCAGCACGCCCTTGAGGTCGATCGCGCCGTGCTCGTAGAAGCGCGAGTCCTCGATCGCGACGATCGCCTTCTGCATGTACGGCGAGATGTCCGCGAGCGGGACCACCGTGCGGTCGCGCGAGTACACCGTCGCGATCTGACCGCCCTTGGAGTCCAGGATCGAGGTGCGCTGACTCAGCGGCGGGGTCTTCAGATTGGCGGGGATCTCGTCGAACCCCTCGACCGTGCCCTTGGCCGCGAGCCCCAGCGCGCCGAACGCAGGCAGCGCGATGCCCGCGAGCACGGCTCCGGAGAGCACACTCACCCCGACGAACTTGGCGGCCTGCTGGGTCCCGGTCAGACCACCGCCCGAGCGCTTCTTTGCCATGGGGGCAGCCTACGTTCTGATTCGCCGGACACGGGTCAATGCTCTGGCCTAAGCTGCCCTCAACTGTCACAGCAGTGCGGTTGCGCATCAAGTCGATGTTTATTGCTGTTCGGCTCTCGCAAGAGGGCGGCCGTGCGGATTCGCCGCCCGTTTACGCCTCATGCGTCACCAGGCGTCCGTTGTGGCTCAACTGAAACGTCCCGCTTGGTCGGGTTTCTCACGTTTGTCCCCAGCTCACTCCGTTGGGTGATCTGCCGCATACGCATAGTCCGTTCGGGCCATTCAAGATTGGGCCCGAAGGGGGTGTTGCGCTGTGCCCACCTTCCGTAACGTCCTCAACTGGCAGCGGTGAATATGCCTCTGCCGCCGTGGGGGAGCCTCGATTCGGGAGAGGACGGCGCCGGCATGGGCTGGGTAACCGACTGGAGTGCGCAGGCAGCCTGCCGCACTACCGATCCGGACGAACTGTTCGTACAGGGTGCGGCTCAGAACAGGGCGAAGGCGGTGTGCACCGGATGTCCGGTGCGGACCGAGTGCCTCGCGGACGCACTGGACAACCGCGTCGAATTCGGCGTGTGGGGCGGAATGACGGAGCGGGAGCGCCGCGCACTGCTGCGCCGACGACCCACCGTCACGTCCTGGCGCCGTCTCTTGGAGACGGCGCGTACGGAGTACGAGCGCAGCACGGGCATCCTGCCCGTGCTCATGGACGACGAGGAGGCGTACGCCTACCGGCACGCCATGGATGAGACGTACGCGGCCGTGGGGTAAGCCCGCGCACGTACGGCACGTACGACACGTACGTAACCAGACGTATCAGAACGCTCCGGCCGTCTCTTCCTGGGCCGCGAGCCGTTCCCCGATGGCCCGGAGCCCGGCGAGATCGTGTACGTCGCCGGGCAGGGCGGCCACTTCGGCCACCGGGACTTCGGGGTGGAGCGCGGTGAAGCGATCGCGCGTGCGCTGTTCGCGGGCGAGCACCTGCATCCGCTCGGCGTGCAGGCGCAGGAGACCGGCGGTCAGCCGGTCGACCGACACGCCGTCTTCGGATCCGGTGGGGGAGGGAGCTTCGGGAGAGGAACCACCGGTGCCACGATCTTCAGCCTTCCCGCACCCCTGATCGACAATGCGGCCGTCGACAAGATTTTCCCCAGGACCCTCGGTGGGCTCCTGGGTGGCGTCCTCCTCCAAGCGCTCCGCCGCCGCGAGCGCCCGCTCGGCCGACAGCCGGGCCGCGCCGCTGCCGTGCACCCGGTTGAGCACCAGACCGGCCAGTGGCATCGAGTCGGCCGCCAGCCGCTCCACGAAGTACGCGGCCTCGCGCAGCGCGTCCCGCTCCGGCGCCGCGACCACGAGGAACGCGGTCCCGGGTGCCTGGAGCAGCCGGTAGGTGGCGTCGGCGCGGGTGCGGAAGCCGCCGAACATCGTGTCCATCGCCGCCACGAACGTCTGGACGTCCCGCAGCAGCTGGCCGCCGAGGAGTTTGCCGAGCGTGCCGGTCATCATCGACATGCCGACGTTGAGGAACTTCATCCCGGCCCGGCCGCCCATCTTGGCGGGGGCCATCAGCAGCCGGATGAACTTGCCGTCCAGGAACGACCCCAGCCGCTTCGGCGCGTCCAGGAAGTCCAGCGCCGAGCGCGACGGCGGGGTGTCGACGATGATCAGGTCCCACTCGTCGCGGGCCCGCAGCTGGCCCAGCTTCTCCATCGCCATGTACTCCTGCGTGCCCGCGAAGCCGGCCGACAGGGACTGGTAGAAGGGGTTGGAGAGGATCGCCCGGGAGCGCTCGGGGTCCGCGTGCGCCTCGACGATCTCGTCGAAGGTCCGCTTCATGTCGAGCATCATGGCGTGCAGCTCGCCGTCGCCCTCGACGTCCTTGACCCGGCGCGGGGTGTTGTCGAGGGTGTCGATGCCCATGGACTGGGCGAGCCGGCGGGCCGGGTCGATGGTCAGCACGACCACCTTGCGGCCGCGCTCGGCGGCCCGCAGCCCCAGCGCCGCCGCCGTCGTGGTCTTGCCCACCCCGCCGGATCCGCAGCACACCACGATCCGCGTCTTCGGGTCGTCGAGCAGGGGATCGATGCCGAGCGGCGCGGCCGCGTCCATGGTCACTTCCCCACCCCGAGCTTTCGCAGTCGTGTGGCCAGGCGGTAGAGCCCGGCCAGGTCCATTCCCTCGCCGATCAGGGGCAGTTCGTACGCCGGAAGCCCCAACGAGCCGACCACCGCACGCTGTTCGCGCTCCAGCTCCACCCGCTCGGCGTGCTCGGCGGCCTCCTGGAGCAGCGGGGTGACCAGCTTGGCCGAGCCGGTGACCCCGGCGCGGGTGAGCGACTTGGCGACCTCCTTGCGCCGGTCGCCGGTGACGCCCCGGACCGCCTCCTCGTCGAGCAGGTGGGGGCGGACCATGTTCACGATGACCGCGCCGGTCGGCAGCTCGGCGGCGCGCAGCTCGGCGATCCCGTCGGCGGTCTCCTGGACGGGCATCTCCTCCAGGAGCGTCACCAGGTGCACGGCCGTCTCGGGGGACTTGAGCACCCGCATCACGGCCTGCGCCTGATTGTGTATCGGGCCGATCTTGGCGAGCCCGGCGACCTCGTCGTTGACGTTGAGGAAGCGGGTGATCCGCCCGGTGGGCGGGGCGTCCATGACCACATGGTCGTACGCGTACCGCCCCTGCTTGTCCTTACGCCTGACGGCTTCGCACGCCTTGCCGGTCAGCAGGACGTCACGGACGCCCGGGGCGATGGTGGTGGCGAAGTCGATGGCGCCGAGCTTCTTCAGGGCGCGGCCCGCCGAGCCCAGTTTGTAGAACATCTGGAGGTAGTCGAGCAGGGCTCGCTCGGCGTCGATCGCCAGCGCGTGCACCTCCCCGCCGCCCGGCGCCACGGCGATCTTCCGCTCCTCGTACGGAAAGGCTTCCGTCTCGAAGAGCTGTGCGATGCCCTGTCTGCCCTCGACCTCGACGAGGAGCGTGCGCTTGCCCTCCGTCGCGAGGGCGAGCGCGAGGGCAGCGGCGACCGTGGTCTTGCCGGTACCGCCCTTGCCGCTGACGACCTGGAGCCTGCTCACGCCATCGAGCCTAACCAGTCCCCAGGCGGCCTACGCATGAGGCTGCCTCCGCCAGCGGCTACAGTCGGCCCCATGACCAAGTGGGAATACGCGACCGTGCCCCTTCTCGTGCACGCGACCAAGCAGATTCTGGACACCTGGGGCGAGGACGGCTGGGAGCTGGTCCAGGTCGTTCCCGGGCCGAACAACCCCGAGCAGCTGGTGGCCTACCTGAAGCGGGAGAAGCAGGCATGAGCGGCGAGGTGGAGGCGAAGCTGGCCGAACTCGGCCTGACGCTGCCGGAGGTCGTGCCGCCGCTGGCCGCGTACCAGCCGGCCGTGCGCTCCGGTGTGTACGTGTACACGTCCGGGCAGCTGCCGATCGTCGAGGGCAAGCTCACACTGACCGGCAAGGTCGGTGCGGAGGTTACGGCCGAGGAGGCGAAGGACGCGGCGCGTATTTGTGCGCTGAACGCCCTCGCGGCCGTGAAGTCGGTGGCGGGTGACCTCGATCGCATCGCGCGCGTGGTCAAGGTCGTCGGGTTCGTGGCCTCCGCGAGCGACTTCACGGGGCAGCCGGGCGTCATCAACGGTGCGAGCGAGCTGCTCGGTGCGGTCCTGGGCGACAAGGGTGTGCACGCCCGCAGCGCGGTCGGCGTCGCGGTCCTCCCGCTGGACGCGCCGGTCGAGGTCGAGATCCAGGTCGAGCTGACGGATTGAGCCGGTCTCGGTCTGCGGACCGTGCTGGGCTGAGCGCGCAGTTCCGCGCCCCTGAAGGCCTGGGGCCGACCCAAGTTGTCAGGGTGCGGCGGACTGCCTGAGGGGCGCGGGGAACTGCGCGGTCGGCCCCACCGGCTCGCAGAGGAAGACCGGGCCGAAAAGGGGCGCGGGTAACCGCGCGATCAGCCCCGCACGGTCCGCAGCCGAAGCACCGCCCCCGCGAAAGCCACCCGCAGCCGAAGCACTGCCCCCGCGAGAGCTAGCCGCAGCCGCAGGACCGGCGGATCACCAACCGCGAAGGGAACTGCTTCAGGCGTTCCCGTCGGGAGCCCGCCACGCGGAGCGCGTCGTCCAGGACCAGGTCCACGGCCGCGCGGGCCATCGCGGGGCGGTCGGAGGCGACCGTGGTGAGGGGCGGGTCCGTGAGACCCGCCTCCTTCACGTCGTCGAAGCCCGCGACCGCCAGCTCACCCGGCACGTCGATGCGCAGCTCACGAGCCGCGCGCAGCACGCCGATCGCCTGGTCGTCGGTGGAGCAGAAGATCGCCGGCGGCCGGTCGGGCCCGGCGAGGATCTCCAGCGCGACCTGGTACGCGTCGTAGCGGTTGTACGGGGCCTGGAAGAGGCGCCCGTCCACCGAGCGCCCGGACTCCAGCATCGCCCGCCGCCAGCCCTCCACGTGGTCGGCCACCGGGTCGCCGACCGCCGGGGTCGACTCGACCCCGCCGAGGCACGCCACGTACGCGTGGCCGTGTTCGAGGAGGTGGCGGGTGGCCAGCTGGGCCCCGCCGATGTCGTCCGTGACGACGGCCACGTCGTCGATCGCCTCCGGCCGTTCGTGGAGGAGCACCACGCGCGCGTCCCAGGCGTCGATCTCGGCCGCCGCGCGCTCGCTGGGACCCTGGCTGACCAGGATCAGACCGGCGACCCGCATACCGAGGAACGCCCGCAGATAGTGGACCTCGCGGTCGTCCAGATAGTCGGAGTTGCCGACCAGGACCATTTTCCCGCGCTCGGCCGCCGCCTGCTCCACCGCGTGCGCCATCTCCGCGAAGAACGGCTGGCGCGCGTCCGGGACGATCATGCCTATGAGGTCCGTGCGCCGGGAGGCCATCGCCTGGGCGACCCGGTCGGGCCGGTAGCCCAGCTCTTTGATCGCGGCGAGTACCCGCTCGCGCGTGGCCGGGGCGACCGGCCTCGGTCCGTTGTTGATGACATAGCTGACGACCGCGGTCGACGTACCCGCAAGTCTCGCCACATCATCCCGCGTCACCTTGGCCACGAGCGGGAGTCTACGCGGGGTGACCTACCTCTGGGCAGGGCGTACGGAGGCTTCCTCCGTCTCCTCGGCGGCCGGGACCGGTGGTGAGGCCACGGATCCGGCGGAGGCCTTCGCCCTGGCCTCCTCGGCCGCCTTGGCCTTGGCCTCTTCGGCCGCCCGCTCGACCTTCTCGGGGGTGACGAACCGGTAGCCGACATTCCGGACGGTGCCGATCAGCGACTCGTGCTCGGGGCCGAGCTTCGCCCGCAGCCGCCGTACGTGGACGTCGACCGTCCGCGTACCGCCGAAGTAGTCGTACCCCCAGACCTCCTGCAGCAGCTGCGCGCGCGTGAAGACCCGGCCGGGGTGCTGCGCCAGGTACTTCAGGAGCTCGAACTCCTTGAAGGTCAGATCAAGGACCCGGCCCTTGAGCTTGGCGCTGTACGTCGCCTCGTCCACGGAGAGATCGCCGTTGCGGATCTCCATGGGGGAGTCGTCGGAGGTGATCTGCTGGCGGCCCATGGCCAGGCGCAGCCGCGCCTCGACCTCCGCGGGGCCCGCCGTGTCCAGGAGCACGTCGTCGATGCCCCAGTCCGCGGTGACGGCGGCCAGACCGCCCTCGGTGACCACCAGGATCAGCGGGCAGCCGGGGCCGGTGGAGCGCAGCAGCTGGCAGAGGGAGCGGACCTGCGGCAGGTCGCGGCGGCCGTCGACGAGGATCACGTCGGCACCGGGGGTGTCCACCAGGGCCGGGCCTTCGGCGGGGGCCACCCGCACGTTGTGCAGCAGCAGGCCGAGCGCGGGAAGCACCTCCGTAGACGGCTGGAGGGCATTGGTCAGGAGCAGCAACGAGCTCATCGCGCCCCACCTGCCCAGGTCGTCGTCGGCTTCTTCGGATGATCGTGCACGGTCTGCTCGCCCATAACGTCGGTTCCTCCTCGGTCCCTGCGAGGACGTTTACGGCACTGCTTTTCGCTATGGCTCCCGCGCCCTGAGAGCCTTTGTTCACCTGCTCGTAACAACGACCAGGAAACGCAAAAGGACCCGGGGGCCACGCTGCCCGGATCCTCTGCCCAGCAGAATAGCCCACATGAGGTCCGGGGCAGAGGGCCGATTTCACACTGTGGATGTTTCCTAGATCACCAGGGGACCGCGGCGCGCAACTCTTCGCACCTCGGAGGGCGTGAGCGTCGAGGCGGTCCACGACCCCTGCGCGGCGGGCCGGACGGACACCGCGGTCGTGGTCGCGCACGGCTTCACGGGGTCGGCGGGCGCCCGGCGGTACGGCGGGCGGCGGGGGTGTTCGCCCAGTACGCGGGTGTGGTCACGTTCTCGTCCCGGGGCCACGGCGGCTCCGGCGGGCGCTCCACGGTCGGCGACCGCGAGGCGCACGACCTGGCGGCGGCCGTGGAGTGGGCGAGATCACTCGGCTACGCGCGCGTGGTGACCGTCGGCTTCTGGGGGCACCTCCCACGCCCTTGAGGCAGTGGGGGAGGGCGGCTCGGTGGTGCTGCGGCACGCGGCGATGCACAAGGGGCTCACAGAGGCGCGCACCGATGCCGTCGTCTCCGTCAGTGCGCCGGCCCGTTGGTACTACCGGGGCATGGCCCCCGTGCGGCGGCTGCACTGGATGGTGACCCGGCCCGCCGGGCGCCTGGTCGGGCGGCTCGGTTTCGCCACCCGGATCGCCTCCAGACAGTGGTGGTGCCGCTCGCGCCGGTCGAGGCGGTCCCGCTGATCGCGCCGACCCCGCTCCTGATCGTCCACGGTGACCGCGACCCGTACTTCCCGATCGACCACCCCAGGATGCTGGCGGCCGCCGGACCTGCGCAGTTGTGGCTGGGGGAGGGCATGGGGCACGCGGAGAACGCGGCCGACGAGGTGCTGCTGCGCCGGATCGCGCAGTGGCTGTCGGTGGCGTAGCCCATCATGGGTGACGACGAAAGGAGGGTCGCCATGGCAGCGGGAACCATCCGCTTCTGGGCCGCGGCCAAGTCCGCCGCCGGTGTCGCGGAGGAGCCGTATGCGGCGGCCACGCTGGCCGAGGCGCTCGACGCGGTGCGCGAGCGCCACCCCGGCGAGCTGACCCGTGTACTGCTCAGGTGCTCGTTCCTGGTCGACGGTGACCCCGTCGGGACGCGCGAACATGAGACCGTACGGCTTGCCGAGGGCGGCACGGTCGAGGTGCTCCCGCCGTTCGCAGGAGGGTGACCCCCACGTCATGAGCGATCAGCAGTACCCGCATCCGTACGACGAGCAGTATCCGCGCTTCGACCAGTACGGACAGCCGGTCCAGCAGTACCAGCAGCAGTACGACGCGTACCAGCAGTACGACCAGTACGGGCAGCCGCTCCAGCAGCAGCCGGTCCAGCACCAGCACCAGCAGCCGCAGCAGCCCGCGCAGCAGCAGTTCCCGCACGATCCGTCGTACCAGGAGCAGCAGCAGTACACGCAGACGTGGGAGGGCCAGACCTGGGACACCCAGTACCAGCCCACGGTCCAGCCGCAGCCGGTCCAGCAGCAGCCCGTGCCGCAGCCGGTCCAGCAGCAGTACGCGCAGGCGTACGCGCAGCCCGCCGCCGACACCACGTACCTGCCGCCGCAGACGGGGTCTGCTCCGCTGCCTCCGGAGACGGCGGCCTACGAACCCGTGCCCGCCGCGCCCGCCCCGGCCGACGGCCCCGCCTACAGCCCACCCACCACCGTCGGCAACACCCGGATCACCGACGCCCAGCGGGCCCGCGCCGAGGGGCGCTCGCCCATCATCGCGCCGGGGATGCAGCCCGCCGCGCTCACCGCCGTCCTCGGCCTGCTGCTCGCGGCCGCCTCCGGCATCGGGCAGTACGCGCTGGTGGTGCCGCTGGTGCTGCTCCAGGCCGTGACGGCCGCGGGCTGGTTCCGGCTCAACGGGATGTGGCCCGCCCGGCAGGGCATCGCGCTCGCCTTCCTGGGCGGGCTGGTCGCGGACGCGGCGCTGCTCGCCGTCGGCGACGAGCACGCGCCCGCGGCGATCCTGGGCACGCTCGGGGTGTGGGTGCTGCTCACGCTGGTGCTCCAGCTGCGCAGCCACGCGGACCCGGACGAGCGGATGTACGGCCTGATGGCGACCGTGGCCTCGGCGGCGCTCGCGATCCTGGCCGCCGGATACCTCGCGGCGATCCCGCACGCCGTGGCGGTGGGCGCGGCCGCGGTGGCCGTCGCCGTCCCGGCCCGCGCGCTGCCGTTGCCGGGGCCGGTCTCCGCCGTGGTCGCGCTGCTCGCGGCCGCGGGCGCGGGGATCGTGGCCGGACAGCTGACGGACGTGGGTTCCTCGGGCGCGCTGCTCGGGCTCGCGGCCGCGGTGTGCGCGCTGATCGGGCTGCGGGTGGCCAGTTATGACTACCCGTCGCGTTTCGTCCATATGACGGCCGGAGTGGCGCTGCCGCTCACGGCGGCTGTTCCCGCTTTGTATCTGATCGGTCGAGTGATCGGGTAATTCCGGGAGTTAGGCTCGCAGCGTCAACGACCAGTGTGGGGGGACTCGTACGCAATGCGCGCACTCCGGATATGGCTCATCGTCGCGGTGGTTCTCGGCGGCCTCTTCGTCGCCGCGGACCGCATCGCGGTGAACGTCGTCGAGTCGAAGGTGGCCGACAAGATCAAGAGCAGTCAGGGGCTGAGGGAGACCCCCGACGTCTCGATCAGCGGCTTCCCCTTCCTCACCCAGGCGATGGGCAAGGAGTTCGACGAGGTCGACGTCAAGCTGGGCGGGGTCACCGCATCGGCGGACGGCCACTCGGTCAACGTCACCGAGGTCCGCGCCAAGCTGCACGACGTGAAGGTCAACAGCAGCTACTCGTCCGCCACGGCGGTACGGGCGGACGGCTCGGCCCGTATCTCCTACGCCGACCTCACGAAGTCCGCGCCCAAGGGCGCCACGGTCGGCTACGCCGGGCCCGAGCGGGCCGCCAAGGGCCAGGTCCAGGTGAGCGGGCAGCTCGCCGACCTGCTGGAGGGCGCGGGCGTCCAGGTCCCCGCGAGCCTCAAGGTGCTGCTCGCGGGCCGCACGGTCAGCACGTACAGCACGGTCACCACCGACGGCGGCGCCACCGTCAAGGTCCGCTCCGAGGAGCTTCCGAAGCTGCCGGTGGCCGGCTTCGACGAGAAGCTGCGCAAGGCGGTCGACTACGACCTGAAGATCGAGGGCCTGCCGTCCGGCATCAAGCTGGACAAGGTGACGGCGACGAAGGACGGGCTGCGGTTCTCGGGTACGGGTACGAACGTTTCTCTGGCGGGGTAAGCGGCCCCGCGGCCCCTCGGCGTACGGGGGCGGCCGCGTCGGGCGGGACTGGGCTGGGCCGGACAGGACCGGGGCCGGGCAGGACCGGGGCAGGACCGGTCGGACCGGGCCGGGCAGGCCCGCGTCAGGCAGGGCCGGGACCGTGCCGTAACCGCATGCTGAGACGGCGGCGTCCGCTGGGCAGATGGTGAGTGGCGAGGAGCCCCCAGGCCCCGCCGGAAGAGGCTTTCCAGCCGATCACGTCCCACCATCCGGATGATCGTGTCTCAAAATACGACACACCGGTGACATGGCCGCGCTTCCGTCCCTACGATCGGACCCATGAAGCGTCAGGCGGATCTCACGAAGCGGCGGGCAGTCGACCTGTGCCGCGTCGCCGCCATGCTCTGTCGCCACGTCTGAGCGGGACCCGCCCCTCTCTGCGAAGAGACGGCAACTCCCGTGTTCCCCGGGCCCTTTGAACCGTATTCAGGGCCACCCCCGGTGTCGAGGCACCGCCGCGCCCGCTCGCGCGGCGTACGCACCCGCACCCCGCACCACCCGCCGCACCTGCCCCGGAGGAGAACCGCATGAGCCGCAGCGACGTCCTGGTCGACGCCGACTGGGTCGAGGCCCACATCGAAGACCCCAAGGTCGCCATCGTCGAGGTCGACGAGGACACCTCGGCGTACGAGAAGAACCACATCAAGAACGCGATCCGGATCGACTGGACCAAGGACCTCCAGGACCCGGTCCGCCGTGACTTCATCGACCAGGAGGGCTTCGAGAAGCTCCTGTCGGCGAAGGGCATCGCGAACGACACCACCGTCGTCCTCTACGGCGGCAACAACAACTGGTTCGCCTCGTACGCCTACTGGTACTTCAAGCTCTACGGCCACGACAGCGTCAAGCTGCTCGACGGCGGCCGCAAGAAGTGGGAGCTGGACTCGCGCGACCTCGTCGACGGCTCGCAGGTGCCGGCCCGGCCGGCCACCGAGTACAGGGCCAAGGCGCAGAACACCGCGATCCGTGCCTTCCGCGACGACGTGGTGGCGGCCATCGGCGCGCAGAACCTGGTCGACGTGCGCTCCCCCGACGAGTTCAGCGGCAAGCTGCTCGCCCCGGCCCACCTCCCGCAGGAGCAGTCGCAGCGCCCGGGCCACGTCCCGTCCGCCCGCAACATCCCGTGGTCGAAGAACGCCAACGACGACGGCACCTTCAAGTCGGACGACGCCCTGAAGGACCTGTACGCGGCGGAGCAGGTCGACCTGGCCAAGGACACCATCGCGTACTGCCGTATCGGCGAGCGCTCGGCCCTGACGTGGTTCGTGCTGCACGAGCTGCTCGGCGTCCAGAACGTCAAGAACTACGACGGCTCGTGGACCGAGTACGGCTCCCTCGTCGGCGTGCCCATCGAGCTCGGCGCCAACAAGTAACCCCGCACAGCCCCCTCAGACCGCAGACCGTAAGGAAGAACCATGTGTGGAGCGAAGGCAGGCGGCCCCGACGCCTCGACGATCAAGCCCGGTGAGACGACGATCCAGGGCCAGGTGACGAAGGACGGCGAGCCGGTGGTCGGCTACGTCCGCCTCCTGGACTCGACCGGCGAGTTCACCGCAGAGGTCCCCACCTCGGCGACGGGCCAGTTCCGCTTCTACGCGGCCGAGGGCACGTGGACCGTCCGGGCCCTGGTTCCCGGCGGCACCGCGGACCGCACGGTCGTGGCACAGACGGGCGGGCTGGCGGAGGTCGCGATCGCCGTGTGACGACGGGCACCGATGTACCGGCCGGAGGGCCGCGCCCCAGGGGGTTGGACGCTTACCTGGTATGGGTGCGGCCCTTCGTGCCGTCCGTGGCCGTTTCCGCCCGGCGGATACGGTCGTACGCTGGACTTATGTTGGCTCGGCGCCGGCGCGAGTACTTCTGGCTGATGGGCGGATGCCTGGTTCTGTTCGTGTCCGCCTGGAGTTTCGTGCGGCTGTGGTCGGTCCCGGCCGCGGTCGCCATGTGCGTGGTCGCGATGGTGATCCCGCCGGTCGCGGCGATGGTCGCGAACCGGCGCGGCCCGGATGACCGCTGGTGGGACGACCCGTCCGGGGACCAGAAGTCCGACGAGTGGTGGGACGAGCTGGACGGCAAGAAGAAGTATTAGGGGCGGCAGCGCCCCTGCGGAGCGCTCAGTACACCAGCGCCTGCGTCTCCTCCGCCATCGCCTCCTGGACGAAGACCTGCGCGCCCGCGATCCGAGCGCCCTCGATCAGGTCCTTCTCGGTGATGTCGCGGCGGGCCGCGCACTGGGTGCAGACGGTGATCGTGCCGCCGCCCGTCAGGATCCCGTCGATCAGGTCCGGCAGCGGCGCCGCGTGCGGGAGCTCGAACTCGGCGGCCCGGCCCGGCAGCGCGAACCACGACGACTCGCCGGTCAGCCAGAGCGAGACCGCGACGCCGCTGGCGACGGCGACCGCCGCCACGGTGAACGCCTGCGAACACCGCTCGGGGGCATCGGCCCCGGCGGTCACCTTGAGTACGAGCTTCTTCGCCATATGCCGAACTGTAATGCGCACCCGCACAACCCCTCCCGCAGGCGGCGAGTCAGTTCTGTGCACGGGTGATCGAGCCCGTTCCGAGGTCTCGTGGGGGGACCCTCTTGGACACGTTTGACACGTCGGACACATCGGATACGTCCGATACGACATTGGATGCCGCGCAGGCGGCACCGGCCGCGCGGCGGCGGGGGCGTACGCCGCTGCTGATCGCGGGGGGCGCGGTGCTGGGCCTCGTGGCCGGGCTCTGCGCGGGCTACACCATTCAGGCGGGCCGCGCGCCGACCCCGTTGCCGCCGCTCTCGCAGCCGGTGGTCGCGCAGGCGAAGGGCAAGGCGCCGGCGCCGCTCTCCGCCGCGCAGGACCGCAAGGCCAGGTCGGACGGCGATCTGCGGGACATGCTGCTGAAGCGGCCCGCCGGGGCGTCGGACGCCGAGTATCCGGCGGGCCACGACGGCTGGCTGTCCATGTCCGAGTACGCGGAGAGCTTCACCGGACCGGCCGGGGCCTTCCGCCACCTGGTGAGCGAGGAGTTCCGGCGTGCCGCCGTGGCCGACTGGCGCGAGGGGAGCCTGGACGTACGGATCCGGCTCATCCAGTTCCGCGACGAGCGCGCGGTCGCGTCGCAGGAAGCCCTGGACAGCGCCGAGAAGTGGGCGGGCGAGGAGAGCGGCCACAGCACGGCCGTCCCTGGCTCCGGCACCGGCCGCGTCTACACCGGCGGCGCCCTCGACTCCGGCGGCCACCACCGGGCGGAGGCCTTCGCCCGGCGCGGGTCCGTCCTGATGGAGCTGTGGCTCGACAGCGACGAGCCGATCGCGGCGCAGAAGGCGCTGGCCCTGGCACAGCGGCAGTGGGAGCGGATGTGAGCGGGCTCAAGAGGAGCAGCGGAAGACGGCGGGGCGTCGCCCTCGCCGTGGGCGGGGTGCTGTTCGCGGTGGTCGCGGGCGGTGTGGGTACCACCGCCGTCGTCGTGGACCGGGCCGACCGCGCGCCCGGCGCCCCGGACTGGGTCATCCCGCCGAGCAGCCAGAAGGCCGACGCCGACAAGACGGGGGCAGGGGCAGCGGCAGGGGCGCCGGGAACGGGGACCGGGAAGGCCCCCTCGGAGCTCGGGCGGATGCTCGTACCGCTCGGCACCGACGGGTACGGCCGCGGCCCCGACATCGAAGGCTTCGGCGCCGAGGCCGATCTGACCGGCGCCCAGGCGGTGGCGCTCCGCAAGGACTCCCTGCGCACCCTGCCGTCCGCCCAGCGGCGGAAGGTGGAGCGGGAGATCGACAGGGAGCACATCAAGGGCATGGCGATGCGCAGTTACGTCAGCACCGACGACGCGCCCATCTCCACGGTCTCCGCCGAGTCCGCGTTCACGGTCGAGATCGTGCTCTCCCGGATGGAGAACACCCGGGCCGTACGCGAACTCTTCGAGTTCCAGACCACGCTCTTCGACTCCGTGGACCTCCTGCGCAAGGGCCCCGAGGTCAAGGGCCACAAGGACGCCCGGTGCTTCCTGGGTCCCGACGAGAAGGACGAGAAGCTCGACATGATGACCTGTTCGGCCTACCGGGGCGAGATCCTGGTGAGCGTCGTCGCGGAGGGACCCAAGCCGCTGAACGCGAAGGGCGTCGCCCTGCTGCTGAGCGCGCAGCTGGACCGGATCGGCCACCCCGGGGAGTCGGTGTGACCGAGCCGAGCACAGAGCCGCAGCCGGTGACCGACGAGCAGCCGCAGCCCACGACCGACGAGCACCCCATACCCAACGAGCAGCCCGCGACCGAAGATCAGCCGAACCCGATACCCGACGAACAGCCGCACCCCACAGTCGAAGAGCCTCCCCTCCCCCCGCCCCGTCGCCGCACCCGCGCCCGTGCCGTCCTTCGGTGGACCGCCGCCGCCCTCGCCTTCCTCTGCGTCGGCGCCGGCACCGCGTACGCCGTCGTGGACCGCACCCGTACCGACCTTCCGGGGCTCGCCACCGAGTCGGACGGGCGCTGGCGGTACCCCGCGATCGCGCTGCCGCCGATGCCCCCGGGCTCGCCCCGCCCGCTCGCGGCCGCCAACACCGCGCAGAACCACTACGCCGACCTGCGCGCCCTGCTGCTGCCCGCGCCCGAGGGGGCCAGGCCCGACGCGTCGCTGAAGGGCGACGACGGCTGGCTGGCGACCTCCGTGTTCCTCGCGCAGTACGAGAAGGAGGACCGAGCCGCCTTCGGCCAGTCGCTCGTCGACAACGGGCTGCGGCACATCGCGGCCCGGGGCTGGACGATGCCCGACGGCACCCGGAGCCGGATCTTCCTGCTCCAGTTCGACACCCACGCGCTGGCCGAAAGGGTGCAGTCCAAGGACGTCACCCGCTACAGCACCCCGTACCACCCGCTGCTCGGCGCCCACTACGCGGAGCTGGACGGGTCCTTCCCGATGGAGGCCCAGGTCGAGGGGACCTCGCGGTACCCGTACAACGAGGTCAAGCCGTACGGGCCGGAGCAGGTGCGGCAGGCGTACGTCCTGGCCGGCGACGTCCTCGCCGTCGTCGTCCAGTCCCGCGCCGGTACCACCTCCGCCGTCCCCTTCGAGCAGACCGTCGTGCTCCAGAACGAGCTGCTCGGCTAGGCTGGGGGGCGGCCCTTTACTGCCCACACGCTCATCCGAGGAGCACCCCGTGCTTGAGGCTTTCTTCGAAACCCTGCTGGTCCTGGTCTGCGTCGGTGTCCTCGCCTTCGCCGCTCTGGCCGTGAAGAAGCTGTACCAGGGCCAGCGCTGAACCGCGCCCCAGCCGCAGACGTAACGAAAGACTGATCGAAGCCTCATGATCGAGATCCCGTCCGACCTGAACCCGGCCCTCGTCCCCCTCGCCTTCCTCCTCGGTACCTGGGAGGGCGCGGGCGTGACCGACTTCCCGGGCGCCGAGAAGGCCAATTTCGGCCAGTCCGTCACCTTCAGCCACGACGGCCGGGACTTCCTGGAGTACGTGTCGCACTCCTGGATCCTCGACGCCGAGGGCAACAAGGTGAAGCCGCTGGAGACCGAGTCCGGCTTCTGGCGCATCGACAAGGACCGCAAGGTCGAGATCGTCATGGTCCGTGACCAGGGCGTCGTCGAGATCTGGTACGGCGAGCTCGCCGATCAGAAGCCGCAGATCGACCTGGTGACGGACGCCGTGGCGCGCACCGCCGCCTCCGGTCCGTACACCGGCGGCAAGCGTCTTTACGGATATGTGAAGAGCGATCTGATGTGGGTCGGCGAGAAGGCCACCCCCGAGGTCGAGCTCCGTCCGTACATGTCCGCGCACCTCAAGAAGGTCGTCACGCCCGAGGAGGTCGCGGCGATGGCCCGGGGCCTGGGTGACCTTCCGGACGACGGGATCGCCTTCTTCAAGTAGGGAGATCCGTTCTGCGAGCGGGTAATGCCGGGGTGGCTCCTACACTGGGCGTGTGGTGACCACCGACTGGCAGAGCGACCTCCGCAAGCGCGGGTACCGGCTGACCCCCCAGCGCCAGCTCGTGCTGGAGGCCGTCGACGTACTGGAACACGCGACGCCCGACGACATCCTCACCGAGGTGAGGAAGACGGCGGGCGGCGTGAACATCTCCACCGTGTACCGGACCCTGGAGCTCCTGGAGGAGCTGGGTCTGGTCTCGCACGCCCATCTGGGACACGGTGCCCCGACGTACCACCTGGCGGACCGCCATCACCACATCCACCTGGTCTGCCGGGACTGTACGTCGGTGATCGAGGCGGATGTGGACGTGGCGGCCGAGTTCACCGCGAAGCTCTGCTCGACGTTCGGTTTCACGACGGACATGAAGCACTTCGCGATCTTCGGCCAGTGCCAGAACTGCGCCAAGAACGCCGCAGGTGACGACTCAGGCAACGGTCCGAGTACCGCGTCGTAGGCTTGCCCGTATGAAGAGCCCTCTGCTGTCCCTGCCCGGCGCCGTCCCCGCCGAGGGGCCCGACGAAGGTGTCGCCGCGCACTACGGCGACCTGTTCCGTGAGCAGCGCGCCCTCGCCGGCGGCACCGGCCTCGTCGACCTCTCGCACCGCGGTGTCGTCACCGTCACCGGCGAGGACCGGCTGAGCTGGCTGCACCTGCTGCTGACCCAGCACGTCAGCGACCTGCGGCCGGGCCTCGCCACCGAGGCGCTGATCCTCTCCGCGCACGGGCACATCGAGCACGCCCTCTACCTCGTCGACGACGGTACGACGGTGTGGGCGCACATCGAGCCAGGTACGCAGGACGACCTCGTCGCGTACCTGGAGTCGATGAAGTTCTTCTACCGTGTCGAGGTCGCGGACCGGACCGCGGACTTCGCGGTGGTGCACCTGCCCGCCGGGTCGATCGCCGAGGTGCCTGCGGGCACGGTGGTACGGGAGGCTCCGCACGGGCGGGACCTGTTCCTGCCGCGCGAGGAGCTGGAGGGGTTCGCCGCCGCGCACGGGCCCGCGATCGGGATCCTGGCGTACGAGGCGCTCCGGGTGGAGGCGCACCGGCCGCGGCTCGGCCTGGAGACCGACCACCGCACCATCCCGCACGAGCTGGGCTGGATCGGCACCGCCGTGCACCTCCAGAAGGGCTGCTACCGGGGTCAGGAGACGGTCGCGCGCGTCCACAACCTGGGGAAGCCGCCGCGGCGGCTGGTCTTCCTGCACCTGGACGGCAGCGAAGTGCTGCTGCCGCCGCACGGGACGCCGCTGCGGGTGGCGGCGGACGGCGACGAGGGCCGCCAGATCGGCTTCATCACGACGTCGGCCCGCCACCACGAGCTGGGGCCGATCGCGCTGGCGCTGGTGAAGCGGAACGTGGCGGTGGACGCGGAGTTGCTGGCGGGGGGGACCGCGGCGGCGCAGGAGGTCGTGGTCGAGCCGTAGCCCCCACCCCGCCCCTTCCCGCCGTGACAGGTGCGGCTCCGCCGCGTGGCCTCCGGGGGTGGGTGGGGGCTCAGGTGGGTTTCCCGGGGGCTGCGGCCCCGGACCCCTTGCGGGGCCTGCGGCCCCTGCACCCCGCCTTCGGGGCTCCGTCCCGGACCCCGTGCCCTCACACCTCCACCACCACCGTGAACGGCCCGTGGTTCGTCAGCGACACCCTCATGTCCGCGCCGAACCTGCCCGTCTCCACGGTCGCCCCCAGCGCCCGCAGCCGGGCCACCACCTCGTCCACCAGGGGCTCGGCCACCTCGCCGGGGGCCGCCGCGTTCCAGGTGGGGCGGCGGCCCTTGCGGGCGTCGCCGTAGAGAGTGAACTGGGAGATCACCAGGAGCGGGGCGTTCGCGTCCGAGCAGGACCTCTCGTCCTCCAGGATCCGTACCGACCACAGCTTCCGGGCCAGTTGCGCGGCCTTCTCGGGGGTGTCCCCGTGGGTGACCCCGACCAGGACGCACAGGCCCTCGCCGGTGATCTCGCCGACCGTCTCGCCCGCCACGACGACGCTCGCGCCGTCGACCCTCTGTACCACCGCTCGCATGGGACCCAACCTATTCCACGCACCAATCGGGTCCGACTGGGGCCGAACGGGTGGTGTGCGTCTGCATATGCACCACTGGGAGTGGCACGATGCTGACAGTCGGTGCGCCCTATCCCGCACCGGTCGAGGGGACGGTAAGACACATGAGCACTCCTGGCGCCGGGCAGCAGTCGCCCGGCCCCGTTTCGCTGATCCGGACGAGTCCGTCGGCCGCGCGGGCGGCCGTCTCGCGACCACCCGTACAGCGTGCCGGTGACCATCTGCCCGTACCGGAAGATTGCGATATGACCGCATTGCGACTGCCGGAGCTGCGGACCCTGCGGCGCCGGTCGCAGAGCGACGAGGCCGACCTCAGCTATGTGCGGCGGCTGCTGCACGGGCGTATCGACATCCTGCGGGCCGAGCTGGCCCGGCGCACCGGGCCGCACACGCCCGTCGTGGAGCGGCTCTCCGAGATCCTGGCGGACGCGCCCTCCCTGCACCGCGCCTCCGCCCGTCACGTCACGCTCTCCACGCCGCGCAGCGCCGAGTACCGGCGGCTGGCGGCCGAGATGGACGCGGAGGTCCAGCTCTCCGACCTCGACGCCCGTACGGACGATGAGCTGCACACCGCGATGGGGCGGCTGATCCGCTACGAGCAGCAGGTCTCGCGGCGCCGTCAGCACCTCCAGCGGACGGCCGACGATTGCAGCGCGGAGATCGCCCGCAGGTACCGTGAAGGCGAAGCGCAAGTAGACGACCTGCTCATCTGACCACGGATTCTGACCACTGAATCGAAGGTCACGAGGCGGGTCCACGCCCGGAAGGCCCCCGCCATGACCACCGACACCCTCATACCGCCGGTCCTCGCCGAAGTCGTACGTTCCGGTTTCGTCGAGGGCCATCACCGGGGCTCGCTGGTGGTGCTGGCGGCCGACGGCAGCGTGGAGTTCGCGCTCGGCGACCCGGCCGCGCCCGTCTTCCCGCGCTCCAGCAACAAGCCCATGCAGGCCGCCGCCGTGCTGCGGGCCGGGCTCGACCTGTCCGGGGAGCGGCTGGCGCTCGCCGCCGCCAGCCACTCGGGCGAGAGCTTCCACCTCGACCTCGTCCGCAAGATGCTCGCCGAGCACGGGCTGACCCCGGACGACCTCCAGACCCCGCCCGACCTGCCGCTCGACCCGGCCGAGGCCGAGACCTACCTGGCGGCGGGCCACGTCCGCGACCGGCTCACCATGAACTGCTCCGGCAAGCACGCGGCCATGCTCGCCGCCTGCCGCCTCAACGGCTGGGACGAGGCGACCTACCTGGACCCGGCGCACCCGCTCCAGCGGCTGGTCCACGACGGGGTGGAGGCGGCGGCGGGCGAGCCGGTCGCGTCGGTCGGCACGGACGGCTGCGGGGCGCCGCTGATGGCGATCAGCCTGACGGGCCTGGCGCGCGCGTTCCGTACGTTCGTGCTCGCCGAGCCGGGCACGCCGGAGCGCCGGGTGGCGGACGCGATGCGCGCGCACCCCGAGTACGTGGCGGGCACCCGCCGCCCCGACACCTGGCTGATGCGCGAGGTGCCCGGGGTGCTGTCGAAGATGGGCGCGGAGGCGGTCCAGGCGGTGGCGCTGCCGGACGGCCGCGCGCTCGCCTTCAAGGTCGACGACGGCGCCGCGCGCGCCCTCGGCCCGGTCCTGGCCCGCGCCCTGCGGCTGCTCGGCGTGGACGCCCCGGTGGTCGACCGCATCGGCAGCGCGCCGCTGCTGGGCGGGGCGGAGCGAGTGGGAGAGGTCCGGGCGGCGTTCTGAGGGCTGAGGGGGCGGGGCCCCGGGCGGGGGCTCCGGAAATTCGGGCGACAGCCGGGCGGGGCGTGCCTAGCGTGGCAGGCATGAGCCCGAGCCGCCGCGACGCCGCCCCCGCCGATCCCGCCACCCCCTCCCTCGACCTCCGTACCGTCTCCGAAGCCGAGTTCGGCGACTGGCTCAAGGCCGTCAACATCGGCTTCCTGCGGCCGCCGGTGGTGAGCGAGAACGACCTGGCGAGCCGGCTGGCCAACAGCGATCTGGCGCGTACGCAGGGCGTGTTCGACAACGGCCGGTGCGTGGCGACCTTCCGCTCGTTCGCACAGGAGCTGACCGCGGTGGGCGGCGCGGCCGTCCCCACCAGCGCGGTCACCAACGTCACCGTCTCCCCGACCCACCGCCGGCGCGGCCTGCTCAGCCGGATGATGGCGAACGACCTGGCGGCGGCGAAGGAGCGCGGCGAGGTGGCGGCGACGCTGATCGCCGCCGAGTACCCGATCTACGGGCGGTACGGATTCGGCCCCGCCAGCTGGACCGCCGAGTGGGAGGTCGACACCGGCCGGTCGGGCCTGGACCCGCGCTGGTCGGGACCGGACGACGGCGGCCGCATCGAGCTGGTCGGCTCCGAGGACGTACGCAAGCTGGGCCCCGAACTCTTCGAGCGCTTCCGGGCCGCCCAGCCCGGCGCGGTGAGCCGCTCCGCAAGCTGGTGGGACCTGAACACGGGGGCGGCCAAGCGGGACGACCACCCCTGGAAGGAGCCGTTCTGGGCGGTGTACCGCTCGGCGGCGGGCGAGGTGGAGGGCCTGGCGGACTACCACGCGGACGAGACGTGGACGGACGCCAAGCAGCCGCTGAACACGGCGACGGTACGCGGACTGCTCGGGCTGACCCCGGCCGCCGAGCGCGCCCTGTGGCACTTCATCTGCTCCGTCGACTGGATCGCCAAGGTCCGCACCGGCTACCGCGCCCCCGACGACCTGCTCCCGCTGCTCCTCCCGGACCCGCGCGCGGCCCGGATGGTGACGCACGCGGACTTCCTGTGGCTGCGGGTGCTGGACGTCGTACGGGCCCTGGAAGCACGTACGTACGCGTCCTCGGGCACCCTGGTCCTGGAGGTCACGGACGCGTCCGGCCTCTCCTCGGGGCGCTACCGCCTGGACGCGGACCCGTCCGGCGCGGAGTGCGCACCGACGACCGAGCGGGCCGATCTGGCTCTGGACATAAGGGAGTTGGGGGCGCTGTACCTGGGCGACGAGTCGGCGGTACGACTGGCCGCGCTGGGCCGGGCCGCCGAGGAGACGGCGGGGGCAGCGGCCCGGGCGGACGCCCTCTTGCGGACGTCGCGGCGGGCTTGGTGCCCGGACATGTTCTGAGGGCGGCGGCCGGGGCGGTTTCCGCTTGGCGGCCCCGGCGCTCCCGGATCACCTGTCCGCCTGCGGGATCAGTGCGGCCAGGATCGCCGCCGCGCCGATGACGGTGAAGGTGTTGTCGTGGGTCTGGACGCCGACGGACAGCACCACGGCTCCCACGGTGCCCACGGCCCCGAGCTTGTGGTGGACCAGCTTCTCGGAGGCGACGACGGCTAGGGCGATGAACAGCGCGATCAATGGCATGGAGGTCCCTCCCCGTGGAGATCCGCCGGGTGAAGCTCCCGAGCTCCCGCGCGAACTTCACCAAGTTGGCGGACAACTTGGTGAAGTTGTCCCGCCATCTGAAGACCCATAAACCAACTCACGAACAACTCCCCGTGGCTGTCGGATAGTTGTAGCGTTCAGATGTGACTTCGGAACCTGAGGTGACGGACAGCGGGAGCACCAGGCGCACGTCCGACGACGTGGCGGCCTCCCTGCGGGCCCGGATCCGCGCGGGCGAGCTCAAGGTCGGCGCCAAACTGCCCACCCAGGCCTGGCTGGTGGAGCACTACGGCGTGGAGCGGACGGTGGTGCGCCAGGCCCTCCAGCAGCTGCACGGCGAGGGCCTGATCACCGAGGGCCGCAAGGGCGCCCCGGCGAAGATCGCCAGCGCCGTACCGGCCGCCTCCCGCCCGTCTGACGAGGAGCCGAAGCGTACGGCGGCGGTCCTCAGCCCCCGGGTGGCGGAGGCGTTCCGTGCGCGCGAGGTGCGGATCGACGCGGTCTGCCTGACCACGGAGACCCTCAACCTGGCCCTGGGTGAACCGCTCGGCGCGATCCACGCGGGCCTGTTCCGCCCGGACTCGGTCCATGTGCGGGTCCTGCTGCCCGACCGGAACATCAACCTCGCCTTCCCCCGGCCCGTCCACCGCTCGGCGGACGGCGACCGGCTGGTCCACGAACGGTGGCTGAGCCAGCGCAACACCCAGGGCCTCGTCCTGCGGGACAACTTGGAGGCGCTGCGCCTCATCAAGGAGGAGAAGGGGGAGGAGATCGACGTCCACATCGAGTTCCAGGCGCTGCCGCTGACCTCACCGATCAAGCTGTATCTGCTCAACGGCTCCGAGGCGCTCTTCGGCTACTACGACATCGTCGAGCGCGAACAGGGGATCGCCGACACGTCGGTGGAGATCTACGACTCGCTGGGTTACGAGTCGATGCTGTTCCAGTACCTGCGCAGCGGAGGGTCGCGGGATGCGGCGTTCGTGGACCGGTCGCAACGGTGGTTCGACAACCTCTGGGACACCATCACCACCAGCCTCAACCTCGGAGGTTGAGGAATGGCGAGTCGGGGAGCCGGGGCAGTATGGGAGGCGGGGCGACGCTACTCTGCCTTCTCCTCGACGGATGGAGTGATGTGGGCAACCCGCGCGATCTCCTCAATACTGCGAATTGCGTCATCTTCGACTTCGACGGGCCGGTGTGCAGCCTCTTCGCCAACCACAGGGCGTCCGTTGTGGTGAAGGACCTGCATGCCTGGCTGGAAAAGGATCTCGAATTCGCCGTCCCGCCTGGCGAATTCACGGCCGATCCCCTCGGATATCTCGGACTGGTCGAGCAGAGCTATCCGGGAGACCCCTGTGTGGAGGAACTGGAGAAACGTCTCACCGAGCAGGAGGAACGGGCCGCCGAGTCGGCTCAGCCAACAGAGGGCGCCGCTGACTTGATACGAGAGCTGGCTGCCGTACGGACCCGGCTCGGCATTGCCACGAACAATTCACCCGAGGCCGTCGTCGCGTATCTCAGGCGGATGGACCTGGCCGGGAGTTTCGGTGCGCACATCCATGGCCGGGGGCAGGACATCGCCAAGCTGAAGCCGGACCCGGACTCGTTGCTGCGCGTCCTCGACTCGACCGGGTCCAAGCCGGAGGAGTCCGTCATGATCGGGGACTCGAAGAACGATCTGAGGGCCGCCGACAGGCTCGGGGTGCCGTTCATCGCGTTCGTACCAGACCCCAGGGAAAGCCGCGCATCAGGCGAACGGAATCGTGAACGCCGATGGTATGGCCGAGTGCCGGTCGTGCAGTCGCTCAGCGAGCTTTTGCGCAGGTGACGGCGTCGGCGGCGAGGTGGGGCGGAGGGGTTGCGGGCGACACCCACGGTGAAAACAGCCGGATCTGCCCCTTCCGGCCCGGCGGCCCGCTAGCATCCCGCTTCAGCTCGTCCGTCCCCCGCGGCACCTCACCCGCGCCGCACCCCGAAGGCTCGACACGATGGCAACCGAAACGGCGTCCCCGGCCCGCCGGGCTGCGGTCGAGCTCAGCCGGGACGGCGACCGGGGGGTGACCGGGCCGCTCCAGGGGCACCACCACGAGGCGTACGCGATCGTGCTTCCGCCAGGAAATCCGCTCGGCGAGGGTTATGCGCGGGGAAAGCTGCGGGTGCGCCGGGAGGGTCTGCTCTGGTTCGACCGGCGTATTTTCGCCTCCGAGGACCAGCTGCTGATGGCGCTGAAGGGGCGCGTATCCCGCATTCCGGAATGCGCCGAATTCGCCGAGGGGGTGTTCCTCCAGGGTTTCGTCGAGGGCCGTACGCTCCGGGACGGACGATTCTGGCTCGGCCGCCTCTCCGAGCGTCACGTCAGCCAACTCGGGGAATTATTCGGGCAGATGGCCGCCATCAAGCACGGCGAGCTGGTCCTGGAAATGCTTCCCGAGGTCGATGCCCGGCCATCGGTCCGGGACGGGGACACACCCGGCTTCCTCGGCGGCCTGATCGACTTCACGCAGTACGAGGTCTACCAGAGGAACAGCGGAGAGTTCGGTTCGCTATTCGACAGGCTGGGTGTTTCGGCCACTTCGCTGAATGGGCTACGGGAGCGGGCCAGGGGACTGACCTCGCGGCCGTTCTCCCTCGTCCACGGCGATCTGCACCGGCGGAATCTGATCGTCGACTCGCGGGACGACCTCTGGTTCATCGACTGGGAACTCGCCATGATCGGGGACCCGTTGTACGACCTGGCGACCCATCTGCACCTCATGAACTACCCCGAGTGCGACGCGCTGCGGGTCAAGGAGGCGTGGCGGGGAGCGGTCGAGGCCGCGCGCCCCGGCAGCAGTGACAAGTGGGAGCAGGACCTGCCGCACTTGCTGGCCTTCAAGCAGGCGCAGTCCGTCTACACCGACGTCATCCGCACGGCCGTGGGGCTGCTGCTTGGCGCGGGGGCGCTGGCGCTGGTGGCGGGCGCGGTGGCGGTGGGTACGGGGGCGGCCGCCGCCGGACCGGGCCCGGGCCGGCTGCGCCTGGCCCGGGCGGCCCGCAAGGTCCAGCGGGTGCTGGCCGTGGCGAAGGACGCCCTCGGGCTGCCCACGGTCCCCACGCAGGGAAAAATCCGGGCGGCGTACGGGGAGTGGCTTCGGGAGCGGGCGGCGCGGCGAGGGTAGGGGGAGTGGGGCGTGCCCCTTTCGGGCCGGTGTGTGTCTGCGGGTGGTGGGGGCTGGTCGCGCAGTTCCCCGCCCCCTTGAATGCCGCTGCGCGGGATCCCCTTGGCATCCCGGAGGGGCGCATTCAGGGGCGGCTGTGACATGGTGCGGCTCCGCCGCGTGGGCGCGACCAGCCGCACCGAGCGGCGGATGAACCAGGGTCCGGGCGGAGCCCCCTCGCCGCCTACACGCTCAGCACCACCTTCCCCACCACCCCCCGCCCCTCAATAGCCGCATGCGCCTCCCCCGCCCGCTCCAGCGGGTACACCGCCCCGATCACCGTGCGCAGGCGGCCCGCCGCCGCCTCCTCCAGGGCGCGGGTTGCCAAGGCCACGCGCCGCGAAGGGGTGAGTTGGACGTCCGCGATGCCCAGCACCGTGATGGCGCGGCGGCCGGCCTCATCGGCCGGCACCGCGGCGAAGCCGTGGCCCGTGGGGGCGCCGTGGGCCGAGAAGCGGCCGCCGGGGGCCGTCAGGGGGAAGGCTGCCGCGCCGAGTGCGCCGCCCACTCCGTCCAGGACCACGTCCGCGCCCGCGCCGCCGAGCGCCTCGGCGGCGCGACGGGGCCAGTCCGGGGACGCCGCGTCCACCACCTCGTGCGCGCCCAGCTCCCGTACCAGAGCCACCTTTTCGGGGCCCCGCGCCACCCCCACCACCCGCGCGCCCCGCGCCCGCGCCAACTGCACCAGGAGCGTACCCATGCCTCCCGACGCTCCCGTGATCAGGACCGTCTCGCCCGCCTTCAGGGCCGTGAGGTCCAGCAGGGCCAGGGCCGTCACGCTGTCGTGTACCAGTGCGGCCGCCTCGCGCAGGCCGAGGCCGTCGGGGACCGGGACCAGGTGGTCGACGGGGACGGCGGCCAGCGAGGCGTAGCTGCCGGGGTCGACGGCGGCGATCACCCGGCGCCCCGCCCACACCGCCGGGTCGACCTCCGCGCCGGTCGAGGTCACCGTGCCGGAGACGCCGCCGCCGGGCACGTACGGCGGCTTGACGTCGAAGTACTCCCCGAACGCCCCCGCCCGTATCTGCGTCTGCACGAAGAGCGTGTCGATGTGGTCGACCGCGACGACCACCTCGTCGGGCTCGGCCACCGGGTCCGGCAGCTCCGCCGGAACCAGTACCTCCGGGCCGCCGAACTTCTCCACCTGTGCCACGCGCATGCCGATCACCCATCCCCGTCGTTGCCGAAAATCGTGTGCCGAAATCGATCGTCGAAAGTCGATCTTCGGAAGTCGTCCGCCGGACCGCTTTCTTGATCGGAGTCTTTTCCCTCAACCGGACTTGAGGTCAAGCGCCCGCCTTCCGCGCCCGCCTTCCGCGCCCGCCGTCCCCGCCCCTCGCGCCGGCTCCCCGTACCCTCGCCCCCATGGGCTTGCGGGAGCAGAAGAAGCAGCAGACGTACCAGGCCGTCTCGGACGTGGCGATCGCCCTGTTCCTGGAGAAGGGCTTCGACAACGTGCCGGTCGCGGAGGTGGCGGCCGCCGCCGGGATCTCCAAGCCGACCCTCTTCCGCTACTTCCCGGCCAAGGAGGACCTGGCCCTGCACCGGTTCTCCGACCACGAGGACGAGGCCGCCCGGGTGGTCGCGCAGGGGCGTACGGAGGGGATCGCGCCGCTCCCCGCCCTGCGCCGCCACTTCCTGGCCGGGCTCGACGGCCGCGACCCGGTGACGGGGCTGAACGACGACCCGCGGGTCCGCGCGTACCACGGGTTGCTCTACGGGACGCCGAGCCTGGTGGCGCGGCTGTTCTCGTACCAGGGCCGGGCCGAGGGCGCGCTCGCGGCGGCCCTGGGCACGGACATCGGGGCGCGCCTCGCCGCCGGGCAGATCATCGCCGTACAGCGGATCCTCGCGGACGAGAACTGGCGGCGGATCCGGGCCGGCGAGAGCGCCGAGGCGGTGCACGGGGACGCGGTCGTGGCCGCCGAGGAGGCGTTCGCCCAGCTGAGGGATGGGCTCGGGCGTTACGCCTGACGAGACCCCGAGGCCCTGCCCCCATATTTCGTTACTGAGTTAAAAATGTAACTGAGTTGCGTTATGCTGGATTCCATGACGCCACTCGACCGCGAACTCAGTCAGGAACGGACCTACCACGAAGCCTGCCGCGCGGCCCTGGCCGGCATGGTCGAGGGCGCGGACGTCCGGGTCGTGATCGGTGAGAACGCGTTCGCCTCCGGCGCGGACGCCGAAGTGCTCGGTTATCAACTGCGCAGCTGGGCCAAGGAGTTGCGGCAGGAGCCGGAGAGTCCGCTGTTCTTCGGGCGGCTCGACTTCGAGGACGGCGGGGCGTCCGGCGACCATGCCGGGCAGCGCTACTACATCGGCCGCCGCCGGATCAGCGAGCACCCCTCGGCGCCGCCGCTGGTCGTCGACTGGCGGGCGCCCGTCTCGCGGACCTTCTACCAGGCCGGGGTCCGCGACCCGCTGGGCGTCGCCGTCCGCCGCCGCTTCGGCTGGGCCCCGGGCAGCCTCGGCGCCCCCGAGGACCTCACGGGCATGGAGGACGAACGGCTGGGGGCCGGGCACGGCAACGAGCAGAACGGCGCCCCCGGCGGCATCCTCGCCGCCGAGATCGAGCGCCCCCGCGTCGGCCCCATGCGCGACATCGCCGCCACCATCCAGCCCGAGCAGGACGACCTCGTACGTTCCGGGCTCGGCCAGTCCCTCTGCGTCCAGGGCGCCCCCGGCACCGGCAAGACGGCCGTCGGGCTGCACCGGGCCGCGTATCTGCTCTACACCCATCCGCAGCGCATCCAGCGCGGCGGCCTCCTGGTCCTCGGCCCCAACCGGACCTTCCTCCACTACATCGCCCAGGTCCTGCCAGCCCTCGGCGAGATCGGCATCCGGCAGTCGACGGTCGGCGACGAGGTCGCACGCGGGCCCGTCCGGGCGGTCGACGACGAGGCCGTGGGGGTCGTCAAGCACGACGCCCGGATGGCGCGGGTGCTGCACCGGGCGCTGTACGCGCGGGTCGGCGACCCGGCCGGACGGTTCGGGCCGGTCGAGGTGCCCGACGGCTCGTACCGCTGGCGGGTGACCGGCGGCGAGCTGGCGAAGATCGTCGAGGAGGTACGGGCCGAGGCGCCCCCGTACGCCGTGGGCCGCGAGCGGGTCCGCAGCCGGGCCGTCCGCGTCATCCAGCTGGAGGCCGAGCGCCGGGCCGGGCCGATGAACAACACCTGGCTGCAACGGATTTCACGGGCCCGCCCGGTCTCCGCGTTCGTGGACGCGGCCTGGCCGAAGGTCACGCCCGAGGAGGTCCTGGCGGCGCTCTTCGCCGACCCGGACGCGCTGGCGGCGGCCGCCGACGGCGTGCTCGGTGCCGAGGAGCAGAAGCGGCTGCTGTGGAGCCGGGCGCCGCGCTCGTACAAGTCGGCCAAGTGGTCGGCGGCCGACCAGGTTCTGCTCGACGAGCTCGCGGGACTGATCGAACGCCCGCAGGGATACGGCCACATCGTCGTCGACGAGGCGCAGGACCTCTCCCCGATGCAGTGCCGGGCCGTCGCCCGCCGCTCCGGCTTCGGCTCGCTGACCGTCCTCGGCGACCTGGCGCAGGGCACCACCCCGTGGGCGGCCCGCGACTGGGCGGAGCACCTGGCGCACCTCGGCAAGCCGGACGCCCCGGTGGTCCCGCTGACGACCGGCTTCCGGGTCCCGGCGGCGATCGTGGCCCTGGCGAACGGGCTGCTCGGGGCGCTCGACGTCGCCGTACCGCCGTCCCGCTCGCTGCGCCGGGACGGCGAGCTGTCGCTGCGGCGGGTCGAGGACGTGCGGTCCGCTCTTGTGGACTCGGTACGGGCGGCGCTCGCGCGGGAGGGCTCGGTGGGAGTGATCGCGTGCGACGCGGCCGTGCCGGAGCTGCGCGCGGCCCTCGCGGCGGCGGGCGTGGCGACGGCGGAGGCGGACGACCTGACGGCGGCGGCCCGGGTGACGGTGCTGCCCGCGACGCTGGCGAAGGGCCTGGAGTACGACCATGTGGTGGCCGTGGAGCCGGCGGCGATCGCGGAGGCGGAGGAGCGGGGGCTGCACCGGCTGTACGTGGTGCTGACGCGGGCGGTGTCCCGGCTGGAGGTCCTGCACAGCAGGCCGCTGCCGGACGCACTTCGGTGACAGTGTTCAACATGCTGACGGAATAAGGCAGTTGGGTGCGCGGACGGCGTCGACTCACTATGTTGTGGGTTCAAGCAAGGGACCGAGCCCTACGCAGGGCAAGGCGGCGCAGGGCAGCACAAGGCAACGCGAGCACTCGTCCACCCGACCGCTTACGTCTTCTGGGGGCCTCACCAGCATGTCCACCTCCTCCACCTCTCCCGAGCCGGCCGTCTCGGCCGCCGATCTGCCCGGCTACACGCCCGGCACCTGGGCGATCGACCCGGTCCACTCCGAAATCGCCTTCTCCGTACGGCACTTGGGCATCGCCAATGTGCGCGGCCGGTTCGACGAGTTCGAGGGCGAGATCGTGCTCGCCGAGAACCCGCTGGAGTCGTCGGTCACCGCGACGATCAAGATCGCGTCGGTCTCCACGGCGCACGACCAGCGCGACATCCACGTACGGTCGGAGGAATTCCTGCACGTGGAGGAGTTCCCCGAGATGACCTTCCGCTCCACGGGGATCCGGCCGGGCAACGGCGACGGCTTCCTGGCCGACGGCGAGCTGACCGTCCGCGGCGTCACCCGGCCCGTCACCCTCGACCTGGAGCTCAACGGCTTCACCAAGGGCTACGAGGGCCGCGCGGTGGCGGGCTTCTCCGCGACCACCCAGATCAGCCGCAAGGCCTTCGGCGTCCACGGCGGCCCGACGGGCGCGGCCCTCGGCGACACGATCAAGATCACCCTGGAGGTGGAGGCGAGCCAGGCCTGACGTGGGCGGGCCGGGCCCCCGGGCCCGGCGAGTCGGGCCCGACCTTCCGGGCCGACGTGGCGTCGCACACTTTTGCAAGCACGTGCTTGCAAAAGTTAGCGGGGAGAGGGCAGTATCGGGGTATGGCATCGCTCAACGTCGGCAATCTCGGCGGGTTCCTGCGCGAGCAGCGGCGTAACGCCCAGCTCTCGTTGCGGCAGCTCGCGGATGCCGCCGGGGTGTCCAATCCGTATCTGAGCCAGATCGAGCGCGGGCTGCGCAAGCCGAGCGCGGACATCCTGCAGCAGCTCGCCAAGGCGCTGCGGATCTCCGCCGAGACGCTGTACGTGCAGGCCGGGATCCTCGACGAACGGGCGCCGGAAGCGGCGGAGACACGGAGCGTCATCCTCGCCGACCCTTCGCTCGACGAGCGGCAGAAGCAGGTGCTGATCCAGATCTACGAGTCCTTCCGCAAGGAGAACGGGCTCGACGCGGACGCACCTGCTTCGGCCGCGGGCCGGGACCAGGGCAAGGGCGAGGACGACGGCACGGGCGATGCCCCATCGGCTCCCAAGAGCTGAGCCACGTACTGATCGACGTACTGATCCGGGAGGAAACCAGCATGGCTGTCACCGATGAGCTGCGTAACGCCCTGACCGACCCCAAGCCCCTCTTCTTCGTCGCCGGCGCGCTCGACCTCGGCGCCAAGCAGGCCGCGAAGGTCCCGGAGAAGATCCCGGTGCTTGTCGAGCGGATCCAGACCGAGGTCCCGGCGCGGATCGAGGCCGTGCGCAAGACCGACCCCAAGGTCGTCCAGGACAAGGTCGTCGCCCAGGCCAAGGAGGCCCAGGCCGCCGTCACCGCGAAGGTGAACGAGGTCGTCGGCGCGCTCGACGGCGATGTGAAGAAGCTGGGCGACTCCGTCCAGCACCTCGCCCTCCAGGCGGTCGGCTTCGCCGCCGAGTCCCTGGTCAAGGCCCGCGAGGGGTACGACAAGGTGGCCGAGCGCGGCCAGGAGGTCGTCAAGGAGTGGCGCGGCGAGGCCGCCGAGGAGATCTTGCAGGTCGCCGAGGCCGTCGAGCCGGACCCGGAGCCCGCTTCCGAGGCCCCCGCCGCCGACTCCGCGGAGCCGTCCGACACGTCCGCCTCCGCCGAGGCCAAGCCCGCGGCCGCCAAGAAGACGACCGCGCGCAAGAGCACGGCGAAGAAGACCGCGGCCAAGCCCTCGGAGTGAACGGGGGGCCGTCGCGGCGGCGGGCACCTTTTCGGTGCCCGCCACGTTTGACGGGTACCTTGGCCGCGTAGGAGCGATTCCGGGAAAGGTGGTGGACGACCGTGCTGATGCAGGGATTCACGGGGTTCATGTGGCTGCTGAGTACAGCCCTGACCGCATTGAGTCTGTTCGCGCTCGTGGATGCGGCCTTCCGCCGCGAGGACGCGTTCCGTGCGGTGGACAAGCAGACCAAGCCGTTCTGGCTGATCATCCTGGCCATCGCGCTGCTGGTCAGCGTGCTGTTCCCGCTGCTCTCGTTCCTGCCGGTCATCGGCGCGGTGGCGGTGATCGTCTACATCGTGGACGTCCGCCCGGCGGTGCGCCAGATCAGCGGCGGGCCCGGGCGTGGGCGTGGCGGCCGTCGCGGCGGATCGAGCAGCGACGGTCCGTACGGGCCGTACAACGGCGGTCGCTAGGGCCTGTCCGGCGGATCTGGTCGCCCGCGAGGTGCCTCCGCCTTTCGGTCCCGGTGAGCGGGGTCCTGGTGGGGAGTCGGCAACCGACGACAACGCCGCTGGGGGCCCAGGTCCCCCCTGGCCCTTGAGGCCTTGGGGGAGAGGGCGTGCCAGGACCCCGCGTCCCAGACAAGATCCGCCGGACAGGCCCTAGCACGTCTGTTCGCGTACGTACGGATCAGTCGCCCGGCCCGGCCCTTTCGAGCAGCAACACCGCGACATCGTCGGTGAGTTCACCGCCGTTGAGCTCGCGGGCCTCGGTGACCGCCGCCTCCAGGAGTGACTCGCCGCGCAGGCCCGTCGTCAGCAGACGGCTGACCATCTCGGTCATGCCTTCCTGGCCCAGCCGCTGGTTGCCGACGCCGGTGTGGCCCTCGATCAGGCCGTCCGTGTACATCAAAATGCTCCACGCCTCGCCCAGTTCGACCCGGCGGCGCGGCCAGTGGGTCTGGGGCAGCAGCCCTAGCGCCGGGCCCCCGCTCTCGTACGCGAGCAGGCTCGCGGGGCTGCCCGCGCGGGTGATCAGCGGGGCCGGGTGGCCCGCCAGGCTCAGCTCGGCTCGGCGGCCGTCCGGGGCGATGTCGACCGTACAGAGCGTCGCGAAGATCTCGTCGCCGTCGCGCTCGTGTTCCAGGACCTGCTGAAGGGTCGTCAGGAGCGCGTCGCCGCACAGACCGGCCAGCGTCAACGCCCGCCAGGCGATGCGGAGTTCGACCCCGAGGGCGGCTTCGTCGGGGCCGTGGCCGCAGACGTCGCCGATCATGGCGTGGACGGTGCCGTCGGGGGTGCGGACCGTGTCGTAGAAGTCGCCGCCGAGCAGGGCGCGCGACCGGCCCGGCCGGTAGCGGGCGGCGAACCGCAGGTCGGAGCCGTCCAGGAGCGGCGTCGGGAGCAGCCCGCGCTCCAGGCGGGCGTTCTCCTGGGCGCGCAGCCGTGACTCCGCGAGCTTGTACTGCGCGGTGTCGGCGCGCTTGCGCTCCACCGCGTACCGGATGGCCCGGCTCAGCAGTCTGCCGTCCAGCTCGTCGCGGAAGAGGTAGTCCTGCGCGCCGACGCGGACGGCCTCGGCGGCGCGTTCGGCGTGGGTGGAGGCGGTGAGGGCGAGGACCGCGTGCCGGGGTGCCAGCCGCAGCAGGTGCCGCAGCGCGGCGAGCTCGTCGTCGGGGTCGCGGCCGGGCAGCGCGAGGTCGAGCAGGATGCAGTTCACATCATCGGTGAGCAGCCGCTCGGCCTCGGTGAGGTTGCGCGCGGTACGGATCCGCACCCGGGTCCCGGCGGTGTGCAGCAGCTCGGAGACGGTGAAGGGGCCACCGGGGTCGTCCTCGATGACGAGGAGGTTGAGGGCGGCGGTCGCGGTTGCGGCTGCCTGCGGCGCGGTTGCGTGCGGGCTCACCTCCAGCCCCGTACTGCTCGCACCGGACGCACCCGGCGCCGTCGGCACGACCGCTCCACCCGCGCCCGAGAGGGCGTCCGGACCGCCCGCGCCCACCAGCCCGTCGGGCACTCGCGTCCCCGGCAGGCCGGGGGACGGGGCCAAGGGGCCGGGGGCAGGCAGGGTTGCCGGGGCCGGTTCACCCGGTCCCGGCGGGGGCGTCCGAGGGGACCACATATGCGGTGCGGGCATTCCGGTCTCCCTCCTCCCGAGGGCGCCGCGGAACGCCGGGCTGCGTTGCCGCCAGTCCGGGACCCTAGCGTCAGTGGACCGCGCAGCGGAATGGCGTTCGGTGACTGTTCGGCAAATGACTCATGGCATATGCCACATGCCGCACTTGTCCGGGCGCCTGACGCCTCACTCGCCCGGGCGCATGCCCCCTCCGTCGTCCGGGTGGTCGACGTCTCACTTGTCCGGGCGGACGACGTCTTACCGGTCGCGGGTGCGGGCCACGTTCTTACCTGTCCGGGCGGACGACCCCCAGGATCGGCATCGTGCCCGCACCCGCGACCGTCACGTTCCGCCCCGGCCGGGGCGCGTGCACGATCGCGCCGTCGCCGACGTACATCCCGACGTGCGTCGCGTCCGAGAAGTAGATGATGAGATCGCCCGGGCGCATGTCCTTGATGGCGACATGCGGCAGCTGCGCCCACTGCTCCTGCGAGGTGCGCGGAATGCCCCGGCCCGCCGCCAGCCACGCCTGGGAGGTCAGGCCGGAGCAGTCGTACGACTTCGGCCCCTCAGCTCCCCACACGTACGGCTTGCCGATCTGGTCGGTCGCGAACTTGACCGCCTTGCGGCCCTGCTCGCTCGCCCGGCCGTTGATCTCCTTCAATATCCCCGAACTGAGCCAGTCCGTCTGCGCCTTGTACTGCTGCTGCCGCTCCAGCTCCGCCAGCCGCTCGCGCTCCTTCGCCTCCAGCTGGGACTCCAGCTTCTCGGCGGCCGCGATCTTGCCGGTGATCTCCTTCTTGGCGGTCTCCTTCTTGACCCGGTTCGCCTCCAGCTTCTTCCACTGGGCGGAGGCGTCCTTCGAGTACTGCGCCAAGTCCTGTTGCGTACGGTTCAGTTCGGCCAGCATCCCCTGATTGGCCTGCTGGCCCTGGCGCAGCCGGTCGGCGCCGTCCAGGAATCCGTCCGGGTTGCCGCTGAGCATCATCTGCGCGCCGAGCGGCAGCCCGCCCGTGCGGTACTGCAGCCGGGCCGCCGCCCCCGCCTGGTCCTTCAGCCGCTTGATCCGCTCCTCGCCCTTGACGATCTCCTGGGCGATCTTCACGATCTCCGCGGACTGGAGCTTGGTCTGCTCCTGTGCCTGGTTGTACGCCTCGGTCGCGACCGCCGCCTGCCGGTAGAGCTCGTCTATCTCCTTGCGCACGTCTTCGAGGCTCTTCGACGACACCGGCGGGGCCGGGGGAGCGGTCGACGTGGTCGGGTCCGGCTTCGGATTCGGCGCGGCGAACGCCGTGGCCGGCATCGCGAGCACGGTCAAGGCGCACACCACGGTGATCGCGGTGGCCAAGCGGCGCGGCTGCACTAAGTCTCCCCCTCCGGACAACCGGACAACACCAGGCAAAACGGTAGCTGATTTACCGTCAGTAACATTCTGGCAACGTCGTGATGGTGCCATGCCGTCCCTCAAAACGACAGGGGCGGACGGCACGTCACGGGTCACCCCCCGCGTGTGGGACGAACGGCAGGCGCAGTGCGTTCCCTTCGACGCCGACCGACCCCGGTATTCACCCGTGCGAGGTCAGCCGGCTCCGGAAGTCACCCGTCCTGCCGCCCCGCCTTCACCCCCGCGGCGCCAGCGCCCCCCACTCCACCGTGACCTCCCCCTGCCGCCACCGCCGCGGCCCGTCCCGCAGCGGCCAGTCCGCCGCCAGGTCCCGGACCGCCCGGATCCACCGCTGCCGCGCGCCCAGCGAGGCGTACGGGGCCGCCGCCGCCCACGCCCGGTCGAAGTCGCGCAGGAACGCGTGGACCGGCTCGCCCGGCACGTTCCGGTGGATCAGCGCCTTCGGCAGCCGCTCCGCCAGGTCGGAGGGGCGCTCCAGGGAGCCGAGCCGCGTCGCGAACGTCACCGTGCGCGGGCCCGACGCGTCGAGCGCCACCCACACGTGCCGCCGCCCGATCTCGTCGCAGGTGCCCTCGACCAGCAGCCCGCCCTCCGCGAGCCGCCCGCACAGCCGCGCCCACACCGCCGCGACCTCGCCCTCCTCGTACTGCCGCAGCACGTTCGCCGCCCGGATCAGCAGCGGCGCATGGGGCAGCGGCACCTCGAAGCCGCCGTGCAGGAAGGTGAGGCCCTCCCTCTCGCACGGCTTCGCGGCCGCGACCCGGGCGGGCTCGATCTCGATCCCCACCACCGACACGGCGGGCGCGGCGGCCCGCAGCCGCCGCAGCAGCTCGACGGCCGTCCAGGGGGCCGCCCCGTACCCCAGGTCCACCGCGACCGGCGCCTCGGCGCGGCGCAGCGCGGGGCCGTGGACCTCGGCGATCCAGCGGTCCATGCGGCGCAGCCGATTGGGATTGGTGGTGCCGCGCGTGACGGTGCCGACGGGTCGCTTGGGTGGAGCCATACGACGAGGGTAGGCGCCCCTGGTGAGAGGCGGTGGCGGGCAAGTTTTCGGCAAAAGTGCGGGGAAGCGGAAATGAAAGGAAGGGTTCCGGTGGTTACCGCTCACTGAGGGCGCGTACGTGTCCTCCGCAAGCCATGCCCAGCCCCACCAGAACCAGCCCCACCCGCCCTGCCCCCCGGTCGAGAGGACGTCGACGTGAGCCAGTACGTGTCCCGGTTCACCGGCACCCTGGCGGGGCCGCCCCGGCTCAGGCTCCCCGGGGGCCACCGCAGGCCGCGGCGGATCGCCATGCTCAGCGTCCACACCTCCCCGCTGCACCAGCCGGGCACGGGCGACGCGGGCGGGATGAACGTCTACATCGTGGAGCTCGCCAAGCGGCTCGCCGCGATCAACATCGAGGTCGAGATCTTCACCCGGGCGACCACGGGCGGGCTTGCCCCGACCGTGGAGATGGCGCCCGGGGTCCTGGTCCGGCACGTCGACGCGGGGCCTTACGAGGGCCTGGCCAAAGAAGAGCTGCCGGCCCAGCTGTGCGCTTTCACCCACGGTGTGATGCAGGCCTGGGCGGGCCACCGGCCCGGCCACTACGACCTGGTCCACTCCCACTACTGGCTCTCCGGCCACGTCGGCTGGCTCGCCGCCGAGCGCTGGGGCGTGCCGCTGGTGCACGCCATGCACACCATGGCCAAGGTCAAGAACGCCGCGCTCGCCGACGGCGACACGCCCGAGCCCGCGGCCCGGGTGATCGGCGAGACGCAGATCGTCGACGCGGCGGACCGGCTGATCGCCAACACAGCCGAGGAGGCCGACGAGCTCGTCCGCTTCTACGACGCCGACCCCGGCAAGGTCGCGGTCGTCCACCCCGGCGTGAACCTGGACCGCTTCCGCCCCGCCGACGGCCGGGCGGCGGCGCGGGCCCGGCTCGGTCTGCCGCAGGACGCCGTGATCCCGCTCTTCGCGGGCCGCATCCAGCCGCTGAAGGCGCCCGACATCCTGCTGCGGGCGGTGGCGGCGCTGCTCACCGAGAACCCGTCGCTGCGCTCGCGGCTCGTGGTCCCGGTGATAGGCGGCCCGTCCGGCAGCGGCCTGGCCAAGCCGGAGGGGCTGCACAAACTGGCGGCCCGGCTCGGCATCTCGGACGTGGTCCGGTTCCACCCGCCGGTGGGCCAGGACCGGCTCGCGGACTGGTTCCGGGCGGCGTCGGTGCTGGTCATGCCCTCGTACAGCGAGTCCTTCGGACTGGTGGCGATCGAGGCGCAGGCGGCGGGGACGCCGGTGGTGGCGGCGGCGGTCGGCGGCCTGCCGGTCGCGGTGCGGTCCGGCGAGACCGGCTTCCTGATCCCCGGCCACGACCCCGGCGACTACGCGCGCGCCCTGCGCCGCTTCCTGGACGACCCGTCGCTGGCGGACCGGATGGGCGCGGCGGCCGCCCGGCACGCCCAGTCCTTCGGCTGGGGGACGGCCGCGTCGGCCACGGCGGACGTCTACACCGCGGCGATGCACGAACACCGCCGTCGCGTACGCTCGCACCATGGCTGACGCACTGGCTGTGATCGACGCGTACCTCAAGGACGCCGAGCTGGAGTGGGAGTCCCCTGAACCGGGCTCGTACGTGGTGAAGCTGCCGGGCACGCGAAAGCTGTCCACGACGTGCTCGCTGCGGGTCGGCCGCCACTCGTTGTCGGTCAACGCGTTCGTGGTCCGCCACCCCGACGAGAACGACGCGGGCGTCCACCGCTGGCTCCTGGAGCGCAACCTCCGCCTCTACGGGGTGAGTTACGCGGTCGACCACCTCGGAGACGTCTACCTGGCGGGCAAGTTCCCGCTCTCCTCGATCACCCCCGAGGAACTGGACCGCCTCCTGGGCACGGTCCTGGAGGAGGCGGACGGCTCCTTCAACACTCTTCTGGAACTGGGCTTCGCGTCGGCGATCCGGCGGGAGTACGAGTGGAGGGTGTCGCGGGGGGAGTCGACCCGAAACCTGGACGCGTTCACCAGTCTGACGCAACGCCCGCCGGCCAAGCAGGAGTAGCCCCTCCCCGCCCGTTACCTGAACCCTCCGGGGGTGGGTGGTGGAGGCTGTTTTCCCGGGGGCTGCGGCCTTGGGCTCCCGGCGGGGCCTGCGGCCCCTGCGCCCCGTTTCGGGGCTCCGCCCCGGACCCCGCTCCTCGAACGCCGGAGGGGCTGAATGTGCCGCGCCCCGCGCCCTCCGGAACCTGACGCGTCCGGGCTGGACGACCCCATCCCCCAAGGGGCGCGGGGAACTGCGCGACCAGCCCCCACCGGGCCCGCAGACGAACGGGGCCCGGGGGCGGAGCCCCCGGGAAACAAGCCCCCGCCCCCCACCCACCCCCCGGAGGGTTCAGGGAAGGGGCGGGGTGGGGGCACGAAAGCCCGGTGCGTCACGCCGCCGCCTTCGCGCGCCGCTCCACCACGCCACCCCCCGCCACCACATCCTCCCCATCCCCCAACCCCCGCATCAGCAGCCAGTAACCCCCCGCCCCCGCGGTCCCCAGCACCGCACAAGCCCCCCACAACCAGTCCGCCCCGAAGTGGTCGACGACGAAGCCCGACATCAGGGGGGCGACGAGGGCCGCCACGGACCACGACATCGTGTACACGCCCTGGTACCGGCCCCGCCCGTGGACGGGGGACAGGCGTACCACCAGCCCCGTCTGGGTGGGCGAGTTGATGATCTCGGCGAGGGTCCAGACGCAGATCGTCAGCGCGTACACCCCCACCGAACCGGCGAACGCGGTGAGCCCGAACCCGTACCCCGCCAGCAGCGACGACACGATCAGCAGACGGCGTGGATCGCGGTGCTCGATGGCCCGCGTGACCGGGATCTGGAGGGCGACGATCAGAACGCCGTTGACCGCCATCGCCAGGCCGAAGTCCGCGCTGGAGAAGCCGTCCGCACCCATGGCGACCGGCAGACCCACGTAACCCTGCTGGAAGATCAGGGAGATGAGGAAGGAGAGGCCGACGACGCCCATGAAGCGGCCGTCGCGGAACACCGTCCCGAGGCCGACCTCCGGCTCCGGCTCCGACCCCGTACCCGTCCCCCGCCCCCGTGACTTGACCGTCGCCACCCGCTCCGGCCGTGACTCCGGCAGCTTCAGGAAGACCAGCACCGCGCACGTCAGCGTCAGCGCCGCCTCGCCGAGGAAGCCCGCCAGATAGCTGTGCTGCGCGACGAAGCCGGCGCCCGCCGCGGAGACCGCGAACCCGAGGTTGATCGCCCAGTAGTTGAGCGAGAAGGCCCGCATCCGGTCCTCGGGCTTCACGATGTCCGCCATCATCGCCTGGACGGCCGGGCGCGAGGCGTTGGAGGCCATGCCGACCAGGAAGGCGACGGCGACGATCGCGGCCGGGTCGGTCATGAAGCCGAGCAGCGCCACCGAGAAGGCCGTCGCCGTCTGGGCGGCCATCATCGTGGGGCGGCGGCCGAGCCGGTCGGTCAGAACGCCCGCGCCGAGGGAGGAGATCACGCCGCCCAGGCCGTGCAGGGAGACCACCAGGCCCGCGTACGAGGCCGAATAGCCGCGCTCATGGGTCAGGTAGAGGGTCATGAACGTGGCGACGAACGCCCCGAGCCGGTTGATCAGCGTGCTCGTCCACAGCCACCAGAACTCCCGGGGAAGACCCGAGACGCTCTCTCGTGCGGCGCGTCTGAGACTGGCGACGGACATCGGTTTCCCCCCGGAACGGCAAGCTGACGACAAGCGCCGGGCACACCCACGCGGCACAGAGCCGTGTAAGTGGTGCTGGCGATAGACGCAACTTACGATCCGAGGGCTCTCACCCGCTACTCAATTGACGCCGACCGTCAATCGTCCACGTGCCGAGACGCTCCCGGCACCTTGCTCCCCGCGCGCGCGAGGGCCCGCGAACGTCGATTACGCTCGGACGCATGGCCGACGCACCGTACAAGCTGATCCTCCTCCGCCACGGCGAGAGCGAGTGGAACGAGAAGAACCTGTTCACCGGGTGGGTGGACGTCAACCTCACGCCGAAGGGCGAGAAGGAGGCGGCGCGCGGCGGTGAGCTGCTCAAGGACGCCGGCCTGCTCCCCGACGTGCTGCACACCTCCCTTCAGAAGCGCGCCATCCGCACCGCCCAGCTCGCGCTGGAGTCCGCGGACCGCCACTGGATCCCGGTGCACCGCAGCTGGCGCCTGAACGAGCGGCACTACGGCGCGCTCCAGGGCAAGGACAAGGCGCAGACGCTCGCCGAGTTCGGCGAGGAGCAGTTCATGCTGTGGCGCCGCTCGTACGACACCCCGCCGCCGGAGCTCGCGGACGGCACCGAGTTCTCGCAGTCCGACGACGCGCGCTACGCCTCCATCCCGCCGGAGCTGCGCCCGCGCACCGAGTGCCTCAAGGACGTCGTCGTCCGCATGCTGCCGTACTGGTACGACGGCATCGTCCCGGACCTGCTCGCGGGCCGCACCGTACTGGTCGCCGCCCACGGCAACTCGCTGCGCGCGCTGGTCAAGCACCTCGACGGCGTCTCGGACGCCGACATCGCGGGGCTGAACATCCCGACCGGCATCCCGCTCGTCTACGAGCTCGACGCGGACTTCAAGCCCGTCAAGCCGGGCGGCACCTACCTCGACCCGGACGCGGCCGCCGCCGCGATCGAGGCGGTCAAGAACCAGGGCAAGAAGAAGTAGAAAGCCTGATCATGCCTCCCACCTGCGCGAACGGCGCGGATGGGAGGCATTTTCACGTCCCGGTGCCGCTCCGGGCCCTCGGCCGGCGCGTGGGGCGTCCATTGCGGGGCAACCCCCGGGGCGTTCGGATGAATGAGCGCCGCGGTCCGGCGTTGCGCTGCGGGCAAAGTCCTGGAAGGGACTTATCCCGGAGATATGTATATCCGAACGGGCCGTAATGCCCTGCTTCGCCTTGCGATGGCCGTCTCGGTCTGCGTGGCCGCCCTCCTGCCCGCGACCGCCGGTCCCGCAGCGGCCGTACCGGCTCCCGGGGCGTCGGCCGCCGCGCCATCGCCCGGGTCCGCGACCGCGGCGGAGCTCGACCGGGTGATCCGGCGGGCGGCCGTCGACGCCGGGGTCCCGGGAGTGATCGTGGGTGTCTGGAAACCCGGACAGCCGCGCTACGTGCGGGCCTTCGGTGTCGCGGACAAGCACGACGGCGCCCCGATGCGGACCGACCTGAACATGCGCATCGGCAGCGAGACCAAGACCTTCACCGTCACCGCGCTGCTCCAGCTCGTCGACCGCGGCCAGGTCCGCCTGGACGACCCGATCTCCAAGTACGTCCCCGGAGTGCCCGACGGACGGCACATCACGCTGCGCCAGCTCGCCCAGATGCGCAGCGGCCTGTTCGCCTACACCAAGGACGAGGGCTTCCAGCACCTGCTGACGACCCAGCCGCACCGCCAGTGGGCCCCGAGTGAGCTGCTCCGCATCGCCTTCCAGCACGCCAACCTGTTCCCGCCCGGGACGCAGTTCGACTACTCCAACACCAACACCGTGCTGCTCGGCCTGGTCGTCGAGAAGGTCACCCACTGCCCCCTGCGGGACGTGATCCGGGACCTGATCACCCGGCCGAGCGGCCTGAAGCGCACCTTCCTGCCGAAGGCGGCGGAGTTCCCGCGGCCGCACGCCCACGGCTACACCGACTTCACGCCGGACGGCGAGGTGGCGGACGCCACGGACTTCAACCCCAGCTGGGGCTGGGCGGCCGGCGCGATGATCTCGGACCTCGACGACATGCGCTCCTGGGCGGTGAACGTCGCCACCGGCCGTCTGCTGAGCCCGCGCACCCAGGCGCAGCGCCTCGACGCGCAGCCCACCGGTGCGCCGGGCGACTTCTACGGGCTGGGCGTCGACATCAACCACGGGTGGATCGGTCACGCGGGCTCCCTGCCCGGCTACCAGAGCCTGACGGTCTACCTGCCCGCCCAGAAGGCGACGATGGTGCTCCTGCTCAACACCGACATCGCCTCGAACGGTGAGAACCCCAGCACCCTGCTCGGCCGGGCCATCACCCAGGTGATCAGCCCCGGCAACGTCTACGGCGAAGCGTCCGACCAGGACTGACACGCCCGGAGCGGCAGCGCGCGAAGGGCCCCGTCCGTGTCCCGGACGGGGCCCTTCCCGTACCGCTGGCTCAGCAGCCGCCGCCGCACTGGCACGAGCCGCCCGACTGGCAGCCGCACTGGCAGCTCGGGCCGCACTGGCAGCCGGAGGCGTTCGGAGTCGGAGTCTCGGTCATGGTCCCTCCCGGGGTTGGGGGTACGCGTACCTCACCCCCATTGGATGCCCACCGGGGCGGGCGCATCAACGGCGCGCGCCCCGATGTCCGCGCGCCCCCGCGCTCCAAGGCGCCGGCCGCACCCCCGCCCGCCGAGCCGCCCCGCGCCCCCGTGCCGCCCGCTACGCGCCCTCGACCTGCGCCGGTGCCTGCTGGAGCTCGTCCGCGTGCTCGCCGGTGACCAGGTACACGACCCGCTTGGCGACCGAGACCGCGTGGTCAGCGAACCGCTCGTAGTAGCGGCCGAGCAGCGTCACGTCGACGGCCGTCTCGATGCCGTGCTTCCAGCGGTCGTCCATCAGGTGCTGGAAGAGCGTGCGGTGCAGCAGGTCCATCTCGTCGTCGTCCTGCTCCAGCTGGAGGGCCAGGTCGACGTCCTTGGTGATGATCACCTCGGCGGCCTTCGCCATCAGGCGCTGGGCCAGCTGGCCCATCTCCAGGATGGTGGCGTGCAGGTCGTGCGGGACCGCCCGCGCCGGGTAGCGCAGCCGGGTCAGCTTGGCGACGTGCTGGGCCAGGTCGCCCGAACGCTCCAGGTCGGCGCTCATCCTCAGGGACGTCACGACGATGCGGAGATCCGTCGCGACGGGCTGCTGGCGGGCCAGCAGGGCTATCGCCCGCGCCTCCAGGTCGTGCTGCAGATCGTCGACCTTCTGGTCGGCGGCGATCACACTCTCGGCGAGCTTGAGATCGGCGTCGAGCATGGCCGTCGTGGCGCGCCCGATCGCCGACCCGACAAGGCGGGCCATCTCGACCAGGCCCTCGCCGATCGAGTCAAGTTCCTCGTGGTACGCGTCCCGCATGGGTGTCCCTCTTTCCATGACTGCGGCAATGACTCCGGGAATGACTCCGGGGGAGGCAGGGGATGTCGTGACCCCCACGCTCCCACGTTCCGTGGGTTACGCGTCCGATTCGGCCACACCAAGTGAACCGGCACTATCACCATGGTGAACTCTGGGCGACGAACGTTCGAGCAGGCACCCGGATGGCTGGGAGAGTGTCGGTGCGCCCGCATAACCTGGATGCATGGACGTGAACGCGGCGGTCGCCGCAGCTGCAGCGATCGCCGGGTTGTGCACCGGCGTCATCGCCATGCTGGCGTTCCGCTGGAGCGAGCGCGACCAGGCGCGGCCCACCCGGACATCCCTGCACACGGACGCGGTCCTGCCGCCCGGCGTGGACACCGTGCTTTCGGTGCTCCGCTCCTCGGCGGTGGTGCTCGACGAGAGCGACTCGGTGGTCAAGGCCAGCTCCGCGGCGTACGCCCTGGGGCTGGTCAGGGGCGGAAAGCTGGCCGTGGAGCCGATGCTCCACATGGCCCGCGACACCCGCCGTGACGGTGAGATACGGCAGGTGGAGCTGGATCTGCCGCGCCGGGGCACCGGCCGGGGCGAGGCCCTCGCGGTCTCCGCCCGGGTCGCCCCCCTCGGCTCCCGCCTCGTACTGCTCCTGGTCGAGGACCTGACCGAGGCAAGGCGCATCGAGGCCGTCCGGCGCGACTTCGTCGCCAACGTCAGCCATGAGCTCAAGACGCCGGTCGGCGCGCTCTCCCTGCTCTCCGAGGCCGTCATGGACGCCTCGGACGACCCCGAGGCGATCACCCGCTTCGCGGGCCGGATGCAGATCGAGGCCAACCGGCTGACCAATCTGGTCCAGGAGCTCATCGACCTGTCCCGGGTCCAGAACGACCACCCGCTGGACGACGCCGAGCCGGTCCGGGTCGACGAGCTGGTGGCCGAGGCCATCGACCGCTCCCGCCACCCCGCGTCCACCAAGCAGATCACGATGGCCGCGGGCGGCACGGCGGATCTGTACGTCTGGGGCCACCGCGGCCAGCTCGCCGCCGCCCTCGGCAACCTCGTCGAGAACGCGGTCAACTACTCCCCGGCCAGGACGAGGGTCGGCATCGCGGGCCGCCGCGTCGCCGCGCCCGGCGGGGACCTCATCGAGATAGCCGTGACCGACCAGGGCATCGGCATCTCGGAGAAGGACCGGGAGCGCGTCTTCGAGCGCTTCTACCGAGTCGACCCGGCCCGTTCCCGCGCCACCGGTGGTACGGGCCTGGGCCTGGCCATCGTCAAGCACGTGGCCGCCTCGCACGGCGGGGAGGTCACCGTCTGGAGCTCCGAGGGACAGGGCTCCACCTTCACCCTGAGGCTGCCGGAGGCCGGCGCCGTACGGGACCGCGCCGCATCCGACCCCGCAGGCCCGGACGACGACGACGCCGTCGACGAGCCGCCGTACGACACCTTCCCGACCGCGCACGACTCCACCACTGTGCCCCCTGCCCCGGAGGTCCTTCCGTGACCCGAGTGCTCGTCGTCGAGGACGAGGAATCGTTCAGCGACGCCCTGTCCTACATGCTCCGCAAAGAGGGCTTCGAGGTCGCCGTGGCGGCCACCGGGCCCGACGGGCTGGACGAGTTCGAGCGCAACGGCGCCGACCTCGTGCTGCTCGACCTGATGCTGCCGGGGCTGCCCGGCACGGAGGTCTGCCGCCAGCTGCGCGGCCGCTCCAACGTCCCGGTGATCATGGTCACCGCCAAGGACAGCGAGATCGACAAGGTCGTGGGCCTCGAAATAGGAGCCGACGACTACGTCACCAAGCCCTTCTCGTCCCGTGAGCTCGTCGCCCGCATCCGCGCGGTGCTGCGCCGCCGGGGCGAGCCGGAGGAGGTCACCCCGGCGGCCCTGGAGGCCGGCCCGGTCCGTATGGACGTGGACCGCCACGTGGTCACCGTCTCCGGCGGCAAGGTCGACCTGCCGCTGAAGGAGTTCGACCTCCTGGAGATGCTGCTGCGCAACGCGGGCCGCGTGCTGACCCGTATGCAGCTGATCGACAGAGTCTGGGGCGCGGACTACGTCGGCGACACCAAGACCCTCGACGTCCACGTCAAGCGCCTCCGCGCCAAGATCGAGCCGGACCCGGGCGCGCCGAGGTACCTGGTGACGGTGCGAGGCCTGGGCTACAAGTTCGAGCCGTAGACAACCCCTCGAACCCCGACTGGCCGGACGGGGTCCGGCACAGCGCTCCGAAGCCCGCGAAGCGGTGCGAGGGGCGCACGCGGGAGGGGTTCGAGCCGTAAAGAGCGGCACGGCCCGTACGCAGCGGTACGGCCGGTACGGACGAGGAGGGGCCCCGGACATCGTCCGGGGCCCCTCCTCGTACAGCTGCGTACGTCAGTGACCCGCACCCGTGCTCGCCGTGCCCGACGGCTTGCCGCCCTTGGGGGGCGTGTTCGACGGCTTGCCCGAGGGCTTGCCGCTCGCCGGGGCGCCCGGCGTCGTGGACGAGGCGCCGCCCGGAGCGCCCGACGTGGCCGCCGGGGGCTTGGGGAGCTCGCTGGGGCCGTAGCCCTCGAAGAAGCTGGTGGCGGGGACCACGAACGCGCGCAGCGTCACGTCGCCGGTCCTGCTCAGCTGGAAGGTGACGGGCTGGGCGTCGCCGTTCTTGGCGGCCTCCTTGCCGTTCTCCACGACGGCGGACGCGTTGTCCTTGCCGCCGAGCATCAGCGAGCCGTGCGCGGGGACGGTGAGCCCGCTCTGGCCCTTGCCGGGGGAGAGCTTCACCGTGGCGCCCGAGGACGCGAGCTTGACGGCGTCGAGCGTCTGCGGCTTGTCGCCGTTGTTGAACACGGTCGCCGTGATCACGGCGGGCCCGGCCGCGTCGGCCTTGGGCTGCGTGAGGACGGTCGCGTTCTGGATCTTGATGTCACCCACCTTGACGGCGGCGTTGTCCGGCTTCACTTCGAGCGTCTGCGCGTCGTTGCCCGCCGAGCATGCGGCGAGAGAGGCGAGCGAGAACGCGATGGCAGAGGCGGCGAGGGCGCCGCGTCGAAGGCTGCGGCTCACGGCGGCGGCAACTCCTTGGACGTAAGGACATCTAAAGGACGGCTAAGTCTGTGTCAGCTGGCTTAGGTTACCGAGCCGTCCCCACGAGCCCGCACCCGACCCGCCCCTCGGCGCGGGTCCGCCGCGCCCGGACCGGTACGCCGTTCGCCCCGCATCCGCCGAGCGCGCCCCCAGAACCCTGCCCGGAACCCCCGTGAGACGTCCGCACCCGCTCTGATCTCGGTGTTTCGCACGCCGTTCACATATCGCCGGTGATCAATTCTCCGGACCGCCACGTATTCCTTACCGAAAACCCCCCGGCCCGGGTCCGTTGATCAATTCACGAAAAAGTCCCGGTCACGCCGAACGGGTGACCGATCACCGAACGGAGCAGTGGAAGTTCACCGCTTGGAACCCGACAAAACGGGATGTTCAGGCCACTTGAGGGGGGTTGCGAAGAGTGTGACGGGCATGTTTCCCTGCCCCCGAACAGCCGCTCCGACCTGCGAATACCCCCTCCCGCGAGCCCTCCGCAGCACGTTCCTGTTGCTGTTGTCAAGCCCCGAGATATGCCCTGACCTGCGAAAACGCCATTCAGAACAGGCTGTTCTCGTGTTACCCTGGATAGCCACGGAAGGGGTACCTGTCACATGACGTTCAAGGTTGGCGACACCGTGGTCTATCCCCATCACGGGGCCGCGCTGATCGAGGCCATCGAAACTCGCCAGATCAAAGGCGTGGACAAGACCTACTTGGTGCTCAAGGTCGCCCAGGGCGACTTGACGGTACGCGTACCCGCGGACAATGCGGAGTTCGTAGGCGTACGCGATGTGGTCGGGCAGGACGGGCTGGACCGGGTCTTCGAGGTGCTGCGTGCACCGTTTGCGGAAGAGCCCACCAACTGGTCCCGTCGCTACAAGGCGAATCTCGAGAAGCTCGCCTCCGGCGATGTCATCAAGGTCGCCGAAGTAGTGCGCGACCTGTGGCGTCGTGAGCGCGAGCGCGGACTCTCCGCGGGTGAGAAGCGCATGCTCGCCAAGGCGCGCCAGATTCTGGTGAGCGAGCTGGCACTCGCTGAGAACACCAACGAAGACAAGGCCGAGGCCCTTCTCGACGAGGTCCTCGCGTCCTGACACTGGTAAGTCCGGGGGCTTCGCCTCCCGGAGGACCAGCATTGCCGCGGTGCCCGCTGACCAGCAGTGAACCTACTGCTGCGTCGCCGGGCGCTGCGGCATGTTCGGACATCATCAGTACGCACGGCACCCGCACCGGCGTGCCGGGCCGGGCGGAGTGCCCGACCGGTCGTCACGGAAGGGGCCGGTCAGGGCGTCGAGCCCAGCTTGCTGAGGCCATACCCATGTCGCCGAAGGACACAAACCTTGTCTGAGGAAACGCGCGTTTTCCGCACGGCCGCCGTGATCCCCGCGGCCGGCCGCGGCGTGCGGCTCGGCCCGGGCGCCCCCAAGGCGCTCCGCACGCTGAACGGCACGCCCATACTCATCCACGCCGTACGGGCGATGGCCGCCTCCCGCGCCGTCTCGCTCGTCGTCGTCGTGGCCCCGCCCGACGGCGCCACCGAGGTGAAGAACCTGCTGGCCGAGCACGCGCTGCCGGACCGCACCGACTTCGTCGTGGTGCCCGGCGGCGAGACCCGCCAGGAGTCCGTCCGGCTCGGCCTGGAAGCGCTGCCGCAGGGTATCGACGTGGTTCTCGTCCACGACGCTGCCCGCCCGCTGGTGCCGGTCGACACCGTCGACGCGGTGATCGAGGCCGTACGGGACGGGGCCCCGGCCGTCGTCCCCGCGCTGCCGCTCGCCGACACCGTCAAGGAGGTCGAGCCGCAAGCCGACGGCGCCCCCGAGCCGGTGCTCGCCACGCCCGACCGTGCCCGGCTGCGCGCCGTCCAGACCCCGCAGGGCTTCGACCACGCCACCCTGGTGCGCGCCCACGAGAGCGTCACCGGCGACGTCACGGACGACGCGTCCATGGTCGAGCGGCTGGGCCTGAAGGTCGTGGTCGTCCCCGGCCACGAGGAGGCCTTCAAGGTCACCCGCCCGCTGGACCTGGTCCTGGCGGAGGCGGTCCTGGCCCGCAGGAGGGCGAACGATGGCTTCTGAGGCGCCTCCGGCACAGCAGCAGGTTGCGGCCCCGGGCGGCAGCCCGCGACTGATACTGCCGCAGGTGGGCATCGGCACCGACATCCACGCCTTCGAGGAGGGCCGCGAGCTGTGGTGCGCGGGCCTGCTCTGGGAGGGTGAGGGCCCCGGCCTCGCGGGCCACTCCGACGCCGACGTCGTCGCCCACGCCGCCTGCAACGCCCTGTTCTCCGCGGCCGGCCTGGGCGACCTCGGCGCCCACTTCGGCACCGGGCGCCCCGAGTGGTCCGGCGCGTCCGGCGTCACGCTGCTCACCGAGGCCGCGCGGATCGTCCGGGACGCGGGCTTCGGCATCGGCAACGTGGCCGTCCAGGTGGTCGGCCCCCGCCCCAAGATCGGCAAGCGGCGCGACGAGGCGCAGAAGGTGCTCTCGGACGCGGTCGGCGCGCCCGTCTCGGTCTCCGGCGCCACCACCGACGGCCTGGGCTTCCCCGGCCGCGGCGACGGCCTCGCCGCGATCGCCACGGCGCTGGTGTACCGGACCGGATGAACACCTTCCGGCGGCGGCCGGAAAAGCTCGTCGGATACTCGTCGCGAAGCTCGCCCTAAAGCCTGCCGCAAAGCCCGCCGGAAAAGCTTCTGTCACACTTCGGTGCCCCGTGGCCCAAGGGTCGCGGGGCACTGCTACGGGCCCACTACCCTGGAGTGGTGACTATTCGCCTGTACGACACCAGCGCCCGGCAGATCCGTGACTTCACCCCGCTCGTGCCGGGCTGTGTCTCGATCTACCTCTGTGGCGCGACCGTGCAGGCCGCCCCGCACATCGGGCACGTCCGCTCCTACCTGAACTTCGACATCGCGCGCCGCTGGTTCCAATACCGCGGCTACGACGTCACGTTCGTCCGCAACGTCACCGACATCGACGACAAGATCATCGCGAAGTCGGCCGAGCAGGGCCGCCCTTGGTGGTCGATCGGATACGAGAACGAGCGCGCCTTCAACGACGGCTACAACGAGCTGGGTTGCCTGCCGCCCACGTACGAGCCGAGGGCGACCGGGCATGTGCCCGAGATGATCGAGATGATGCGCGGTCTGATCGAGCGCGGTCACGCGTACGAGGCGGACGGCAGCGTCTACTTCGACGTGCGCTCCTTCCCCGGCTATCTGGAGCTGTCCAACCAGAACATCGACGACCTGCTCCAGCCTGACGAGGGCGTCGCGGGCAAGCGCGACCCCCGCGACTTCGCCATGTGGAAGGCGACGAAGCCGGGCGAGCCCGACTGGGAGACGCCCTGGGGGCGCGGCCGTCCCGGCTGGCACCTGGAGTGCTCGGCGATGGCCCACAAGTACCTGGGCAGCGCCTTCGACATCCACGGCGGCGGGCGCGATCTGATCTTCCCGCACCACGAGAACGAGATCGCCCAGGCCAAGGCGTACGGCGACGCGTTCGCCGCGTACTGGATGCACAACGCCTGGGTCACCATGTCCGGCGAGAAGATGTCCAAGTCGCTCGGCAACTCGGTCCTCGTCTCCGACATGGTCAAGCAGTGGCGCCCGATCGTCCTGCGCTACTACCTGGGCACCCCGCACTACCGCTCGACCATCGAGTACAGCGTGGAGGCCCTGCGCGAGGCCGAGTCGGCTTTCGCGCGCATCGAGGGCTTCGTCCAGCGCGTCGTCGAGAAGGCGGGGGGCGCGGTCGAGCCCGCGTCCGAGGTCCCGCCCGCGTTCGCCGAGGCGATGGACGACGACCTGGGCGTCCCGCAGGCCCTGGCGATCGTCCACACCACGGTCCGCCAGGGCAACAGCGCACTGGCCGCGGACGACAAGGAAGCGGCCATCGCCCGGCTCGCCGAGGTCCGTGCGATGCTCGGTGTCCTGGGCCTGGACCCGCTGGACGCCCACTGGGCGGGCGAGGCCGACCGCGGCGAGACCGGTTCTCTCAAAAGCATGCACGGGGCCGTCGACACGCTCGTACGGCTGGTGCTCGAACAGCGCGAGGCGGCCCGCGCCCGTAAGGACTGGGCCACCGCGGACGCCATCCGCGACCAGCTGACCCAGTCCGGCCTGGTCATCGAGGACAGCCCCAGCGGCCCCCGCTGGACCCTCGGCCCCCGCTGACGGGGAAGCGCGATGTGCCGCCCGGGCGACTGGGCGGCACACTTCATATACGTACGTACGCAGGACCCACGGACGCCACGACGCCCCGTAGGTCGCAGAATCACGGAAACAGGTAGGTCATGGCCGGGAACAGCCAGCGCAGGAACCGCCGCACGTCCAACAAGAAGGGCGCGACGGTCGGCAGCGGTGGCCAGCGGCGCCGGGGTCTGGAAGGCAAGGGCCCCACGCCGCCCGCGGAGGAGCGCAAGAAGCACAAGAAGAACCGCATCGCCACCGCCAAGGCCAAGCAGGCGGCGACCCGCCGCCCGGCCCCGCGCCGCGGCGGCCCCAAGGGCACGTCCGAGATGGTCGTCGGCCGCAACCCGGTCTTCGAGGCGCTGCGCGACGGCGTCCCGGCGACCACGCTGTACGTGCAGCAGTACATCGACAACGACGAGCGGGTGCGCGACGCGCTCCAGCTCGCGGGCGAGCGCGGCAACATCAACCTGATGGAGGCCCCGCGCGCCGAGCTCGACCGGATGACCAACGGCCTCAACCACCAGGGCATGGTCCTCCAGGTCCCGCCGTACGAGTACGCGCACCCGCAGGACCTCCTGGAGGCGGCGTACGACAACCACGACGAGCCGCTGATCGTCGCCCTCGACGGCGTCACCGACCCGCGCAACCTCGGTGCGATCGTCCGCTCCACCTCCGCCTTCGGCGGCCACGGCGTGGTCGTGCCCGAGCGCCGCGCGGCCGGTATGACGGCCGGCGCCTGGAAGTCCTCGGCGGGCACCGCGGCCCGTACGCCGGTCTCGCGCGTCACCAACCTGACCCGCGCCCTGGAGGAGTACAAGAAGGCCGGTGTCACGATCGTGGGCCTGGCGGCCGACGGCGAGCACACGGTCGAGCAGCTGGAGGCGCTGGGCGGCCCGGTCGTCATCGTCATCGGCAGCGAGGGCAAGGGCCTGGGCCGCCTCGTCGGCGAGACCTGCGACTACCGGGTGCGGATCTCGATGCCGGGCGGCGCCGAGTCGCTGAACGCCGGTGTCGCGGCGGGCATCGTGCTGTACGAGGCGGCGCGCCGCCGCAAGGGCTGACACCCCCGTACGCCCGACGCCCGTCCGGCGTAGGTGATCTTGACGGGCCTCGGACAGATCGGGCCCGTCAAGGCAGTGTCCTAAACCTCCATCACTCGGTTAGATGAGTGTGGACACCAGAACGCCCCGGCCCGGGTTCGACGATCAGCCTGCCCTGAGTATGCTCAAGGTGGACTCGGACCCCGCGCAGGTCATCGTCAACCACGCCAGTTTCCGGGTGCATTTCGCCCCGAAGGCCCAGCCGAAGCGCTTGGCGAGGATGCCGGCCGGGCAGCGGACGGCCCGCCGCCGGGCCCCGGTGGTGTGGACCGGCCGGGCGGCGCCCGGGGCGACCGGCCTGCTCCAGGCGGTGCGCGGCCTGGACGCGCCGGGCGCGGCGCTCGACGCGGGCGGCGTCCAGGTCCTCCCGCGCATCGGCCAGGACACCCTGCCCACGCCGGTCGTGGTGGGCCCGCGCTCGCCGCTCGCGGACTCCGGCGGCGTTGCGGAGACGGCCCTGCAGGCGGTCCGCCAGAGCCCGCACGGATACGCCCAAGGGGCGTACGGGGACGGCGGCTTCGACGAGTTCGAGCGCGGCTACGAGGGCTACGAGGGCGACGACTTCGACAGGTCCGACCGGCCCGAGGGGCCCGACGGCTCCGGTGCACGCGGGCAGCGGCACGGCGTGGACCAGGTGCGGCACGCGTACTACCCGGGCCGCCGGATGAACCTCGGCGTGGTCCTCCTCCCGCTGCGCGTCTTCCTCGGCTTCATCTCCGTGTACGCGGGGATGGGCAAGCTCTGCGACCCCGTCTACTTCGACGGCGGCGAGCGCGGCTCGATGATGAAGTGGCTGAACTCACTGCACCCGTGGGGCCTCGCCGGGCCGCTGCGCGACTTCGCGCTCCAGCACCCGGTCGGGGCGGGCCTGTCGGTGGCCTTCGTCCAGATCGTGGTGGGCGTACTGACCATGATGGGCCTGTGGCAGCGGGTCGCGGCGGTGTTCGGGGCGCTGCTGTCGGCGGCGCTGCTCCTGACGGTGAGCTGGCAGACGGTCCCGGCGTACGACGCGCCGGACTTCATCTACCTGGCCGCCTGGTCCCCCCTGATCACGGCGGGCGCGCCGGTGTACTCGCTGGACGCCCGCCTCGCCGGCGAGGCCTGGCGGCGCCTCGGCCCGCGCTCCACGCTGTGGGAGCTGCGGCGGCGGGTGCTGCGGCGGGGCACCGTCATGGCGACGGTCCTGGTCGGCCTGACACTGCTGATCGGCTCGCTCCTCGGCGGCGCGGTCCGCTCCACCGAGATGGTGACGGTCCCGGGGCCCAACTCCGACCCCACCAACTACCTGCCGGGCACCCCGCTGGCGCCCACGCCGCACGCTCCGGTCGTACGGCGTCCCGGCTCGCCCAAGCCGTCCGCGAGCGGGTCGGCCAAGCCGTCCGCGAAGCCGTCGAAGCGGGCGGCGCCCAAGGCCGTACGGCAGCCCGGGACGGTCGGGGGTGTGCCGAGCCAGACGTCCCAGGGCACGACGGGCCACAAGCCGCCGCCGTCCCGCCACCGGGCGCCGGCGGCGCCGCCGTCGACGAGTTCGGGGCCGACGTCTACGGGGGGTGCGTCGACTCCGTCGGGGGGGACGGGGTCTACGGGGGGTAACCGGAACCCGATTGGTGGGCTGCTGGGCTGACGGGGCTTTGTTCCCCCACCCCGCCCCTTCCCCAGACCCCTCCGGGGGTGGGGGAGGGGCGGAGGTTTTCCCGGGGGCTGCTCCCTCGGACCCCGTTGCGGGGCCTGCGGCCCCTGCACCCCTGCTGGGGCTTCGTCCCCGGCCCCCTGTTTGTCTGCGGGCTGTGTGTGGCTGGTCGCGCAGTTCCCCGCGCCCCTTGGCACCTCCAGCCTCTCCGGCGTTGAGGCGCAGGGGGGCAGGGAGCGAAGCTCCCGCCCTTCAGGGGCGCGGGAACTGCGCGACCAGCCCCCACCCACCCGCGGACGAGCGGGGTCCCGGGGGGGGGGGGGGGGGGGGGGGGGGGGGGGGGGGGGGCGGGGGGGGGAGGGGGGGGGGGAAGACCCCACGGGGGGGCCCCGCACGGCTT
>NZ_JBVIHM010000001.1:538342-636020 GCF_055570295.1 Streptomyces sp. NPDC031265
AAGAAGCGGAGACGAGGTACGACGCTTTGGACGACAGCCACCCCCCCCCCCCCCTCCCCCCCCCCCCCCCTCTCCCCTTCCCCCCCCCCCCCCCTCCCCCCCCCCCCCCCCGCCCCCCCCCCCCCCCCCCCCCCCCCCCCCCACCCACCCGCGGACGAGCGGGGTCCCGGGGCGACGCCCCGGCAGGGGTGCAGGGGCGTCGCCCCCGGGAGGACCACCTGGGGTCAAACCCCTCAGTGGCCGCCCGCCGCCAGTTCCTTCGCCGCCTCCGTCAGGTCCTTCGCCGTGTCGATCGCGCGCCAGTACGCCCCGTGCGGCAGCGGATAGCCGGCCAGGCGGCGCTCGCGGGCCAGGCGCGGGAACGTGGTGCGCTCGTGGTCGCCCCGGTCGGGGAGGAGAGCGGTGAAGGCTGACGAGAACACGTACACGCCCGCGTTGATCAGGTACGGCGACGGCGGGGACTCGATGAAGTCCGTGATGTGGCCGAAGGCGTCCGTCTCGACGGCGCCCCACGGGATCCGCGGACGCGCCAGCGCCAGCGTGGCCGTCGCGTCGCGCTCGCCGTGGAAGGATGCCATCTCGCGCAGGGAGAAGCGCGTCCAGATGTCGCCGTTCGTGGCGTACCACGGCTGATCGGGGTGCGGCAGGTGCGCGGCCGCGTACTTGAGGCCGCCGCCCCGCCCCAGCGGCTCGTTCTCGACGACCGTCGTGACGCGCAGCGGCAGATCAGCCGAGTCCAGCCACTCCTGGAGCACACCGGCGAGATGGCCGCAGGAGATCACGGCGTCGGTGACGCCCTCCGCGGCCAGCCAGGCGAGCTGATGGCCGATGATCGGGGTCCCGGTGCCCGGGATCTCGACCATCGGCTTGGGGCGGTCGTCGGTGTACGGACGCAGTCGTGAGCCCTGGCCGCCCGCCAGGACCACGGCCTGCGTCGGGAAGGTCGAAGTCGTGCTCGCAGTCATGCGGTGAACGATAAGCGGTACGGCGGAGCCGGGGTCGCTCAGGACTCCTGGGCCACGCCCGACGCGAACGACGTGTCGCAGACGGGGCGCGAGTACGACTGGGCCTTCACGGGCCCGTACTGCTCCACGGCGGCCCGTCCGAGCGCCCGCGCGATCGACATGCAGTGCTGGGCGAGCGAGGGGCGCCGCTCCACCTCGCGCTGGAGGTGGGTGAGGGCGGTGCCGGGGTCCTTCTCCTGGAGTTCGACGAGGAGCGCGTCGCGCAGGAGGTCCTGCGGGGTGCGCGGCTTCGCGCGTACGGAGACGTCCTCGGAGGAGGCGGTCAGCAGCTGCGAGTCGCTGGTCCCGGCCCAGTTGACCCGGGTGACCGCGAGAGTCCCGGAGAGGACGAGGACGACGGGCAGGACGAAAGCTAGGGTGCGGCCGATTCGGCGGGCTGTGTGCGTCACGGAGGCGAGCGTAGCGGGGGGTGATGATTTGGCGACATTCAGTCACCCGGTCGGGGGATGGTTCGAGGCGGCTTTCGAATCCCGTGTTGACGAACGCAGTTCGAAATGGGCGGTCTGCCAGGGTATTTGTCGACAGCCGCCCGCCGGGCCCCGCAAGAGAAGAGCTCGGCAAATGAAGAGCCCCGCACCCCGGTAGGTGGGTGCGGGGCCGGCTGACGTGCCGCCGTACGTCAGTCGCTGAGGCGCTCGCCCGTCGAGGTCGAGAAGACATGCGTCTCGCCGGGGCGCGGGACCACGTGGAGCTGGGTGCCCTTCTCGGGGACCGAGCGGCCGTTCACGCGGACCACGAGGTCCTTCTGCTCGCCGCCGACCTCGGCCGTGCCGTAGACGTAACCGTCGGCGCCGAGCTCCTCCACCACGTTCACGGTGACCGCGAGGCCCGCCGGCTCCGCGTCGGAGTCCTTCGAGAGGGACTTGGCCACACCGCCGTTGTGCTCGACGATGTCGAAGTGCTCGGGGCGCACGCCGACCGTCACCGTGCGGTCGCCCCTGTCGGCGGCCGCGGACAGGGCCTCACGGCTCACCGGGACCACGCTGTTGCCGAACTTCACGCCGCCGTCGGTGATCGGGACCTCGACGAGGTTCATGGCGGGGGAGCCGATGAAGCCCGCGACGAAGAGGTTGGCCGGGCGGTCGTACATGTTGCGCGGCGAGTCGACCTGCTGGAGCAGCCCGTCCTTGAGGACCGCCACGCGGTCGCCCATGGTCATGGCCTCGACCTGGTCGTGGGTGACGTACACCGTGGTGATGCCGAGGCGGCGCTGGAGCGAGGCGATCTGCGTACGGGTCGAGACGCGGAGCTTGGCGTCGAGGTTCGACAGCGGCTCGTCCATCAGGAAGACCTGCGGCTCGCGGACGATCGCGCGGCCCATCGCCACGCGCTGGCGCTGACCGCCGGAGAGTGCCTTGGGCTTGCGGTCCAGGTACTCGGTGAGGTCGAGGATCTTCGCCGCCTCCTCGACCTTCTTGCGGATCTCCGCCTTGTTGACCCCGGCGATCTTCAGGGCGAAGCCCATGTTGTCGGCGACGGACATGTGCGGGTACAGCGCGTAGTTCTGGAACACCATCGCGATGTCCCGGTCCTTCGGCGGGAGGTGGGTGACGTCGCGGTCACCGATGCGGATGGCTCCGCCGTTGACGTCCTCCAGGCCCGCGAGCATCCGCAGGGAGGTGGACTTTCCGCAGCCCGAGGGGCCGACGAGGACGAGGAACTCGCCGTCCTCGATCTCGATCTCAAGCCCGTCGACCGCGGGCTTGGTGGAGCCCGGGTAGATCCGGGTCGCCTTGTCGAACGTGACAGTGGCCATGGGAGACCTGTCCCTTCACCGGCAGGAACGTGCCGGACGATCCGAGTAGAGGGAGAAGTGGTGTAGTCCACCTGAGTGGGCTGCCGGAGACGCTACCCGCCGATGTCCGATCTGTCAGCAGGGGGGAGAGGGGAACTTCCTGGAGCTCCCGATCGTGCTCTGTGTAGAGTGAGGGAGCCCTCGCGTGGGGGTGCGTCGCACACGCTGCCGCCTTAGCTCAGTTGGCTAGAGCGCTTGACTTGTAATCTTGAGGTCGTCGGTTCGATTCCGACAGGCGGCTCCACCGAAACACCGCGTAACACCGTGTCCCGGACCTTCCTGGTCCGGGACAATTGTGTTTCAAGGGGTGTGAGGGAAAAAGGGGTCGGGGAGCCGAATGAGTCGTCGTTCCAGCGGGCTGGCCGGGGTGTGGGCGGAGGCGCAGCGGCAGCAGCAGCGCCAGCAGGAGGCCCAGCACCGGGCGTCGGTCCAGCAGCAGCGGCAGCGGGAGCGCCAGCAGCGGGAGTACGAACGGGATGCCGCGCGGGTCCACCGCGAGCAGCGGGCGGCCTACCGGCAGAGCCGGGAGGCGGACGCCCGGCAGCGCTCGCAGGAGCTGGACGCGCGCGTGGAGGCGCTGACGGGGCTGCTGGCGGCGGGGTGCGCCGAGCCGCCGTTCCGTACGGCGGGTCTGCTGCGCGAGGAGGTCGTCGAGCCGTTCGCGCCCGGGGCGCTGGCGCAGCCGGTGGCGATGCCGGACCCGGCGCGCTACCAGGCCCAGGGCGGCTGGCGCCGCGCCCACGCCCAGCAGGAGGCGCAGGCCGCCTACCAGCGGGACTGGGACGCCGCGCAGCTGGCCGAGACCGAGCGGCGCCGCCAACTCGCCGACTACCGGGCGCGGTACGAGTCGTGGGCCCAGGGGCAGCTCGCCGAGGTACGGGGCCACAACGCGGGTGTGGCCGACCTGGTGAGCGGATTGCGGGCGGGCGAGTCCGACGCGGTCGTCGAGTACTTCTCGGCGGCCCTGTACGCGGCGTCGGCGTGGCCGGAGGGCTTCCCCCGCCAGGTGTCGTGCGCGTACGACCGGGGCGCCCGGCAGCTGGTGGTCGACTGGGAGCTGCCCGCCCTCGACGTGGTCCCGGCGGCCAAGTCCGTGCGGTACGTGGCCAGTACGGACGAGGAGCGCGAGTCCGCCCGCCCGGTCTCCCAGCGGCGCGCGCTGTACCGGGACGTGCTGGCGCAGAGTGTGCTGCTGGTGGTGCGGGATCTGTTCGCGGCCGACGAGTTCGGCGTACTGGAGTCCGTGGCGCTCAACGGCTTCGTGGACGACGTCGACCCGGCGACGGGCCGCCGGGCGGAGATCTTCCTGGCGACGGTGATGGTGGACCGGCCGGCGTTCCAGGGCCTGAACCTGACGCAGGTGAGCGCGGTGGACTGCCTGGTGGATGCGGTGCGCGGCCAGCTGTCGGCCCGCCCCGACCAGCGGACGGCGGTACGCCCGGTGCGCCGCCCGGAGGGCGTGGGCTCGGGCGTCCTCTCGCACGGCGCCGACTCCTCGCACTCCACCGAACCGGACCTGTTCGTGATGGACCCGATCGAATTCGAGTCCCTGGTGGCGGAGTTGTTCCGGGCGCGCGGGATGGGGGCGGTGACCACGCAGCGCTCCAACGACGGCGGGGTGGACGTGGAGGCGGTGGACCCCGACCCGATCAGCGGCGGCCGGATCATCGTCCAGGTCAAGCGCTACCGCAACACGGTCCCGCCGACGGCCGTCCGGGACCTGTACGGCACGGTCCAGGGCGCCGGGGCCAACAAGGGCGTCCTGGTGACGACATCGGGCTTCGGTCCCGGCTCGTACGCCTTCGCCCAGGGCAAGCCGCTGACGCTGGTGTCCGGGGCGGAGCTGGTGGACCTGCTGCACGAGTGCGGGCTGCGGGGCCGGCTGGGGGAGCGCCCGGTGCCGGCCCAGCGGGGCCCATCGGACACGCTGGTGGACGTCTCGGCGGGAGTGCCGGTGGACCTGCCGGCGGCCGACGAGTCCGCCGACTCCGCCGACTCCGCCGACTCCGACTTCAACGTCCTGGGCATGACGTGGACCGGGTCCGTCGTCCTGGACGTGTGCGCGCTGGTGTGCGCCGGGAGCCGGGTGCTCGACGACGACCACTTCGTCTTCTTCAACAACCGTGAGATACCCGGGGGTTCGGTACGGATGGTGCCCGGGGCGCTCGGCGACCGGGCGGCGGTCCGGGTGGCGTTCGACGCCCTGCCGCCCCGGGCGGACCGCCTGGTCCTGGTCGCCTCGGTCGACCCCGAGGCGAACCCGGACGCGGATCTGACCGGCTTCACGGACGCGGGCATCCGCCTGCGCGACGCGGCGGGCACGGAACTGGACCGCCTGGAGGTCTCGGACGGCCGCACCGGCGAAACGGCCCTGGTCCTGGGCTCGTTCCGACGCCGGTCGGGCGACGACTGGGACTTCGTGGTGGGCGGACGGGGGTACCGGGGCGGCTTGGAGGAGCTGATCGGGGACTTCGGGATCGAGGTGGAGTAGGCCCCACCCCGCCCCCTTTCCTGAACCCTCCGGGGACGGCGGGGGTGAGCGTGGGACACCCGGGGCCCCGCCCCGGACCCCGGGCGGGGGCTCCGCCCCTGCGCCCCCTCGCGGCCGGCCCGGCGGCCCCTCAATGCCGCCCGGAAAGCCGGTCGGCCAGGACTGCGATGCGGTCGGTGCGCGCCGCGTGCCTGGTCAGTTCGCGGCGGTCCGCCTCCCGGTACGCCGCGTACATCCCCTGTACGCCCAGCCAGCGGAAAGGTTCCGGCTCCCAGCGGCGGACCTTGTGGTTGACCCAGGGGAGCGTGGTCAGATCGGTGGGGCCGGACTGGCCGGAGTCCTGTTGGACCAGGTCGCGCAGGGTGCGGGCGGCGAGGTTGGCGGTGGCCACGCCCGAGCCGACATAGCCGCCCGCCCAGCCGAGCCCCGTAGAGCGGTCCAGGGTGACGGTGGCGCACCAGTCGCGCGGCACCCCGAGCACCCCCGACCAGGCGTGCGTGACCTCGACCCCGGCGAGCTGGGGGAAGAAGCGGAGCAGGATTTCGCGCAGGGCCTCGATCGTCTCCGGCTGCGTACGGCCGTCGTTGTCGGTGCGGGAGCCGAAGCGGTACGGCACGCCGCGCCCGCCGAGCGCGATCCGGCCGTCGGCGGTGCGCTGCGCGTACATGTACGCGTGCGCCATGTCGCCCAGCGTCTCGCGGCCCTCCCAGCCGATCGTCTCCCACAGCCCGTCAGGCAGCGGCTCGGTGGCGATCATGGACGAGTTCATCGGCAGCCAGGCGCGGCGCTGGCCCTTCAGGGACGCGGTGAACCCCTCGGTGCAGCGCAGGACGTACGGGGCGCGGACGGTGCCGTACGGAGTGACCGCGTGCTTGGGGCGGATCTCCGTCACCGGGGTCGACTCGTGGACGGTCACGCCCAGCGCCTCCACGGCCGCCGCCAGGCCCTTGACCAGCTTGACGGGGTGGATGCGGGCGCCGTGCGGGGTCCAGGCGGAGCCGACGGCCCCGGCGACCCGGATGCGCGCGGCCGTCTCACGGGCCCCGAGCAGCAGCCGGTCCTTCTCGCCGAATTCGAGCTCGGTGGTGTGGAAGGCCTTGAGGCGCTCCGACTGGGCGGGGGTATAGGCGACTTCAAGTACCCCGCCCTGGTGGACGTCCGCGTCGATCGACTCCTCGGCGGCGGCCCGCACGACCTCGTCGACCGTGTCGTTCATGGCCCGTTGGAGGCGTACGGCGGCCTCGTGGCCGTGCAGCTTCGCGTACCGGTCGCGGCCCGCGATGCCGTTGTAGAGCCAGCCGCCGTTGCGGCCGGAGGCGCCGTAGCCGCAGAAGCGGGCCTCCAGGACGGTGATGGTGAGGAAGGGGACGGCCTTCTTGAGGTAGTACGCCGTCCACAGCCCCGTGTAGCCGCCGCCCACGATGACGACGTCCGCCGTCGCGTCGCCGGTCAGGGGCTCGCGGGGGGCGGGGATGCCGTCCTGCGCGTACCAGAAGGAGATGCCGCCGTTGATCGTGCGCGTGCTCATGGGGCTTGTTGGTACACCGCCGGACGAGGCCTGTCCAGATGCGGAATCCGCAGGTACGGAATCCGCAGCCGGGGACGGGGGTCGCGCGGGACCTTCGTCCCTATGGGTGGTGACCTTCGGCGGGTCCAGCCCCACCGTCCTGATCGACGGCAAGCGCCCGCCGGGCGACGGCTCGGCCGTCCTCGACGCGGACGCCTTCGCGAAGGTGCTCAAAGGCGCCGGTATCTCCTGACGGTCCCCCGTGCTGCCGCCGCCGGATTCCAGGGCGCGCCACGCCCCCGTACGAGCGGGTAGCAGGCGAGCCCGACGAGTACGGACGTGAAGTGACCCAGGTCCGTGAAGGTGCGGCCGGTCAGGAGCGGGGTCCCGTACAGGACGAGGACACAGGCGGCGTACACGTATCGCCAGGGAGCCGCGATCCGGTAGGTCAGCACACCGACGACGCCCGCGAGGGCGTAACTGACGCCCACGTCCAGGGTGTTGACGGCCGAGTGCGGGGCGATGCCGTGGTGCACCGCCCACAGCAGCGCGCCCTCGCTGAAGTAGGTCGCGAGCACGTGCGCGAGGACGACGACCGCGAGCCAGCGGCGGGTGCCGAGCCAGCGTTCGGCCTGCGCGTGGAAGACGGAGTAGAGGACGGCGTACGGGAGCCAGTGGCCGCCGTCGATCCACAGGGCGCTGGTGATGAGCACCCGTAGGGGATTGCTGGACAGCTCATGGATGTTGGTGGAGCGCTGCCGCAGGAAGTCCTCCTCGAACTCCGGGGACATGTGGTGCAGGGCGATGGTGGTGACGAACAGGACCGCCAGCCAGAGGTACGTGCCGGGGGCGCTGCGGACGTAGCGCCGCACGGCGTGCACCGCGCGGCGCGGGCGCGGGCCCGTCCGGAGGAATCGGCTCATGGGCCGATTCACGCACGTGGGTAGGGTCGGGCGGGTGATCGACATCCCGGCGGGCTGGTCGCGACGCAGACGAGAAGCAACGGCGAGGCGGTTACGGGGCTGGTGAGGCCCTCCTGGTGGGGCGTCCCGGGGGGGGGGGCGTCCCGGGGAGCGGAACGCCCGCGACCGCTCCCCTGCCCCCGGGCTACCCTGCGGCCATGATTCGTACCGCAACGCCCGAAGACGTCCCCGTCATCCACGCCATGGTCCGTGAGCTGGCCGAGTACGAGAAGTGCCCGGACGAGGCGCGGGCGACGCAGGAGCAGTTGCACGAGGCGCTGTTCGGCGAACACCCCGCGGCGTACGCGCACATCGCCGAGACCGACACCGGCGAGCCCGCGGGCTTCGCGCTCTGGTTCCTCAACTTCTCGACCTGGCGCGGGGTGCACGGCATCTACCTGGAGGATCTGTACGTACGCCCCGAGCAGCGCGGCGGCGGCCACGGCAAGGCCCTCCTGACCGAACTGGCCCGCATCTGCGTGAGCCGCGGCTACGGCCGCCTGGAGTGGTCCGTCCTGAACTGGAACGCCCCGTCCATCGCCTTCTACGAGTCGCTGGGGGCGCGACCGCAGGACGAGTGGACGGTTTACCGGCTTACGGATGGGGCGTTGGGGGAGCTGGGTGGGGCGGAGTAAACCTCCGTCCGGACAGCGGAAGCCCCCGGCTGCTCTGCCACGGGGCGGGGAAGCCGGGAACGACTCAACTCACGGCAGGCTGCCGCGCCTACGAACTCGTACGCGGGTTGTGCGGTCATGGTCCATCCCTTCGCCATAGGGGCGGGGAATCGGTCCCCGCGCCGTTGTGCCCGGCTCCCCGGTCGGGACTGCCCCGCCGACGCAGGGCGTGTCCGCGAAGACGGGTGTCCGGAGGCGGCCGAGCAGGGCTGCCGCGATCAGCACCCAGAGGACTGCGGAAAGATGGCCAGCCGGCGAGTGGTGCCTCCCGCCCCGCTTCACCATGGGGTACGAGTACCAGCCGTAGAACGGCGAAGGCCTCCACAGCTCCTTGCGGGGGTGGGCGGGTACGCCCGGGTGTGTGCCGTCAGCCTGCGAGCTCCCGTTCCCCTGAGGTCAAGCCCGGGCCAGCCGCAGGCTCCGTACCGCCAGTGTCGCCGCCTCTATCCCGCTCGTGAACGCGACCTCCGACAGCACGCCCGGCGCCGCCACCTGGTCGCCCGCGAGGAACACGCCGTGGCCGCGGTCGACCGCAGGGCGGTCGCGCCAGGTGGTGCCTGGCAGGTCGACCGCCCCCGTACGCCCGGCCGCGAGCGCGTCGCGGCGCCAGGCGATCCGCCGGCGCCAGCCCGCGAAAGCGGCGTCCAGCAGCCGCTCCCCGCGCGCGACGCCGTCGGCCTTCGACTCGTGCGGGGCGATCGGGAACTGCGCCTGGAGCAGCTGGTGTCCGGCCGGGGCGAGGGTGCGGCCGGCAGCGGTGAAACGTTCGATCCAGCCCGGTGTCTCCAGGTCGGAGACGACGAACGGGTCGCCCCGGCGCGTGCTGAGCCCCAGGTCGAGCAGGGCGGTGCGGCCGCTGGTCCAGCGCAGCGAGTCGTCGCCGAGCAGGCGCCGGGCGGCGTCGAGGGAGGTGGCGACGACGACGGGCCCGTGGTCGTCGGGGAGCGCGTCCACGCGCGCGGTGGTCTCCACGTGCACCCCCAGCTCCCACGCGCGCGTGGCCATCCGGTCGACGAGCGCGCCCCACCCGCCCACCGGATAGCGGGCCTCGGGTGGCAGCGCGGCGGCGCGGTGCAGCCGCTCCTGGACGAACGCGGCGGAGAGCGAGCCCGGGTCGTGGTGGAAGAGCGCGACGGCGGCGTAGTTGGCGGCGGCGCGCGCGGCCTTGGGGCCGACGACACTGGCGGCCCAGGAGGCGAAGTCACGGTCCACCGGGGCGGTTTCCGGACTTTGCCGGGCCAGCTTGAGCAGGGCCAGAGGCGGAGTGTGGCGCAGCGAGCCGTCCCAGTGGAAGCGGAACCGGGCGGCTTCGAGCGGCGGTACGGAGACGACCTGCCCGAGCAGCCCGCGGTGTTTGAGCCAGGCCCAGTGCGGGCCGCCGTTGTAGAGCACGTGCGGACCGTCGTTGGTGAGGTAAGGGCCCTCGGCCGTACGCGCGCGTCCGCCCAGCGTGTGGTGCGACTCGTACAGGTTCACCCGAGCGCCGGACTCGGCGGCGGTGATGGCCGCGGTGAGCCCGGCGAGGCCGCCGCCGATGACGGTGATCCGGTCCATGACGCTCTCCTGTCGCTGTACGGGCACTCATCGTTAGAGACGGAGTAAGGAGGGTGGAATGTGACAGGAAGGGGTGGGGCGGTTGTCAGTGGCGTGGTCCAGCATGGAGTCATGGCGAAGAGGGCGAGCGAAGTGACGACAGTGCGGCGTCCGGAGGTGCGGCTGCCCCCGCTGGCACCACACGGACCGGCGGAACTGGAACCGGAGGGCGACTACGACGGCCTGGAGTTCCGGAACCTGGACCTGTCCGGCCAGCAGGGCACCGGCGCCCGCTTCATGGACTGCGGGGTGTACGGGTGCGTGCTGGACGAGACCCGCCTGCCCGGCACCCGTTTCATCGACACGGTGCTCTCGGGCGTACGGGGCGTGGGCACGGACCTGTCGCGCGCGTCCCTGCGCGATGTGGAGATCCACGACGTACGCATGGGCGGCGTGCAGCTCCACGGCGCGGTCCTGGAGCGGGTCCTGATCCGCGGCGGCAAGATCGACTACCTCAATCTGCGCGATACGGATCTACGTGACGTGGTCTTCGAGAACGTCGTCCTGGCCGAGCCGGACTTCGCGGCGGCGCGCCTGGACCGGGTGGCGTTCGCGGGCTGCGAGCTGCGGGGGGCGGACTTCACGGGGACCCGTATGAAGGATGTGGACCTGCGGGGCGCGGCGCTCCTGGACATCGCCCGGGGCGTGGACCGCCTGGCGGGGGCGGTGATCACGCCGTCCCAGCTGGTGGACCTGGCGCCGGCGTTCGCGGCGCAGGTGGGGGTGCGGGTGGTGGGATGAGGGGGCCCGATCCGCCCTGCTTTGCCCTAGGGCCTGTCCGGCGGATCTTGTCTGGGACGCGGGGTCCTGGCACGCCCTCCCCCAAGGCCTCAAGGGCCAGGGGGGACCTGGGACCCCCAGCGGCGTTGTCGTCGGCTGCCGACTCCCCCAAGCTCTCGAATTCGTTCGAGCAGGGGGACCCCCATCGCGTCGACGCCCTCCTCCGCCTTGCAGCATTGGGGTCTCCCCTGCTCGAACGAAGTTGAGAGCTTGGGGAAGCACCAGGACCCCGCTCACCAGGACCCCGCTCACCAGGACCCCGCTCACCAGGACCCCGCTCACCAGGACCGAAAGGCGCAGGCACCTCGCGGGTGACCAGATCCGCCGGACAGGCCCTAGTCCACCAGACGCGGGAAGCGGGACTGGAGGGTCCAGATGACCGGGTTCTCGGCGAGGTCGTCGTGCATGTCGCTGAGGTCGGCGATCACGTCGTGCAGGAAGTCGCGGGCCTCGCGGCGCAGCAGTCGGTGGCTGAAGGTGAGCGGGGCCTCGTCGCCGGGCATCCAGTCGGCCTCGACGTCCACCCAGCCGAAGCGGCGCTCGAAGAGCATGCGGTCGGTCGACTCGGTGAAGTCGATCTCGGCGTACTGGCTCCGGGAGGCGCGGCTGCCGCGTGGGTCGCGGTCGAGCGCCTCCACGGTGTCGCAGAGCGCCCACGCGAAGTCGAGCACCGGCACCCATCCCCAGGCTGTGGACACTTCGCGGTCCGCCTTGGTGTCGGCGAGGTAGACGTCTCCGCAGAAGAGGTCGTGGCGGAGGGCGTGTACGTCTGCGCGGCGGTAGTCGGTTTGTGGGGGGTCGGGGAAGCGGTTGGAGAGGGAGTAGCCGATGTCGAGCACGCTCGATGGTCCCACGGCGGGGGCGGGGACCGGGGCGCAGCCCCGGCGGGGGTATCGGGGCCGGAGCCCCCGTGAGCGGGGTGCAGGGACCGCAGGCCCCGCGAGGGGGCTGCAGGGGCGCAGCCCCGCTTGGGGGTCCGGGGCGTAGCCCCCGGACGGGGCCGAGCCGGAGGTCCATCAGGACGACGTCGGGCCGTACCCTGGCCGCCGCCGCGACCGCCTCCTCGCCGGTGCCCGCCTCCCCGACCACCTCGATGTCGGGCTCGCTTCCGAGCAGGGCGAGCAGCCCGGCCCGTACGACCGCGTGGTCGTCGCACAACAGGAGCTTCATCGGACTCCCTCCAACGGAATCGCCGCCGTCAGCACCGCACCCTCCCCGGCCGCCAAGCCCACCGCCCAGCAGGCGGACGCCGCCGGCCGCACCCTCACCCACTGCACCCACCTCACCGTCGTCGCCGCGACCAAGGCCGCCACCGCCGCCCCCGACGCCGTCCGCAAGGAGAACCAGCGCGTCTCGGTCGCCGTCGTCGACCGCGACGGCAACGCCGTGGTCACCCTGCGCGGCGACGGCGCGGGCCCGCAGTCGTACGAGTCGGCGGAGCGCAAGGCGTACACGGCCGTCTCCCGGAACGCCCCACGTCCGTGCTGGCCGGCCGCCTCGCCCGGGCGCCCAACCTCAAGGACGTCCCCGGCACCCTCTTCCTCGCGGGCGGCGCGCCCGTACAGGCCCAGGGCGCCCCGATCGCGGGCATCGGTGTCGCCGGGGCCCCGAGCGGCGGCCTCGACGAGAAGTTCGCGCAGGCGGGCGCGGCGGCGCTGACGAAGTAACGTCCGCCCGAGGGTGGCGGGGCTGTCGCGGTAGCTGTTTCCAGCCCGGCCCCCGCATCCCCAAGCCCCCCGCGCGCCCCGCCCGTAGGATCGCCCTGTGGATCACCGCAGCGCGATACGCCGGCTCGCCCTCCCCGGGGCCGTCCTGCTCGCCCTCGGCGGCTGCACCGGCGGTGTGGAGGGCAAGCCCGGGGCGGCGGGGGTGCGGGACGGGCTCTTCCCCAAGCTGGGCAACGGCGGCTACGACGTCGAGCACTACAGCCTCGTGCTCGACTACGACCCGGCCCGCAACCACCTCACCGGCACCGCCACCCTCACCGCCCGCGCCACCCGCGACCTCAGCGCCTTCAACCTCGACTTCGCGGGGATGGACGTGAACTCCGCGACGGTCGGGGGCGAGCGCGCGGACACCAGCCGGGCGGGCGACGAGCTGACCCTGCGCCCGGCGGACGAGATCGAGAAGGGCGCGCGGTTCCGTACGAGCGTGGCCTACTCCGGGACCCCGAAGACCCTCACCGACCAGGACGACGCGCACGAGGGCTGGCTGCGGACCGCCGACGGCGGCGCGCTCGCGCTCGGCGAGCCCGCCGGGTCGATGACGTGGTTCCCCTCCAACAACCACCCCAGCGACAAGGCCACGTACGACATCAGGATCACAGTGCCCCAGGAGCTCACGGCGGTCTCCAACGGCGAGCTGAAGTCGAAGGTCACGGCGGGCGGTCGCACCACCTTCACCTGGCACACCGGCGAACCGATGGCGAGCTATGTGGCGACGGTGGTGATCGGCAAGTACGACGTCGCCAAGGAATCCAAGACACCGTCAGGACTGCCCGTCTACACGGCAGTCGACCCCGCCGCGTGGAAGGAGACCGCCGACGTGGTCGGCAGGCTCCCGGAGATCGTCGAGTGGGAGAAGGAGAACTTCGGGCCGTACCCCTTCTCCTCCACCGGCGTGATCGTCGCCCCCGAAGGCTCGGCCGAGTACGCCCTGGAGACCCAGAACCGCCCGGTGATCCCCGCTGACCAGCTCGACAACGAGACCCTCGTCCATGAGCTCGCACACCAGTGGTTCGGGGACTCGGTCACGCCGAAGCGGTGGAAGGACATGTGGCTCAACGAGGGCTTCGCGACGTACGCGGAGTGGCTCTGGAGCGAGGACCACGGCGGCAAGTCGGCGCAGGCGCACTTCGACGAGGCGTACGCCAAGGCGGCCGGCGCCGAGCTCTGGGCGTTCCCGCCCGCCGAACCGCCGTCGGCCGCCGAGGTCTCGAACGAGCCGGTGTACGAGCGCGGTGCGATGGTGGTCCACAAGATCCGCCGGGCCGTCGGCGACGACATGTTCTACGACATCGTGCAGGGCTGGACGAAGGAGCACCGGCACGCGAACGCCTCCACCGGGGACTTCACCCGGTTCGTGGAGGAGGAGTCCGGCAAGGACCTGACGGATCTGTGGGACACCTGGCTCTACGGGGACGGCAAGCCCAAGTCCCCGTAGAGCACTGCCCGGTGGCCGGTTACTTCACATTGACGGCGGTCCAGGCGGCCGCCACCGTCTTGTACTCGGTGCTGCTCGCTCCGTACAGGTCGGCCGCGGCCTGCAGGGTCGTGGTGCGCGCCTTCGCGTAGTTGGTCGTCGACGTCATGTACGTGGACAGGGCCTTGTACCAGATCTTGTACGCCTTGGCCCGCCCGATGCCGGTGACCTTGGAGCCGTCGGACGTCGGGGAGTTGTAGCTGACGCCGTTGACGACCTTCGCGCCGCTGCCCTCGGACAGCAGGTAGAAGAAGTGGTTGGCGACGCCGGACGAGTAGTGCACGTCCTTGTTGCCGACCGTGCTCGACCAGTAGTCGGCCGACTGGCCGTCCTTGCTCGGCTTGTCCATGTAGCGCAGCGGGGTGCCGTTGCCGCGGATGTCGATCTTCTCGCCGATGAGATAGTCACCGGGGTCGCTGGCGTTGTTCGCGAAGAACTCCACCGACGTGCCGAAGATGTCGCTGGTGCCCTCGTTGAGGCCGCCGGACTCCTTGCTGTAGTTGAGCTTGGCGGTGGCGGCGGTGAGGCCGTGGCTCATCTCGTGGCCCGCGACGTCGAGCGCGGTGAGCGGCTTGAGGTTGTTCTCGCCGTCGCCGTACGTCATGCAGAAGCAGCTGTCGTCCCAGAACGCGTTGACGTACGCGTTGCCGTAGTGGACGCGGGAGTACGCGGCCTTGCCGTTGCCCGCGATGCCGTTGCGGTTGAGCTCGGCCTTGTAGAAGTCCCAGGTCACGGCGGCGCCGTAGTGCGCGTCGACACCGGCGGTCTCGCGGTTCTGCGGGGTGCCGTCGCCCCAGGTGTCGGTGGCCTTCGTGAAGAGGGTGCCGGTGCCGGAGGAGCCGTGCTTGAGGTCGTACGTCTTGTGCCCGCCGCGTCCGGCGTCCGTGAGGCTGTACGTGGTACCGGACTTGGACGTCCCGAGGGTGACCTTGCCCGAGTACTCGCTGGTGCCGGTCCCGGTGTCGATGGCCTCGTACGAGTAGAGCTCGGCCCCGGTCGTGGCGTCGGTGATGACATGGCGCTCGCTGGGGGTGCCGTCGCGCTGGGTCCCCTTGAGGACGGCCTCGTACGCCAGGACGGGCGTGCCGTTGGCGGCCCAGACGACCTTGCGGGCGTTCGCGGGGGCGCCCTTGAGCGAGACGCCGGAAGTGGCGACGGCTATACGGGCTTCGGTGCCCTTGCTGACGCCCTTCAGGCTGCCGTCCTTCTTGGTGTGGACGACGAGGTCGCCGCCGAGGACGGGCAGACCGTCGTACGTACGCTCGTACCGCGTGTGCACGGTGCCGTCCACGTCCTTGACGACATCGCGTACGACCAGCGCCTCCTTGGCGCCGAGCCCGATCTGGCGGGCGGCGGCGGGGGCGGCGGCCTGGGCCTCTTGGACGGCGCCGGCGCGCTCGGCCACACCGAGCACGCGGGCGCTCGCGCCCGCCTCGCGGTCGGCGGCGCCGGCACTGGTACCGGACTGAACGCCGACGACGACCATTGCGGCAGTAGCGGCAAGAGCGGCGGCACGCAGGGAAGTTCTCACTGAGGGGTCTCCTTCACTCGATCCGTTGCGCGGTGGGGTGCGCGGTGGGGGGTGGTGCGAGTGGGTGGTGCCCATGCAGGTGCGTGGGGTGCATCTGCGTGTGGTGCGTGGGGTGAGCGTGCCAGCAGATGACTACTTTTTGACAGGGTACCGACAAGTATTTGACTGGAATGTGTCCGTCAGGGGGTGCGGGGTGTCCGGTAAGCGATGCGAATTGCCCTGCGGGGTGGTCGGGTTGGCGTGTACCGGAGGGCGGCCGGGGGGGGGTGGTTCATGGCGCGCCGAAGCCCCCGGCGCTTGTGCGCCGGGGGCTTCGGGGGGTCTTGGTGGCGGGTGCCGGGGACTTAGACGTTGACGCCGAAGTCCTGGGCGATGCCGACCAGGCCCGAGGCGTACCCCTGGCCTACCGCGCGGAACTTCCACTCCGCGCCGTTGCGGTACAGCTCGCCGAAGACCATCGCGGTCTCGGTGGCGGCGTCCTCGCTCAGGTCGTAGCGGGCGATCTCGGTGCCGCCGGCCTGGTTGATGATGCGGATGAACGCGTTGCGGACCTGCCCGAAGTTCTGCGAGCGGTTCTCCGCGTCGTAGATCGAGACCGGGAAGACGATCTTGTCGACGTCGGCGGGGAGGCCGGCCAGGTTGACGTTGATCTGCTCGTCGTCGCCCTCGCCCTGGCCCGTGACGTTGTCACCGGTGTGGACGATGGTCTGGTCCGGGGTCGCCTTGTTGTTGAAGAAGACGAAGTGGGCGTCCGAGTAGACCTTGCCCGCCGGGTTGACGGCGATCGCGGAGGCGTCGAGGTCGAAGTCGGTGCCCGTGGTCGTGCGGACGTCCCAGCCGAGGCCCACCGTGACGGCGGTCAGGCCCGGGGCCTCCTTGGTGAGCGAGACGTTGCCGCCCTTGGACAGGCTTACAGCCATGGGAAGTCCCTTTCATCGTGATGTGCGGGCTACGGTCGTTCCCGAAGCTACCGTCACCCCTCCTAACGTCGGCAGGGCATGCCGGGTTCCAGTTGGCTTTACTTTCTTTGCCCGGCCTGTGTCAGTACGTGCGTGCAAAAGCGGGTGACGTCGTCCCTCGCACAGGGGACCATGGAGCGCATGTCCGGGCCCTACTTCATCCGCGGCTCCGTCTCCCTTCCGGAGGCCGAGCTCATGTGGCGTTTCTCGCGGTCCTCCGGACCCGGCGGGCAGCACGTCAACACGAGCGACTCGCAGGTCGAGCTCCGGTTCGACCTGGGGCGTACGGAGGCGCTGCCGGAGGTCTGGAAGGCGCGGGCGCTGGAACGGCTCGCGTCGCGGCTGGTGGGCGGCGTCGTGACCGTACGGGCGTCGGAGCACCGGTCGCAGTGGCGGAACCGGGAGACGGCGGCGGTGCGGCTCACGGCGCTGCTCGCGGAGGCCACCGCGCCGCCGCCGAAGCCTCGGCGGGCGACGAAGATCCCTCGCGGGATCAATGAGCGGCGGCTGCGGGAGAAGAAGGCGCGGGCGCAGACGAAGCGGGGTCGCACGGGGCGCGACTGGTAGTGGGGTGAGGTGGTGGGCTTCCTGCGGGGCCTGCGGCCCGACCTCCTTGCGGGGCCCCCGACCTCCTTGCGGGGCCCCCGACCTCCTTGCGGGGCCCCCGACCTCCTTGCGGGGCCTGCGGCCCCTGCACCCCGCCATGTGGCTGCGCCACCGGTACCCGGACATGGGCGGGTCGGTCACCGGGGGCTTCGCCCCGGGCCCCCTTGCGGGGGCTTCGCCCCGGGCCCCCTTGCGGGGGCTTCGCCCCGGGCCCCCTTGCGGGGGCTTCGCCCTCTGCACCCCTCGGGGCTTCGCCCCGGGCCCCCGTTCGTCTGCGGGCTGTCTTCGGCTGGTCGCGCAGTTCCCCGCGCCCCTTAGGGGCGGGGCTTCGCCCCGGCCCCCTGTGGGTGGGTCGACAGGGGCTCCGCCTCTCTCTCCCCCGCCCCGGCCCCCTGCGGGGTGGGTGCCCGAAGGGGAGCCCCCTCACCCCACCTGCCTGTACCGCCCCCGGAAATACGCCAGCGGCCGCCCCTCCGCACTCGGCAGGTCCACCCCCAGCACGCGCGCGATCACCAGCGTGTGGTCGCCCGCCTCTACCCGTTGTTCCGTGCGGCATTCCAGGGTCGACAGGGCGCCGCCCACCAAGGGGGCGCCGCTGAGGGGCCCCCTCTTGTAGGGGATGTCGTCGAAGAGCAGGCGGTCGCTGATGCGGCCCTTCATCGCGAAGCGGCCCGCGATGTGGCGCTGGCTCTCCGAGAGGACCGAGACCGCCCACATGGGCTGTTCGGCGAGCAGGTCGTCCATGCGGGAGCCGTTGCGCACGCTCACCAGGACCAGGGGCGGGTCGATGGAGACGGACAGGAATGCCGTGGCCGTCATGCCGACGTCCTCACCGCGCGGGCCGGCGTCCTCGTCGTGGGCGGTCACCAGCACCACCCCACCGGCCAGCCGGGACATCGCGGCGCGGAATTCGTCATTGCTCACCCCCTCAGCATGGGGGGTCTGCGACGGCTGGGACGGGAGAGCTTGGAGAACGTCTGTCTGCAACACGGACAGAACGCTAGTCTCCGGGTCGACGCCGCACATCGGGCCCTGGGACCAGAAAGGTCCTAGGACCGGGGGAGGTGGCGGGCGCGGGGCCGCCATCCGGGTCCGCGCCCCGTTTCCCGCGCCGATGCGGCCCATCCGGCCACACCGGATGCACTGCAAACTCCCTCGCCGGACCACCCCCCACCCGGCCCAAAAACCGGCATTAACGCCTGTTTGCATTCCGGAATTTCGCGGAGCGCTCCCACCCCCCGCGCGGTGCCTGTCGTCACCCCGTGTGACTTGAGTCACAGAGCGGAGTAATTGTTGACCCTGTGTACCGAGTGAGCAGCTCGCTGTGATTCAGTGACGGGGACGCTGCACAAAAAGCGCCCACATGGTAGCCAGAAGCCGGGCCGGAAGCCGGAGAAGAAGCGCGCCGAATCAGGATCCTGGAGTTGCTGTCGAGGTCTCGGGGAGAGCGAGCAATGGAGACCGAGTCGGAGCCGTACGTCCGTCTTGCGACCCTGCGGCAGCTGCATCAGGTGGTCACCGACCTGAACACGGCCCGCAGTCTGGCGGACACGCTGCAGACCGTCGCCGACGGCGTCATCGCCGGGCTCGGCTACGAACTGGCCTGCGTCAATCTCGTACGCCCTGACGGCGATCTGGTAGTCGCCGCCTTCGCCGGGAACGCCGCCGCCGAGGCTCTCATCACCGGGCGCGTCGGCTCCCGTGCCTCCTGGGAGCGGCGCCTCACCATGGGCGAGGGCTGGGGCGACCTGAGGTTCATCCCGCACACCGAGGGCTGGGTGCTCCTGGAGGACGACGTCCCGCAGTGGTACACCGAAGGGCCCGAGCCGCGCTTCGAGGACGAGTGGCACCCCCAGGACCGCCTCTACGCGCCGATGTACGCCTCGGGCGGCGGGCGGGAGCTCCTCGGCGTCATTTCCGTCGACAAGCCGCGCAACGGGCGGCGCCCCGGCGCGTGGGGGCGCGAAGCGCTTCAGATGTACGCCTCGCAGTCGGCCATTGCGATCAGCAACGCCCGGCTTCGCGCAAACATGCAGCGCGCGCTCGTCCGCCTGGAGCGGGAGCAGCAGGCGCTGCGGGCCAGCGAGGAGAGCTTTCGGCAGGCCTTCGAGTACGCGCCGTCCGGCATGGCCATCGCCGAAATGGGCGGTGACCAGCACGGACGCCTGCTGCGCACCAATGACGCGCTCTGCCGGCTGCTCGGCCGGCCCGCCGCGGTGATGCGGCGCTACTCGTTCGCGGACCTCGTCCACCCCGAGGACATCGGGCTCCTGCTGCGCACCTCGGCCGAGGGCGGCCGCGCCGAGCTGCGGCTCGGGCGGCGCGACGGCTCGTATCTGTGGGTGTCCCTGCGCAACTCCGTCGTCGCCGATACCGCCGACGGTCCCCGTTTTCTGCTCACCCATGTCGAAGACATAGAGGAGCGCAAGCGACACGAGCTCCAGCTCGCCCACCGCGCCTCGCACGACTCGCTCACCGGCCTGCCCAACAGCGCCGAGCTGCGCGCCCGGCTCTCCGCCCGGCTCTGCCAGCGGCCGTACGCGGTGGGCGCGAGCGCCGTGGAGGCGCTGGACGCGGCGTACGGCGGGGCGCAGGACGGGCGCGGCGAGACCCCGGGACACGCGGTCTGCGCCCCCGGCGGCTTCGACTTCGACCCGGTGCCGGGCGGCGGCCCCTTCGACCACCACGTGCACATGGTCGCCCCCGAGGGCGATGTCGACGACGGCACCAAGGGCCTCGCGGTCCTCTTCTGCGACCTCGACGGCTTCAAGTCGATCAACGACCGGTTCGGCCACAACACCGGCGACGCCGTCCTCATCGAGGTCGCGCGCCGGCTCACCACCGGCGTGCGGGACGGGGACACGGTCGCCCGGCTCGGCGGCGACGAGTTCGTGGTCCTCGCCGACGGCCTGGGCGCGGCCGACGCTGCCGACCTCGCGGTCCGGCTGCGCAACGCGATCATCCCGCCGATCCGGGTGGACGGCCGGGCGGTCCGGGTGGGGGCGAGTTTCGGTATCAGCTGGGCCAGCTGCGGGATGTCCGTCGAAGAGGTCCTGCGCTCCGCCGACCAGCGGATGTATATCGAGAAGCGGTCGCGCGCGAAGGTCCACCGGCGGGCCGGATAACACCTCGCCCGATTCCGTGCGCCCCGGCCGGTTCCCGGGCTCCGGGACGAGGTCGCGGCCATGGTGTCGGCTGTTCGGGGTAGGCTCGGCCGGTCGGCGACGGCTGGCGAACAGTGAGGAGTGACCCCGGATGACGCCCGGCAACAACGGCGCGAGCACGCCCGAGGACGACGATCCGTTCGGCTATCTGTACGAGGACGGGCAGGCCTCCGGCGCCACCCCGCCCCGCTCCGGCGGCTACGGCTACCCGGGCCCGAGCGCCCCGCAGCAGCCCGGCGTGCCCAGAACCTCGTACAACCAGGTGCGGACGGTCGGCGAGCGCCAGTACGGGCAGGTCCCGCAGCAGCAGTACGGCCAGCCGCCGCAGGCCCCTTACGGACAGCAGTCGCAGCAGTACGGTCAGCAGCAGTACGGCCAGCCCACCGCCCAGTACGCGGCGCCCGAGACCTACGGCGGCGCTCCCAGCCGGCCCGGCCCCCCGGCCGACGGCGGCGGCCGCGGCAGCCGTGGCCCCAACACCAAGGGCCTGCTGATCGGAGCGGTCGCGGTGGTCGCTGCGGTCGTCATCGGCATCGGCGTGGCGCTGCTCAGCAACGGCGACAGCAAGAAGGACGACGACGCGGGCAAGCCCGCGGGCGGCGGCTCCACGGGCACCTCGCAGCAGCCGTCGAACCCGCCTTCCGACTCGGCGTCCGCCCCGGCGGCGGAGCTCCCCAAGCAGGACGCGGCGACGCTGAAGCTGGGCGGGAGTGCGGTGCTGGCCAAGGACGTCAAGGGTGCGCAGGGGACGGACGGCGCGTACGTCAGCGGCTTCAACCAGATCGGCGCGTCGCTGACGTGGCAGGCCGACCTGCCGTCGTCCGGGGGCTACTACCTGTATGTGCGGTACGCCACCCCGGCGAAGGAAGCGAACGCCACGGTCACGGTCAACGGCAAGCCGAACGCGCAGCCGGTCCGGCTGGGGAACTTCATAGGGTCCTCGGACCCCAACCTGGAGAAGAACTGGCAGACCACCTGGACCCAGGTGACGCTCAAGCAGGGGCAGAACACCATCAAGTTCTCCTGCGAGCAGGGGAACCAGTGCGACGCAGTCTTCGACTGGGTCGAGATCAGTAAGACGAAGAAGCAGTACTGAGCGGCCCTGGGGCGTCTGTCTGCTGACCGTGCGTGGCTGGGCGCGCAGTTCCCCGCGCCCCTGAAGGCAAAAGGCAGGGGGTGCGGGTCAGCCCGGGATGTTGCTGACCCGTACCTGCGTGAGCAGCCTCTCGTACGCCTCCGCCTCGAATTCCCCCGCCACCGGCGCCAGCACCGTCGCCGCCGACAGTGCTACCGCCCGTGTCAGGCGGTCCGGCCACGGCAGGTCCTCCACCAGGGACGACAGCAGGGCCGCCACCGCCGAGTCGCCCGCGCCCGTGGGGTTGCCCCGGACCGGGGCCGGTGGGGTTGCCTGCCAGGTGCCGTCCGGGGTGATCGCGACCATGCCCTCGGGGCCAAGTGAGGCGACCACCGCGTGCGCGCCCCGGCGGCGGGCGTCGCGGGCCGCGCGCAGGGGCTCTCGGGAGCCGGTGAGGCGGGCCAGTTCGTCGATGTTGGGCTTGATGAGGTCGGGGCGGGCCGCCAGGCCGCGCCGCAGGGGCTCGCCGCTGGTGTCCAGGAGCACCGGGACGTGCGCCGCGCGGGCCCGGCGTACGAGGTCCGCGTACGCGCCGACCGGGACCCCGGGCGGCAGGCTGCCGCAGAGTGCCACCGCGTCCGCCTGGCGCAGCAGCGGCTCGTACGCCGTGAGGAACGCCTCCCACTCGGCGGCCGTGATCTGCGGGCCCGGCTCGTTGAGCTGGGTGGTGTCGCCGGTGGCCGTGTCGACGACCGCGATCGTACGGCGGGTGGTCCCGGTGACCGGGACCAGCGCGTCGACGGGCGCGAGCGGGGCGAGCAGTTCGCGCAGGACCGCGCCGGTGCGGCCGCCCGCGAAGCCCGTGACGACGCTCTCGTGGCCGAGCGCGGCCAGCACCCGGGCGACGTTGAGGCCCTTGCCCCCGGGGCGCTCGGTGACCTCGTCCACGCGGTGACTGGCGTGCGGGACGAGCTCGGGGACCCGGTAGGTGATGTCGAGTGCCGTGTTCAGCGTGACGGTCAGGATCACGAGGTGATCATGCCAAACGGACGGTGGCCGGCCCAGACCCCACAGCCCCGGAATCCGGCCACCCGTCCCGCAGAGGGGGCCAGGGCCTGTCCCGCGGATCTGGTCGGCACGCGGGGGTCTGCCGGACAGGCCCTAGCCGAGCGCCGGCGCCACGATCCATTCGCCGCGCCGCATCACGCCCTTGAGCGCGAACCGCTCGTCCAGGACCACCAGGTCCGCGTCCTTGCCCGGCTCCAGCGAGCCGGCCTTGTCGTACACGCCGAGCAGCCGCGCCGGGTTGGCGCTGAGCGCGCGGACGGTGTCCTCGACGGAGAGGCCGTCGACGGTCACCGAGCGCCGGAAGGCGCGGTCCAGGGTCAGGGTCGAGCCCGCGATCGAGCCGCCCTCGACGAGCCGGGCCACGCCCTCCTTGACCTCGACCTCCAGCGGCCCGAGGTGGTACAGCCCGTCTCCGAACCCGGCCGCGTCCATGGCGTCCGTGATGAACGCGACCCGGTCGGCGCCCTTGTGGTGGAAGGCGAGTTCGAGCGAGGCGGGGTGCAGATGCGTGCCGTCGTTGATCAGCTCGACGGTGATCCGCTCGTCCTCCAGAAGGGCGGCGATCGGGCCGGGCGCGCGGTGGCCGAGGGCGGGCATCGCGTTGTAGAGGTGGGTGGCGACGGTGGCGCCCGCGTCGATCGCCTCGACGGTCTGCTCGTACGTGGCGTCGGTGTGGCCGATGGCGGCGATCACGCCGTGCTCGGCGAGCAGGCGTACGGAGTCGAGGCCGCCGGGGAGCTCGGTGGCGAGCGTGAACATCTTGGCGGTGCCCCGGGCCGCGTCCATCAGCTTGCGGACCTCGGCCGGGTCCGGGTGGCGCAGCAGGTCCTCGCTGTGGGCGCCCTTGCGGCACGGCGAGATGAACGGGCCCTCGAAGTGGATGCCCGCCAGGTCGCCCTGCTCGACCAGCTCGGAGAGCAGCCCGGCCCGCTGGGCCAGGAAGTCCATCTCGCCGGTGACGGTGGAGGCGACCATGGTGGTGGTGCCGTGCAGACGGTGGGTGTGGACGCCCTTGAGGACGTCGTCGACCGTGCCGTTGGTGAAGGAGGCGCCGCCGCCGCCGTGCACGTGCATGTCGACGAAGCCGGGCACGACCCAGTGGCCGGTGAGGTCGACGCGCTCGGCGGCCTCGGGCGCGCTTCCGGCGATCTTCCCGCCCTCGACGATCACGCGTCCGTTCTCGACGACCCCGGTCGGCAGGACGACGCGAGCGCCGGAGAGAACCTTGCTGGTGGCCATCAGGCGGTTACCTCCGTGGAGTGGGTGGTGCCGGCGTCGGTGCCGGGAGAGGAGTGGGGGCCGGAAGCGGGTGCGGATGCGGTGCCGGTGGTGTCGAGCAGGTCCCAGGCGAGCAGGCCCGCGCCCAGGCAGCCCGCCGTGTCGCCGAGGGCCGCCGGGACGATCGCGGGCAGCTTCTGGAACGTGACGCGCTCCTCTACGGCCGCCCGCAGCGGTACGAACAGGGTTTCCCCCGCTTCGGCGAGTCCGCCACCGATGATCAGGGTGCGGGGGTCGAGCAGGGTGAGCGCGGTGACCAGGCCGTCCGCGAGCGCGTCGACGGCGTTCTGCCACACGGCGGCCGCCCCGGGGTCGCCGGACTCGACGGCCTTGGCGCAGTCGGCCGCGTCCGCGTCCGGGTCGCCGCTGGCCTCGGCCCACGCCTGGGTGACGGCGGAGGCGGAGGCGAGGCGCTCCAGGCAGCCGCGCTGGCCGCAGCCGCAGGGGATGCCGCCGGGTCGCACCACGATGTGCCCGATCTCGCCCGCGTAGCCGTGGGCGCCGGGCTCGATGCGGCCGTCGATGCCGATGGCCCCGGCGATGCCGGTGCCGAGCGGGATGAACAGGAAGCGGTCGGCGCCCTTGCCCGCGCCGATCCGGCCCTCGGCGAGGCCGCCGGTGCGTACGTCGTGGCCGAGGGCGACGGGCACGCCGTCGAGCCGCTCGCTCAGCAGCCGCCGCATGGGGACGTCGCGCCAGCCCAGGTTGGCCGCGTAGACCGCGATGCCGCTCTCGGCGTCCACGATGCCGGGCACGGCGACTCCGGCAGCGACGGCGCTCTCGCCGAGGTGCTCCTCGCCGTACGCGCGCAGCTCGGCGGCGAAGTCGAGGATGGTCTCGACGACGGCCTCGGGGCCGCGCTCGCGGCCGGTGGGCCTGCGCGCCTCGTACAGCAGCCCGCCGTCCACCCCGATGAGGGCGGCTTTCATCCCGGTGCCGCCCACATCCAGGGCGATGACGTGTCTCACGGGGGACAGTCTCGCGCGTTCACCCATGAAAGGTCTAGTCCACTCACCGGGCGGCGGGTAAGCGTTTTCCCAAGTGCCGCCCGGAGTACGGCCGTACGGGTGGGGCGGCGGCGGCAGAAGTTGCGCAAGTGATATCCAACTGGTGTAGACCTCAGCCCCGGCCGCAAGGGAAGATCGCAGCTCATGTAGACAGGACGTTGCGAACAGAACGTTCACGGGGGACGGACTGGCGAACAACGAGGGTGGGACAGAGCACGTGCAGCAGCGGCGGATGGGGTCTCCCCTGCTCTTTAAGAGCTTGGGGAACGGTCTGACGGCGGCGGTCGCCGCACTGGGGATGGCTGCGGGCCTCACCGGCTGCGGCAGCGACAGCGGCTCCGGCAGCGTCACCCTCAAGCTGGTCGCCGCCGACTACGACATCGCGGGCGGCAGCAGCACGAAGGCGTACTGGCACGACGTCGCCGACGACTTCGAGAAGAAGAACCCCGGCATCAAGGTCGACGTCTCCGTCTACTCGTGGGACGTCGTCGACGCCAAGGTCGCCGAGCTGGTGAAGGCGGGCAACGCCCCCGACATCGCGCAGATCGGCGGGTACTCCGACTACGCCGCCGGCGGCAAGCTCTACTCCGTCGACCAGTTGCTCTCCATCCCCGTCCAGGCGAACTTCCTGGCGCCGCTGGCGGACGCGGGTGAGGTGAAGCGCGTCCAGTACGGTATCCCCTTCGTCGCCTCCACGCGCCTGCTGTTCTACAACCAGTCGCTCTTCGACAAGGCGCACATCAAGCCGCCGCAGACGTGGGCGCAGCTGGAGGCCGACGCGAAGGCGCTGAAGGCCAAGGGGGTCAAGACCCCCTTCGCGCTGCCGCTGGGCAGCGAGGAGGCGCAGGCCGAGACGATGATGTGGCTGCTGAGCGGCGGCGGCTCGTACGTCAACCAGGTCTCCGGGTACGACATCGACTCGCCCGAGAACATCAAGACCCTCAACTGGCTGAAGAAGAACCTGGTCGAGGAGGGCCTGACCGGGCCCGTCGCGCCGGGGAAGCTGAACCGGCAGGCGGCCTTCGACTCGTTCGCCAAGGGCGAGGTCGGCATGCTCAACGGGCACCCTTCGCTGATGGAGCAGGCCAAGAAGAAGGGCGTGAAGTACGGGATGGTCCCGCTGCCCGGCACCGAGGGCAAGGCCAAGGCGACGATGGGCGTGGCCGACTGGATCATGGGCTTCAAGCAGAACGGCCACCGCGAGCAGATCGGGAAGTTCCTCGACTTCGCGTTCAACGACCAGAACGTGCTGGCCTTCGCTGACAAGTACGACCTGCTGCCCGCGACCCGTACGGCGTCGCAGACCATGCAGAGCAACGGCAAGCACCCGGAGCTCAAGGAGTTCCTGGCCGCGCTGCCGACGTCGGAGCTGCCGCCCGTCGGCAAGACGTCGTGGCCGAAGGTGAGCGAGACGGTCAAGAAGCGGATCGGCGGGGCGGTGTCCCCGGAGGGGGACCCGCGGTCCGTGCTCGAAGGGATCGCGAAGGTCGCCACGGAGGCGGAGAACGCGGAGTAGTCGGCCCGGGGTTCGTCTGCGGCTGAGTGGTGGGTTGCTCGCGCCGTGGGCACTACCAGCCCCCACCGGCCCGCAGACGAACGGAGCCGGGCGGGTTGTCACGCGTCGGCTATACGTTGGCTTGTATGACTGACCACGACGAGGGTGGGCTGAGCGAGCGGGCCCGGGCCGTACTGGCCATCGAGCGGCGGTCCTGGGCCGGGCCCGGGGCCAAGGAGCGGGCCGTGCGCGAGCAGCTGGGGATCTCGCCGACGCACTACTACCAGCTCCTCAACGCCCTGCTCGACGACGAGCGGGCGCTGGCCCACGACCCCGTCACGGTGAACCGCCTGCGCCGGATACGCGAAGCCCAGCGCGAACGCCGAGGTTGATTGCCCTCCGGCCATGGCTGTGATCCGGCCCGCGCCGCTAGGGTCGTGCCATGGGCAGCCAACCACACCCCCTGCCGACCCCTGCCACCTCCGCCGGGCGCGAGGCGCTGGCCGCGATCCTGGCCGCGCCCGAGCGGGCCGTGATCGCCCTCGACTTCGACGGCACGCTGGCCGAGATCGTCCCCGACCCCGAGCTGGCGCGCGCCCACCCCGGCGCCGTTCCCGCCCTCGCCTCCCTGGCCCCGAAGGTCGCCTCGGTCGCGGTGATCACGGGGCGGTCGGCGGGCGTGGCCGTACGGTACGGGGGCTTCGCGGGCGTTCCCGGCCTGGAGCACCTGGTGGTCCTCGGTCACTACGGCGCCGAGCGCTGGGACGCGGTGACCGGGACGGTGTCCGCTCCCGCGCCGCACCCCGGCGTCACCGCCGCGCGGGCCGAGCTGCCGGGGGTGCTGGATGCGCACGGGGCCTGGCGGGGTACGTGGATCGAGGAGAAGGGGCAGGCGGTCGCGGTCCACACGCGGCGCGCCACGGACCCTTCGGCCGCGTACGCCGCGCTGCGGGACCCCCTCGCGGCCCTCGCCACCCGGCACGGCCTCATCCTGGAGCCCGGCCGCATGGTCCTGGAGCTGCGGCCCCCCGGCATGGACAAGGGGGTGGCGCTGGCGGAGTACCTGCGGGAGGTGGGGGCGGGGTCCGTGCTGTACGCGGGTGACGACCTGGGTGATCTGCCCGCGTTCGCCGCGGTGGAGAAACTCCGCTCGGACGGGGTGCCGGGGCTGCTGGTGTGCAGCGGGTCGTCGGAGGTGCCGGACGTGTCGGAACGCGCGGATGTGTCGGTGGCGGGGCCGGGGGGTGTGGTGGAGTTCCTGACGGCCCTGGCGGACCGCCTTTAGTGGCCCCACTCCGCCCCTTCCCGCTGTGACATGTGCGGCTCCGCCGCGTGGCCTCCGGGGGTGGGTGGGGGTGAGGGGGTGAGGCTAGTTTCCCGGGGGGCTGCGCCCCCGGCCCCGTGTTCGTCTGCGGGCTGGGTGTGGCTGGTCGCGCAGTTCCCCACGGAGCCCTCCCGGGGGGCGGGGGTTCGTCTGCGGTTCGTCTGTGGCTGGTCGCGCAGTTCCCCGCGCCCCTGAAGGCAGAAGGGGGCCCGGCCGAATCCAGCCCCGGCGGCGCGAAATTCAGCCCCTGGGGGTCCTCTCTGGGCGAAGTCCTTGGGGGAGTTTGAGGAGCGGGGTCCGGGGCGGAGCCCCGAAGCGGGGGCGGGGGCGCAGCCCCGGCGGGGGTATCGGGGGCGGAGCCCCCGTGAGCGGGGTGCAGGGGCCGCAGGCCCCGCAAAGGGGTCCGGGGGCGCAGCCCCCGGGAGACCACCTCGACCACCCACCCACCCCCGGAGGGTCAAGGGAACGGGCGGGGTGGGGGAAACTACCGCTCGCGCAGCGCGTTCAGCTGGGCCAGGAACCACTGCTGCGGCGGCAACGCCGTCGCCGCCGCGGCAAGCCGCTTCGTGCGCTCCACCCGCTCCGACCGCGGCATGGACAGCGCCTCGTGCAGCGCAGCCGCCGTGCCCACCACGTCGTACGGGTTCACCGACACCGCATCCTCGCGCAGCTCCTCGTACGCCCCCGCCTCCCGGGACAGGACCAGCGCGCAGCCCTCGTCCGAGACCACGGGGACCTCCTTGGCCACCAGGTTCATGCCGTCCCGGATGGGGTTCACCAGGGCCACGTCCGCCAGCCGGTACGCCGCCAGCGAGCGCGCGAAGTCGTCCTCGACGTGGAGGAGGACCGGAGTCCAACCAGGCGTACCGTACGCCTGGTTGATGGCGGCGGCCGTCCGGGCCACCTCCGCCGTGTAGTCCCGGTACACCGCCAGGTCCTGTCGCGACGGGTACGCGAACGCCACGTGCACCACCCGCTCCCGCCACTCCGGGTGGTCGGCGAGCAGCTGCCGGTACGCCAGCAGGCCCCGCACGATGTTCTTCGAGAGCTCCGTCCGGTCCACCCGTACGATCGTCTTGCGGTCCGGCCCGATCTGCTCACGCAGTGTGGCCAGACGCTCGTCCACGTCCGGCTCGTGCGCACGCCGCCGCAGGAACTCCGGGTCCGCGCCGAGCCCGTGCACCCCGATCCGGGTGGTGCCCGTCCCGCCCAGCACCTCCCCGCAGCAGCGTGTGAACGCGTCCGCCCAGCGGTGCGTCAGGAAGCCAAGTCGGTCCGCGCCGAGCATCCCGCGCAGCAGTTGCCGGGCCACGTCGTCCGGCAGCATCCGGAAGTACTCCGGCGGCGCCCACGGCGTGTGCGAGAAGTGGCCGATCCGCAGGTCGGGGCGGAGCTCCCGGAGCATGCCCGGCACCAGCGCCAGGTGGTAGTCCTGGACCACCACCGAGGCCCCCTCGGCCGCCTCCTCCGCCAGCGCCTGCGCGAATGAGCGGTTGTACGCCTCGTACGCACCCCACTGGCGCCGGAACTCGGCGTCGAAGACCGGCTCCAGAGGCGTCTGGTACAGCATGTGGTGGACGAACCACAGCACCGAGTTCGCGATGCCGTTGTACGCGTCCGCGTGCACCCCCGCGTCGATGTCGAGCATCCGCACGCCCGCCTCGCCCACTCCGCGCCGCACGGCCTCACGGTCGCCGTCGCCGAGCGCCGAGCACACCCACAGGGTGTCCGCCTCGGAGCCGATCGCGGAGAGGCCCGAGACCAGGCCGCCGCCGCCGCGGCGGGGCGTGAGCGTCCCGTCGGCGTCGAGGGTGTACGAGACCGGGCCGCGGTTGGAGGCGACGAGGACCTGGGCAGTGACCTGGGCAGCGCGCGCGGAGACCATGGAGACGAACCTAGCCCGTAGCGGATTGCCTCAAACGTACGAATGGAGGCGCGGACCTCCGATGGTCGCGCCCGCTTACGCCGCCCGATGCACCGCGTACTCGCCGATCTCACGCATCGGCGGCCGCTCCTCGGTGTCCACCGCGTACGTGCGCGGGACGAATCCGTCCTCGCCCCGCTCGAACTGGGTCAGCGACGGGCGCACCAAGTGGGCCCGGGAGAGGCGGAGTTGGGCGGTGCGGTAGATCGCCGCCGCCATCCGGCCGAGCGCCTGGCCGTCCTGGTGGCGGTGTTTGCGCACGCCCACGTCGACCTGGGCCAGCGCGTCCAGGCCCACCGTGTGCAGCGCGTCGACGAGCAGTCCCAGCTCCACTCCGTAACCGACGGGGAACGGCAGCCGCTCCAGGAGCGAGCGCCGGGCCGCGTACTCGCCGCCCAGCGGCTGGACGAACCCGGCCAGCTGCGGCCAGTGGAGGTTGAGCAGGGGCCGGGCCACGAGTTCGGTGACCCGGCCGCCCTGACCTGGGGCGTTGCCGAACGGCCGGTCGTACATCGCCTTGACGAAGTCCACGTCCGCGTCGGTCAGGAGCGGGCCGACGATCCCGGAGACGAAGGCCGGGTCGAAGTCCCTCAGGTCCGCGTCGATGAAGCAGACGATGTCACCCGTGGTGACCAGCAGGGAGCGCCACAGGACCTCGCCCTTGCCGGGCAGGGCGGGTATCCGGGGCAGGATCGCGTCCCGGTGCACCACGCGGGCGCCCGCGGCGGCGGCGACCTCGGCCGTACGGTCGGTGGAGCCGGAGTCGATCACCACCAGCTCGTCCACCAGGGGCACGGCGGCGGTCATCAGCTCGCGCCGGATCGCGGCGACGATCTGCCCGACCGTGGCCTCCTCGTCGAGCGCCGGCAGGACGACGCTGACCGTGGTGGCGCTGCGGCGCTTGGCGGCCAGGATCCCGTCCAGCGGGCGGTCGGCCGCCGACCAGGAACGCCTGCTCAGCCAGCGCTCCACCTCTTCCAGCACGATCGGAAGCCTCCTTGTGCGGTTCTCGTGTGATCCATCTCGCGGTTCGGACGACTATCTCAACCGTCCGGGCCTTCGGTTACAGTCTTGAACAACGCGGATGACCGTCGCATGTCGGGGGTCGTCGCGCGAACAAATGCCTGGGTCCTGGACCCAGTGCCACAGCGCTCATCCAGAGGGACTGAGGGAACGGCCCGTTGAAGTCCCGGCAACCCTCCTGCCGACCGCGAGGTCACGGTGGGGAAGGTGCCAATTCCGTCTCATGGCGAAATGCGCCATGGGGAAGATGAGGAGAAAGGGCCTCGCCATCATGGCTGTGCACACCGTTGACAACACCGCCAACACCGCCAATGCCGCCACCACTGTGAACCTCGGTCCCGCCGTCGCGCTTTCCTGCCGGGAATGCGGCGAGCGGTTCGACCTCGGCCCGATCTTCGCCTGCGCCCTTTGTTTCGGGCCGCTCGAAGTCGCGTACGACCTTCCGACGGGCGACCCCGAGGCGCTGCGCAAGCGTATCGAAGCGGGCCCGGAGAACATCTGGCGCTATGCGCCGCTGCTGCCTGTTCCGGCCAATGTGGCTGAAAAGCCCAACCTGAATCCGGGATTCACCAAGCTCGTCAAGGCCGACAATCTCGCCCGTGAGCTGGGCGTCACCGGCGGCCTCTACGTCAAGGACGACTCCGGCAACCCGACGCACTCCTTCAAGGACCGCGTCGTCGCCATCGCCGTCGAGGCCGCCCGCGCCTTCGGCTTCACCACGCTCTCCTGCTCCTCCACCGGCAACCTCGCGGGCGCGGTCGGCGCGGCCGCCGCCCGGGCGGGCTTCCGCTCCTGCGTGTTCATCCCGCACGACCTGGAGCAGGGCAAGGTCGTCATGGCCGCGGTGTACGGCGGCGAGCTGGTCGGCATCGAGGGCAACTACGACGACGTCAACCGCTTCTGCTCGGAACTCATCGGGGACCCGCTCGGCGAGGGCTGGGGCTTTGTGAACGTGAACCTGCGCCCGTACTACGGCGAGGGCTCCAAGACGCTGGCGTACGAGATCTGCGAACAGCTCGGCTGGCGGCTCCCGGACCAGATCGTCATCCCGATCGCCTCCGGCTCCCAGCTCACCAAGATCGACAAGGGTCTCCAGGAGCTGATCAAGCTGGGCCTGGTCGAGGACAAGCCGTACAAGATCTTCGGCGCTCAGGCGGAGGGCTGCTCTCCGGTATCCACCGCCTTCAAGGCGGGCCACGACGTCGTACGGCCGCAGAAGCCGGACACCATCGCCAAGTCGCTGGCCATCGGCAACCCGGCGGACGGCCCGTACGTCCTGGACATCGCCCGGCGCACCGGCGGCGCGGTGGAGGACGTGAACGACGAGCAGGTCGTGGACGCGATCAAGCTGCTCGCCCGGACCGAGGGCATCTTCGCCGAGACGGCGGGCGGCGTGACGGTCGGCGTCACACGGAAGCTCATCGAGAACGGGCTCCTGGACCCGACCCTGACTACTGTCGTCCTCAACACGGGTGACGGTCTCAAGACCCTGGACGCGGTGGCGCCGACCACTGGACCGTCCGCGACCATCCGCCCGAGCCTGGACGCGTTCCGCGGTGCCGGCCTGGCCGGCTGACCTCCCCCAAGCTCTTAAGGAGCAGGGAGGGACCCCCATCGTCTCGAGAGCACGGAAGGCAGAAGACATGAGCGTCAACGTCCGCATCCCCACCATTCTCCGTACGTACACCGGCGGCAAGTCCGAGGTCGCGGCCGAGGGTGGCACCCTCGCCGAGGTCATCGCCGACCTGGAGAAGAACCACGCCGGGATCGCCGCCCGGGTGCTGGACGACCAGGGCAAGCTGCGCCGCTTCGTCAACGTGTACGTCAACGACGACGACGTCCGCTTCGAGCAGGGCCTGGAGACGGCGACGCCGGACGGCGCGGGCGTCTCGATCATTCCGGCCGTCGCCGGAGGCTGACCGTCGAGCAAAGTGCCGACGGCTGCTGGACATAGGCGCGTCACACGCACAGTTACCTGAATTGCCCCCTCCGCAAGCTAAGCGGAGGGGGCAATTCAGTGTGGTTGAGCGCGGTACAGTGGGGAAGTCCCCTTCGTTGCGCGTGCCACGTGCATATGAGAACGCGACGAACCGGCGTCGAGAAGCAGTCAAAGTGTTCGAGCATATTGCTCCTTAAGTGCGCTTTGCCCGGCCCGACTTGCCCCGGAATGCTGAATTTCGCGGCATTCCGCTCTTCACCCCTGCCCGGAATTCTCGTCCGATTGACCTGTTGCAGAGGGCAGTTGGGCAGATACATTCAGCCGCGGTCGACGCGTTCCGGCGCACACCCTCTCCTGTCGGAGGGTGGAGGTCTGACCCGGGTCCGCGAAGTGCGGTCCCGTGCAAGGGCCAGTAATAGGGGAGTTAGGCATGGCTCAGGGCACCGTCAAGTGGTTCAACGCGGAGAAGGGGTACGGCTTCATCGCGGTCGACGGTGGTGCGGATGTTTTCGTCCACTACAGCGCGATCCAGATGGACGGGTACCGCACCCTTGAAGAAGGTCAGCGAGTCGAGTTCGAGATCTCGCAGGGCCAGAAGGGTCCGCAGGCGGACATGGTCAAGCTCGCCGTCTGATCTCGGCGCGATCGGCCACCGACGCACTCACGCACGTGGGGCCCGCATCCTCTGTAAATGGATGCGGGCCCCACGTGCGCGTCCGGGCCCGGGGGTCGGCGCGGAGGTGTCCGGGACCCGGCCGGGACGGTGGGACGGCCTTGCACTCTCCTGGGTCGAGTGCTAATCATTGGCGTTAGCACTCTCCGAGTGAGAGTGACAGAACCAGGATCGGGTCGGTGAGGTCCGCGAGCCGCGTGGGGTAAGGAACCACAAGGCGCGCAGGCCGTCCGTCGCGGGCGCTTGCTCGATCCGGAGAATCCACCCCTGTCCGGGAGGACCACTTCACATGGCCAAGATCATCGCGTTCGACGAGGAGGCACGGCGCGGTCTCGAGCGCGGGATGAACCAGCTCGCCGACGCCGTCAAGGTCACCCTTGGCCCCAAGGGCCGCAACGTCGTCCTCGAGAAGAAGTGGGGCGCCCCCACGATCACCAACGATGGTGTTTCCATCGCCAAGGAGATCGAGCTCGAGGACCCGTACGAGAAGATCGGCGCCGAGCTGGTCAAGGAAGTCGCCAAGAAGACGGACGACGTCGCCGGTGACGGTACGACCACCGCGACCGTCCTCGCCCAGGCTCTCGTCCGCGAGGGTCTGCGCAACGTGGCCGCCGGCGCCAACCCGATGGCTCTGAAGCGCGGCATCGAGAAGGCCGTCGAGGCCGTCTCCGGTGCGCTGCTGGAGCAGGCGAAGGATGTCGAGACCAAGGAGCAGATCGCTTCGACGGCCTCCATCTCCGCCGCCGACACCCAGATCGGCGAGCTCATCGCCGAGGCGATGGACAAGGTCGGCAAGGAAGGCGTCATCACGGTCGAGGAGTCCCAGACCTTCGGTCTGGAGCTTGAGCTCACCGAGGGCATGCGCTTCGACAAGGGCTACATCTCGGCGTACTTCGCGACCGACATGGAGCGCATGGAAGCCGCGCTCGACGACCCGTACATCCTGATCGTCAACTCGAAGATCGGCTCGGTCAAGGACCTGCTGCCGCTCCTTGAGAAGGTCATGCAGTCGGGCAAGCCGCTCCTGATCATCGCCGAGGACGTCGAGGGCGAGGCCCTCTCGACCCTGGTCGTGAACAAGATCCGTGGCACCTTCAAGTCCGTGGCCGTCAAGGCCCCGGGCTTCGGCGACCGCCGCAAGGCGATGCTGAACGACATCGCCATCCTCACCGGCGGCACGGTCATCTCCGAGGAGGTCGGCCTCAAGCTGGAGAACGCGGGTCTCGACCTGCTGGGCCGCGCCCGCAAGGTCGTCATCACCAAGGACGAGACCACGATCGTGGACGGCTCCGGCGACAGCGAGCAGGTCGCGGGCCGGGTCAACCAGATCCGTGCCGAGATCGAGAACTCGGACTCGGACTACGACCGCGAGAAGCTCCAGGAGCGTCTGGCGAAGCTGGCCGGCGGCGTGGCCGTCATCAAGGCCGGCGCCGCCACCGAGGTGGAGCTCAAGGAGCGCAAGCACCGCATCGAGGACGCCGTTCGCAACGCGAAGGCGGCCGTCGAGGAGGGCATCGTCGCCGGTGGTGGCGTGGCCCTGCTGCAGGCCTCCTCGGTCTTCGAGAAGCTGGACCTGTCGGGTGACGAGGCGACCGGCGCCAACGCCGTGAAGCTCGCCCTGGAGGCCCCGCTGAAGCAGATCGCCGTCAACGGTGGTCTTGAGGGCGGCGTCGTCGTCGAGAAGGTGCGCAACCTTCCGATCGGTCACGGCCTGAACGCCGCGACCGGCGAGTACGTCGACATGATCGCCGAGGGCATCATCGACCCGGCGAAGGTGACGCGTTCCGCGCTGCAGAACGCCGCGTCGATCGCCGCGCTGTTCCTCACCACCGAGGCCGTCATCGCCGACAAGCCGGAGAAGGCCTCTGCGGCCGCTCCGGGCGGCATGCCGGGCGGTGACATGGACTTCTGATCCCCTCAGGGATCGGTGGCTCCATAACGCTGTACGCCGAGGGCGGCACTCCTGTTCGCAGGGGTGCCGCCCTCCGGCGTGTCCGGGGGCGGCCGGGGCGGGGTCAGCAGGTGCCGTCCGTGACCCGGGCCCTGATCACCGCCTTCCCGCCGCCGAACGGGCTGACGGTGAGGTGCATGCAGAACGCCGCGTGGGTGCCGGAGCCGGTGATGTCGTACGCCGCCGGGTCCGTGCCGTGGCTGCGCAGCACGATCGGGTCGGCGAACCACTGGCCCGCGCCGGTGTTCTTCATGGCGTCCTCGATCGTCCGCGCGTAGTCGTAGCCGGAGAACCTCTGCGACGGATCGATGTTGAGCTGGGTCGTGTCGTCCAGATCGTGCGCCGCCTGGTGGGCGACGTCCCGCAGTTCGCCTTCGCTCCAGTGGGTCTGGTCGTTCACGACGTACATGGCGACGCCGACGAAGACCAGGGTGAGGAGGATGAGGGTGAGGCCGACGGGGTTGGCGGGGTTGTAGGCGAAGCGGCCGTTGATGCGGGTGAAGACGGGTTCGGGTTCGCGGTCGGACGGGCTCATGACGAGAGCGTAAGACGGTGTCGACGTACGGGAGTTGCCGCCCCGGCTCGGGGCGAGAGGCTGCCTACGGGAGCTGCCGCCGGCCGCGTACGGGAGCTGCCGCGCGGCTACGTCAGCGCCGTGCGCAGATGGCCGTCCGCCCGCTCCAGGCGGCGTGTCGCCGTGGGCGCGTCCACGTCCGCGAGGAGCATCAGGATCGCCGTCTTCACCTCGCCGTCGGCGGCCACGAGGGCCGCCTCGATGTCCTTCTCGCCCGCGCCCGTCGCGAGCGAGACGATCCGCCGCGAGCGGGCCCGCAGCTTCTCGTTGGAGGCCCGTACGTCGACCATGAGGTTCCCGTACGTCTTGCCGAGCCGGATCATCGTGATCGTCGAGATCATGTTGAGGACGAGCTTCTGGGCGGTGCCGGACTTGAGCCGGGTGGAGCCGGTCAGCAGCTCCGGCCCGACCACGACCTCGATGCCGTGCTCGGCGGCGGCGGCCAGGGCGGACCCGGCGTTGCAGGCCAGGCCGATCGTCAACGCCCCGCGCGCACGGGCGTGTTCCACGGCGCCGACTGCGTACGGGGTGCGGCCGGAGGCGGAGACACCGACGACGGTGTCGAGCGCGGTGAGCCCGAGCCCGTCCAGATCACCCGCCGCCAGCTCCTTCGAGTCCTCGGCCCCTTCGACGGACGTGGCGATGGCCGCAGGCCCGCCCGCGATCAGCCCGACGACCTGGGAGGGGTCGGTGTTGAAGGTGGGCGGGCACTCGCTGGCGTCCAGGACGCCGAGCCGCCCGGCGGTGCCCGCACCCGCGTAGACCAGCCGCCCGCCCCGGGCCATCCGCTCGGCGGTGGCGTCGATGGCGGCGGCGATCCGCGGCAGCTGCGCGGCGACGGCGGCGGGGACCGTGGCGTCCTCGCCGTTCATGATGCGGGCGATCTCGGCGGTCGGCAGCCGGTCGATGTCGGCGAGCTCGGGACGGAACGCCTCGGTGGTCAACGCGGCCAGCTGGGCGCGGAGTTCCCCGTACGTCGAAGTCATGGGAGCGCTGCTCTTTCCGTACGTGTGCGAGGGCGCCCGGGGTCAGCGGGTGCGCGGGCTGTGGCGGTGGGCGAGCGCCTCGTAGGAGGCGGCGAGCGCGGGGGCGGCCGTCTCGTACGTGCGCTGGGCGACGCCGATGAACAGGCAGTCCACGACGAGGAGTTGACTCGTCCGGGACGACATCGCGGCCGGGCGCAGCTCACTCTCGCGGGCGGTCGAGGTGGTCAGTATGTGGTCGGCGTACTGGGAGACGGGGCCGTCGGGACGGCCGGTGATGGCGATGGTGGTGGCGCCCCGGTCGAAGGCGACGCGCAGCGGCTCGATGACGTCGCCGGTCGAGCCGGAGTGGGTGATGGCGACGGCGGCGTCCCCCGACCGCAGCTGCACGGCGTTGGTGACGGCGAGGTGCGGGTCGGTGTGGGCGTGCGCGATGAGCCCGATCCGCAGCAGCTTCTGGGCGAGGTCCTGGCCGACGAGCGAGGAGGCCCCGACGCCGTAGATGTCGACCCGGCGGGCCTGTGCGAGGGCGGTGACGGCGGCGCCGAGCTGGACGGTGTCGAGCGCGGCGGCGGTGTCGGCGAGGGTCTGCTGCTCGTCGTAGGCGAGCTTGGCGACGACGTCGGCGATCGGATCGTCCACGGCGATGTCGGCGGTGACGGCCGGGGCGCGCCCCGACTGCTGCTGGGCGGCCAGCCCGGCGAGCGCGAGGCGCAGATCGCGGTAGCCCGGGTAGCCGAGGAGGCGGGCGGTGCGGACCACGGTGGCCTCGCTGGTGCCGGTGAGCTCGGCGAGTCCGGTGACGGTGAGGGCGGCGCACCCGGCCGGGTCCTGGGCGACGGCCTCGGCGACGCGCTGCATCGAGCGGGTCATGGACGGCGCGAGGGTGCGGACCTTGGCGGCGAGGGCGGCGGGGGCCGGCGGGGTGGCGTCGCCGAGGAAAATTTCCTTCACGTCACGAGTCACCCTTGAAAGATATTTTCGCAGGTGGGCCGTGGTCAACCCTTCGACCGACCGGGGGACGGGCATAGGGGGCCGAAGGGGTGACAATGGCTGCATGGACGACGTCGATCCCCTGGAGCAGTCCCTGCACGCCGCACGCGCCCTCGTGCTGGCGGATCTGGCCGCGCGCGACGTGGCCCAGGCCGATGTGGTCTCGCTGGTCGAGGACGCGGTGACGCACCGCCGCTGGTGGGTGGAGCAGTGGCCGGACGGTATGGAGTACGTGGCCGGGCTTGTCGCCCAGGACGTGCAGGACGCGCTCCTGGAGAAGTACGGACGCTGGCCCATCTGCCCGGTGTGCGACGCCGGGGACCCGCATGCGCTGGACGTCGAGCCCGAGCTCGGCCCCGACCCGCACTGGGTCTGCGGCAAGGCGGGCGTGAGGGTGGCCCCGGTCGGCGGCCTGGGCACGGGCCCCCTCGCATGACGGTCTACATCGACCCCCCGACCTGGCCGGGCCACGGCCGCCTGTGGTCGCACCTGATCAGCGACGTCTCGTACGACGAACTCCACGCCTTCGCGGCCGCCGTCGGCTGCCCGCCGCGCGCCTTTGAGCGCGACCACTACGACGTACCGGAGTCCCGGTACGCGGACGCGGTACGGGCCGGGGCGGTGGAGATCGGCTCCAAGGAGCTGGTGCGGAGGCTTACGGGGGCGGGGCTGAGGCGGCCGAAGGGGCGGCCGGCGTAGGCCTCGTCAGTGCGGGAAGACGGACGTGTCCAGCGGCTTGCCGAACGTCTCGGGGAGCTTGCGGGTGAGGGGCGCAGCAATGACTCACGCCGTGAGCAGCTCCAGCTCCGCCGTGAGGTTCTCGCGCGCCCGTGCCTCCCACTCCTTGGCGCCGTAGGGCGTACGGAACAGCCTCGGCAGGTCCAGGAGCTGGCGCAGGACGGCCGCGCGGCCGGTGCGGAAGGTGTCGTCGGGGACGAAGGCGTACTCCTCGTGGACGGCGGCGGCGTACGCGGCGTACTCCTCCGGGTCCCCGGCGAGCACCGCCAGATCGGCGTCGCACAGGACCTCGCCGTTCGTGTCGCCCTCGTGGGGGTCGTGGGTGACGGTGAGGCGTACGAGCCGGGCGACCTCGGCGGTGCCGTCCTGGCTCAACCCGGCCTCGGGGAGGGCGCGCTCGGCCTGTGCCGCGCTGCGCTCCTCGTTCTCGGAGCGGTCCGGGCGGTACACGGCGTCGTGGAACCAGGCGGCGAGACGTACGAGTTCGGGGTCCCCGGCGTGGTCGGCGAGGGTGTCGATGTGGCGCAGCACGGCGGTGAGGTGGTCGACGGTGTGGTACTTGCGCTGCGGCTCGGCCCATTGGGCGAGGAGGCGGTCGGCGTAGGGGGCGGGGTCGGGGCCGGGCCCTTGGCGGGCGGCGGTGAGGGTGCGGGTCCAGCGGGTACGGAGGTCGTCGAGGTCGGCCATGGGGTGAGCGTAGTCATCCCCCACCCCGCCCCTTCCCTGAACCCTCCGGGGGTGGGTGGTGGGGGGAGGTGGGTTTCCCGAGGGGCTTCGCCCCCGGTACCCCCGCGCTGGGGCTGCGCCCCCGGTACCCCCGCGCTGGGGCTGCGCCCCCGGTACCCCCGCGCTGGGGCTGCGCCCCCGGCACCCCCGCGCTGGGGCTGCGCCCCGGCACCCCGCTTCGGGGCTCCGCCCCGGACCCCGCTTCTCAAACTCCCCCAAGGACTTCGTCCAGGGGGGACCTCCAGGGGCTGAATTTCCGCCGCCGGGGCTCGCATTGTGGCTACACCCCATCCCCCTCAGGGGCGCGGGGAACTGCGCGGCCAGCCCCCACCGGCCCGCAGGGAATGGACACGCACCCCTGGACGGGCGACGCGGGGAACTGCGCGGCCAGCCCCCACCGGCCCGCAGCCGACCACGCATCCTGAAACGGCTCCCACCGGCCCGCAGGTGAAGGTTCGTTCGGGCTAACCCGAAGGCCGATACGGGGGCCTGCCCGATTGGGGGCGGGCCTGGGGACTGGGACAGTCGAAGGCATGATCGCGCCCACCCGTCGAGCCGTCCTGTCCGCCGCCGCCCTCTCCGCCGCCGCCACCCTCGTCGGCGGACCCGCCACCGCCGCCCCCGCCCGCCTCCGGCTGTCCCTCCCCGCTCCCACCGGCCCCCACCCCGTCGGCACTGTCGCGTTGCGGCTCGTGGACCGGGGGCGGCGGGATCCGTGGGTGGGAGCGCGGGCGTACCGGGAGTTGATGGTGAGCGTGCGGTATCCGGCCGGGGAAGTGCGCGGGTATCGGCGGGCGCCGCAGATGACACCCGGCGCGGCCGCCGCGTACGACCGGTTCAACGGGCTCGGCGAGGACCTGCCCCCGGGCAAGGTCGACTGGGCGGCGACCCGCAGCCACGCGTACACCGGCGCCCCCGCGACCGGCACGTGCCTCCCCGTCGTGCTGTACTCGCCCGGCGCGGGCGACCCCCGCACCCTCGGCACCACCCTCTGCGACGAACTCGCCTCGCGCGGCTGTGCGGTGGTGATGATCGACCACACGTACGACGCCGGGGCGGTCGAGTTCCCGGGGCGCCGGGTGGAGCGGACCGTGCTGCTCGACGAGTTCGAGCGGGCCCGCCGGGCGGGGCCGGAGCAGGTGGTCGCGTTCCTGAAGAAGGTCGCGGACGTACGGGTCGCGGACACCCGTTTCGTACTGGACCGGCTCGCCCACCTGCCCGGCGGACTCGGGGCCCGGCTGGACCTCGACGCCATCGGGATGTTCGGGCAGTCCGCGGGCGGCTTCGCCGCCGCGCAGACGATGCACGACGACCGCCGACTCAAGGCCGCGCTCAACATGGACGGTGTGATGGGCTACACGCAGCGCGACGACGACCCGTCCAATCCGTCCACGGTCGCCACCGACGGCGTCGACCGGCCGCTCCTCCTCATGGGCATGGACGGCGACGACCACCACACCGTGGCCTCGTGGGGCGCGGCCTGGGAGCACAGCACGGGCTGGCACCGCGACCTGACCCTCACCGGCGCGGCCCACGCCTCCTTCACGGACCTTCAGTCTCAAGTGCCGCAGATCGTCCGGGGGTTGGGGCTTCCGGCATCCGTCATCACCAAGAACGTGGGGACCGTCGACCCCGTGCGGTCGGTCGCCGCACAGAAGGCGTACGTATCGGCTTTCTTCGACCGATGGCTGCGGGGCGGGGACCCGGCCGGGCTGCTGGACGGGGCGTCGGGGCGGTGGCCGGAGGTGCGGTTCGTGGAGTGAGATCGCATACCCCTCGGTGGTATGCGATCCAGCCGCCTCGGCCTACACGTCCATGCGGCCGGGCGGGTCGACGCGTAGGCTGTTATTGGACTAGACCTGTCGACCTGTACGGCAGCCGAGGAATTGGGGTCAGATGAGCAACCGTGCACTGCTTGAGGTGATCGCCCTCGATGCGGCGGACGCGATCGCGGCGCAGGCCGGCGGGGCGGACCGGCTTGAGCTGGCCACCGACATGGCGGCCGACGGCCTGACCCCGTCCCGGGAGACCTTCGCGGCGATCCGCGCCGCCGTGGACATCCCGCTGCGCGTGATGCTCCGCTTGGCGGACGGCTTCGCGGCGGGCGACGTGGACGCGCTCGTACGGGACGCGCGGGCGCTGCGGGCGGAGGGCGCGGACGAGTTCGTGCTCGGGTTCCTCGACGAGACCGGCGCGCCGGACATGGCGGCGGTACGGGCGCTGCTCGCGGAGCTGGACGGGTGCCGGTGGACGTTCCACCGGGCCATGGACCGCGCCGCCGACCGCGACGCCCTGCGCAAGGAGCTCGCGGGGCTGCCGGGCCTCGACACGTATCTGACGGCGGGGGCGGCGGGGGGCGTCGACGACGGCCTCTCGACGCTGGTCGCGGAGGCGGCCCGCGGGGCCGAGCCCGGCTACGAGCCCCGCATCCTGGTCGGCGGCGGCCTCCGCCTCGACCACCTGCCCGCGCTGCGCAGCGCGGGGATCGACGCGGTCCACATCGGCGGCGCGTCCCGCCCCCACGGGTGGGAGGCCCCGGTGGCGGCGGAGGCGGTCGCGGAGTGGCGGGGGGCGCTGGACGCGTAGCCCTCCGTACTCGTACGCGGGGGAGCCCCGTCCAGGACCGAGGCCGGACGGGGTGGTCCTCCGGCCGAGGCCGATCGTGGGCGTGGTGCCCAGGCCGTCCCCGGTATGCCTGCCGTCGTCCCACTGCGTGGTCAGGGGGATGTCGGAGTGCACCGCCGTGAACCACGCGTCGGGGTTCTCGGCGCGGTCGACCAGCGGGTTCTGTCGCGTACCGTCCGCGATGCCCGGCCAGATGCGGCCAGGGACGAACAGCTCGCGGGGGACCGCCTCGAATGTCGGCAGCCAATCAGAAGTCAGTGCGTCCGCAGCGGCGAGCGAGGAGGCGAGCCCCGAAGGGCCCGCCTCCTCCGTGCGCGCGTTCATCGGCTACTTCTTCGCGGGGCCGGAGCCGTCGGAGCTGTTCCCGCCGCTCGTCTCCTGGCCGCCTCCACCGTGACCGCGTCCGCTGCTGCCGTCGTCCTGTTGGCTGCCGCCCTGCCCGGACCCGGTGCCTCCGCCGTGCTGTCCACCCATGGGGTGCTCCTTCGTAGTCGGGCTTGAGGACAACCAAGCCAGGAACACCGAAGATCGGGCCTCAACGAACTTGCTGGACGCCGGTTGATGAAGTCACCTCGGGCGCGTTGCGCTCGCTACGCCAAGGCCCTCGCACCCCGAGCGGGGGCTTCGCCCCGGACCTCTTTCGTCTGCAGGCTGGCTGTGGCTGGTCGCGCGGTTCCCCGCGCCCCTTGGGGGTACCACGCTCCGCGAAACGCCCGGAGGGGTTGGGGGTGCCGGTCATTCAGGGGCGCGGGGAACCGCGCGATCAGCCCCCGCCGGCCCGCAGGAGAATCACGCGCCCCCGAAGGGTCCCCCCACCTCCACCCACACCGTCTTCCGAGGCGCACCCCCCTCCACCGTCCCCCACCGGTCCGCCAGCGCCTCCACGAGGAGCAGGCCGCGTCCCGACTCGGCGTCGGGAGGCGGCGCAGGAGCGATCACCGGGCGCTTGTCCGCGCACGTGTCCGTCACCTCGATGCGCAGGACGCCTGCCCGCAAGAGAAGGCCCAACTCGAAGGCTCTCCCCGGCACCCCCGCGTGCACCACGGCGTTGGCGGCCAGCTCCGCCACGAGCAGCGCGGCGGTGTCCGACGCGTCGGACCCACGGGGTACGCCCCACTCTGCGAGCTGTTGGACCGACAGCAGTCGGGCGAGCCGAGCGCCCCGCCGAGTGGCGGCAACGCGACGTCTGAACATACGTACAGTAGTGGGCAGTTGAGCGAGCGAAGCTTCCGTTTCGGGGTGCATGGGGCCACCGTGACGGGCCGCGCACCCCGGCCACCAGGCATCGAGCGCGTACGCTCCGCGAGCGTACGCGCACCCGCTGTAGACAGTACGGCCAACACCCCGTAACCCTGGGTGAGTTGTACGCGGGGAGATCCACTCACCGGGAGGTGGCCGGGATGGCCTGGGACCACGAGGGACACGACGGCGAACCCGACGCATCGGACAGCCTGCGGACGTTCGGGGCGGTGGTGCAAGCCCTGCGTGAATTCGCCGGCCTGAGCCGCGAGGACTTCGCCCCGCTCGTCGGCTACTCCAAACACACCGTCGCCTCCATCGAGTTGGGGCGGCGGATGCCCGACGACGTGTTCATCGAGCGGGCGGAAGCCGCCCTCGGCAACACCGGCGCGATCCGCAAGGCCGCGAAGCACATCAACCGCCAGCCCGGCCTGGCCACCTGGTTCCGCCGCTGGGCCCGCCTCGAACAGGAGGCGATCAGCCTGTACACGTACGAGTCGCGGCTCGTGCCGGGGCTGTTGCAGACGGAGGCGTACGCGCGGACGTTGTTCGGGGAGCGGTTGCCTCCCTTGGCCGACGCTCAGGTGGAGGCTCAGCTGGCGGCCCGCCAGGAACGGCAGCAGCTTCTTCGTGACCGGCCCAATACGGCGTTCAGCTTCATCATGGAAGAGCACATCTTCCAGCGGTGCACTGGCGGCGCGGAAGTGACCCGTGAGCTGATTGACCACGTGTTGGAGTGCGCCGCACCGCGAAACGTGGAACTGCAAATCCTCCCGTTGAAGAGGGGAGTTCATGCGGGGATGGACGGTCCCGTTCAGCTGCTGGAGACTCCCACCAACCGGTGGTTCGGCTACTGCGAGGGGCAGGAGAGCGGCCAGTTCATCTCTGACCCCAAAGTGGTCAGCACGCTCCACATGCGGTATGCGAAACTGCGCTCGCAGGCCCTCACTCCAGAGGATTCAACGGGCCTGCTGGAGCGACTGCGAGGAGCACTATGAGCACCCCCGAACTGGCCTGGTTCAAGAGCAGTCACAGCAGCGGCGCCGGAGATTCATGCGTTGAAGTCGCCCTCGACTGGCGCAAGTCGACGTACAGCAGTGGCTCCAGCGGCGACTGCGTAGAGGTGGCCAGTTGCCCGGCCACCATCCACGTCCGCGACTCGAAGAACCCCACGGGTCCCCGGTTCGCCGTCTCACCCGCCGCCTGGGAAGGCTTTCTGGGCTACTTCCAGTAGAGGCCCTCACCCATGGTGAACGGGTCACCCCAGTACTCCGCCGACACGACCTTCGTCGTGGCCGACGGGGCCAGGGCGATCGCGCAGCCCTTCTGGGTCTTGCCGTTGGTGAAGCCCTTCGGCAGGGACTCGCTGTCGCACTTGGCGAAGGTGCCGATGATCATCAGGTCCTGCGCGTCGGTGCCGTCGCCGAGGTGGCCCTTGACGTGGGTGACGGACGCGAACTCCAGGTTCGTCTGGCCGACGTTCTTGACCGTGTAGCGGATGTAGTACGGGACCTTGCCGCTGACCTTGTCGCCGAGCTTGAGCGGTGCGAGGTCGGCGGGGGCGCCCTTCTCGATCGCGTCGACGGTGAGGGCGATCTCGCCCTTCTTCGTGGTCCCGTACTTGTACGGGAACTGGGCCGCCTGCCCGAACTTGAACGTCTGGCCGCCCTTGGCCTGACCACCGGCGGCGCCACCGTCGCCGGCCGGGGCCGACGGCTGGGTGGACGGTGCCGAGGACGAAGGCGCGGACGCAGGCGTGGACGGCTTCGGCGTCGCCCCGCCGACCGGCTTCTCCGCGCCGTCGTCGCCGTTGCACGCGCTCAGCGCCAGCGAACCGACGACCACCAGACCGACCGACGCCAGCTTGACCCGGCCACCTCGGCGCATGACAGAACTGCTCACTGTTCGTACTCCCCCGTGCGTAATGGTGCGCGTGATGCGCGTGATGCGCGTGATGCTGTGGATCGGCTTTGCGATCTCTGATCCCTACGAACAGAGTTCCTAATGCAAACCACGACGCCTCGCCACCTCGCTGACCGATATGCCCTGGCCCGTGGCCGATTCATGACTTGGTCAATACGAAAGTGCTACGCGCGGCGGGCGATGACGGCACCGCCGCCCGCCGCGTCGTCACCGCCGCCAGGGCAACCGCGAGCAGCATCAGCAGCGTTGAGGTGAACGGGAACCAGCGCTCGCCGAGCACCGCGATCGCCGCGCTTCCCGTGACGCCCGCCGCCGCCACGCCCAGGTACAGCGCGCTGCTGTTCAGGGAGAGGAGGAGCGGCGCCGACGGCGGGTCGAGCGCGACCAGACGGGCCGGCAGGGCGACCGCGACCGCCCAGCCCGCCAGGGGGTTCAGGGCCGACGCGATCAGGGCCGTCGTCATCGACTGCATCAGCCACGGCAGGGCCAGCGACACCGCCGCCGAGACCGTACCCGCCGTCAGGATCACCACCCTCGGGCCCCAGCGGTCCACCACCCGGCCGCCGAGCGAGCTGCCCGCCACCGAGAACACGCCCGAGATCAGGAGCAGCAGGGTCAGCTTCGACTGGTCGCCGTGCGTCGCGGGGGCCGCCGCCACCGTGTAGTAGATGAAGACCGTCTGGAAGGCCAGGAACACCAGGAAGGTTGTCATCGCCGCGCCGAGCACCCGCCGGTTGCCCAGGGGGGCCAGGCGGGCCCGCAGGCCCGGGGACGGCTGCGGGGCCGGGAGGCCCCGGAGCATCAGGCCGACCCCGGCGAACGCGGCCGCTCCCAGCGCCGTGACCAGCCACATCGTGAGGCGCCAGTCCGTCCGGCCGATCCACGTGCCCAGCGGCACCCCGAGCGCCGTGGCGACCGTGAGGCCGCCCATCACCGTGGCGATGGCCCGGCCGCGCCGCTCCGGCGGTACGAGCGCGGTGGCGACGGCGTTGGCGGTGGGCGTGTAGAGCGCCGCGCCGACCGCCGCCAGGACGCGGGTGGCGAGCAGGAGGCCGAAGTTCGGGGCCACGGCCGAGAGCGCGTTGGCCACTGTGAAGATCACCAGGGCCGTCAGCAGCGTCCGCAGCCTCGGCCACTTCGCCGTCACCGTGGCCAGGACCGGTGCGAGCACCGCGTACGCGAGCGCGAAGACCGTGATCATCTGGCCCGCCGCCGAGACGGACACGTCCAGGTCGTCCGAGACGAGCGGCAGGATTCCGGCGATCACCATCCCGTCCGTACCGACGGCGAAGGTGCCGAGAGCGAGCAGGAGCAGGCGTAGGCGCATCAGTTCCCCCGTATCGTTTGATGTGCGTCAAACGATCGCGGAATGGTTTGATGTTTGTCAAACGATTCTTGCGGGAGGGAGGGTGGGGAAATGGGTGACGAACACGTCGGGGAGTGGCTGCCGCAGCCCGATGCCGCCGACATCGAGCTGGTCAAGGTGCTGCACGCGCTCGGTGACCCCGTACGGCTGACGCTGCTCAAGGTGTACGCGGACGGCGAGCAGTACAGCTGCGCGCCAGGCGCGCTCGGGCTCGACCACCTTCACAAGTCGACCGTGTCGCACCATATGCGCATCATGCGCGAGGCCGGGGTCACGTCCACCCGGGTCGTCGGGCGCAGCCGGTATGTGCGGCTGCGCCGGGACGATCTGGATGCGCGTTTTCCCGGGCTCCTGGACGCGCTGGTCTCAGCCCTGCCGCCTGGCTAGGCGTGGTTTCGGCCGCGGGTCCGCTGCGGCTGGTCGCGCCCACGCGGCGGAGCCGCAGACGTCACGGCCCCGCGCCCCTGAAACGCTCGGTCGTCTGCGGGCCGTGCTTGGTTGCTCGCGCAGTTCCCCGCGCCCCCAGGGGTACGTGGCTCAGCCCAGTTGCTCCGGCAACGCCGTCGCATGGCACACCGTCAAACCCGACACCGCTCGCGTCAGCGCCACGTACAGGCGGCGCAGGCCCGTGCGTTCGTCCGGCTCGCCGTCGACCACGGCCGCGGGCTCGTCCAGGACCACGTAGTCGTACTCCAGGCCCTTGGCGAGCGACGCGGGGACGAGGGTCAGGCGGGACTCCGTCGTCGTCTCCTCGCCCGGGGCCAGGAACACCAGACCCGCCGCCATCAGGGCTCCCGCCAGCGCGGGAATCCGCGCGTCCGCCGCGATCAGGCCGATCGAGCCCTCGTGTTCCAGGGACTCGCGGCAGGCGGCCAGGACCTCGGCGTCGAGGTCGACGCACTGCCGTACGTCCAGCGAGCCCGGGGTCTCACGCACCGATTCCACCGGCGCCAGGCCGGGGGAGATGGAGGGGAGCAGGCGCGACGCGTACGCGATCACCTCGCGCGGCACGCGGAAGCCCGCCGTCAGCTCCTCCACCACCGCGTCCGCCTTGCCCAGATGGCGCAGCGCCTCGTCCCAACTCGCCGTCGCCCAGGGCGTGGTGCCCTGTGCCAGGTCGCCGAGCACCGTCGCCGAGCCGGTCGAGCAGCGGCGGCCGACCGCCCGGTACTGCATGGGGGAGAGGTCCTGCGCCTCGTCGATCACCACATGGCCGAGCGAGTGGGTGCGCGCCACCAGGTCGTTCGCCTCGTCGATCAGCACCGCGTCCGCCGCCGACCACTTGGCGCTCTTCACGCTCCGCGCGGGCTTGGCCCAGAGGATCGTCTTCTGCTCTTCGGCGGTGAGCAGGCCGTCCGCGTGCGCGGCCAGGAAGTCCGGGTCGGCCAGCAGTCGCAGCACCAGCTTCGCCGGGTCGACCGGGGGCCACATCGCCTTCACGGCCGCCTTCACCGCCGTGTTGCGGGCCACCGCGTCCTGCACCCGGTCGTCGGGCGCCTCGCCCGCCTGCTCCATCCGTACGAGCACGGCGTGCGCGATGCGCTGCGGCAGGGCGTGGTGGGCGGCGCCGTAGCGGATGTCCCGCTCCTGCAACTCCCGGACGATCTGCTCCAGTTCGTACGCCGGAATCCGCCACCGGCGCGAGCCGCGCACCACCATCAGCGGCTCGGTGGGCATGCTGACGTGCGAGCGGACCGCGCGGCGCAGCACCTCGGCCATCCGGGCGTCGCCCTTGACGATCGCGGCGGGTGCGTCGTCGGCGCCCTTCACCTCGACGTGCGCCACCAGGTCGTCGACGGTCGCCTGCTTGACCTCCAACTCGCCGAGCGCGGGCAGCACTTGCTCGATGTAGTGGAGGAAGGACGCGTTCGGCCCGATGACCAGGGTGCCGGTGCGGGCCAGGCGCTCGCGGTGCGCGTAGAGGAGGTACGCGACCCGGTGCAGGCCGACGGCCGTCTTGCCGGTGCCGGGGCCGCCCTGTACGCAGACGGATCCGGTGAGCCCGGACCGTACGATCTCGTCCTGCTCCGGCTGGATCGTCGCCACGATGTCGCGCATCGGGCCGACGCGGGGCCGCTCGATCTCCGCCTGGAGCAGCTTGCTGGTGGTGGCGGCCTCGGCGGGGTCGGTGAGGTGCTCGTCCTCGTACGCGGTGAGGTCGCCGCCCGTGTAGCCGAAGCGGCGGCGCAGGCCGATGTCCTGCGGGTCCTTCTTGGAGGCGCGGTAGAACGGCTGGGAGACGGGCGCACGCCAGTCGATCACCATCGGGTCGCCCTCGGCGTCGTGCACATGGCGGCGCCCGATGTAGAACCGCTCGCCCTCCGCGCCCTCGGCCAACTCGGCGCCCGGCGCGTGCAGATAGTCGAGGCGGCCGAAGAAGAGCGGGGTGTGCGAGAGGTCCGCCAGGGCCTTGATGCGGTCGTCGATCTGGCGCTGCAGGACGGCCGCGTTCACCCAGTTCGCGGTGACGTCCTTGATGTCGAGGTTCTCCACGTCCTCGCGCATCGCGCGCAGGGCCGCACGCGACTCGGAGAGGTGGGCGCGCTCGCGGCTGAGGGGATCTTCGGGGTCATGCGTGGACACGGGTTTCCTCCGGGAGCGGGTCCCCCCTGCTCCTCAAGAGCTTGGGGGCAGATCAGGGCTGAGGGTCCCCCTGCTCCTCAAGAGCTTGGGGGAGGATCGCCTTGCGGCTTCGGCGGCCGGCCGGTTTCCGTCCGGGCGGCGGCGCTCCTCGGAGGGAGGCGGGATGGGGTCCCTGCTCATCAGGAGCTTGGGGAAGGGGCGATTGTAGTCAGGGGTTCCCGGGCGGGCGAACGATTTTTCCGGCGCCCCCCCGGAAACCCTCGGCGACCCTTAGGGACCGGGGTCCTACCCGTAGGGGATGGCGTTGGACCAGAGGTGGACACGGGGGCGGTGCGGGTTCAGACCGCAGAGCGATGAAAGGGCAGGGGCACGGGAGCACCATGGATACATGAGCACCGTGACCTTCACCCCCGCGCCCACCGTCCCCGCCCCCCGGGGCGCCACCGCCACCGGCGCCCAGCACTCCCCGCACCGCGTCGGCAACGCCCTGCGCGCCTGCAAGGCCTTCGCGGGCGCCGCCCTGAGCGTCGTCGTCCTCGGGGAGTACTCGGAAGAGGCCGGCGTGCGCCGCCGTCACTGAGCCCGGGAACCCCCTGTAGGCGTCCGAGCCTCCGGGCCCGCCGAGCCTGCCCCCGCCCGATCGTGTGATCCTCTAGGGTCGCGGCCGTGAAGTACCCGACCGTGACCGACCGTTCACTCGCAGCCATGCCCGCGACAGGCGCCGTCCTGCTCGCCCTCTCCCTCGCCGCGCTGACAGTGCTCTGCGCCGCACTCCGCATCCCCATGGCGGACGCCCTGGTCTACCGGGCGGAGGGCGCGGCCGTTGCGCACGGCACCGATCTGTACGGCTTCACCGTCACCCGCTGGCACCTGCCCGCCACGTACCCCCCGTTCGCCGCGGTCCTCTTCGTGCCGACCACCTGGCTCCCTGTGCCGGTGCTCAAGGCCGCCTTCGCCGTCGGCAACGCGCTGCTGCTCGCCCTCCTGGTGCGGCTGTCCTGCCGTTTCGCCCGGATCGCGCCCTGCCCCGCCGCCCTGCTCGCCGCCACCGCCGCCGGGCTCTGGCTTGAACCGGTGCTCCAGACGCTGCTGTTCGGCCAGATCAACCTCGCGCTGACCTGCCTGATCCTGTGGGACCTCACCAGGCCCCCCGGTTCCCTCGGAAAGGGCTTCGCCCTCGGCGTCGCGGCGGGCATCAAGCTCACTCCCGCGCTCTTCCTGCTGTACGCGCTGCTCAAGGGGCGGCGGCGCGAGGCCGGGACCGGCGCCGCCGCGTTCGCCGGGACCGTACTGCTCGGCGCGCTCGTCCTGCCCCGCGCCAGCGCGGACTTCTGGACCCGGCGGCTCTTCGAGACCGACCGGGTCGGCAAGGCGTGGATCGTCGACAACCAGTCGTTGCAGGGCCTGGTGGCCCGGCTCCTTCACACGTCCGCGCCGGGCGCGGGGTGGGTGGCGGTGGCGGCCGCCGTGGCGGCGGCGGGCCTGTGGACGGCCCGCCGCTCGGACGACCGCTGGGGCGTCCTGGTCACCGCCCTCACCGCGCTGCTCGTCTCTCCCATCAGCTGGTCGCACCACTGGGTGTGGTGCGTGCCCCTGCTCGCGGTGCTTGCGGCCGAGGGCCGCGTCCGTACCGCCGTCGCCGTCGCGGCCGTCTTCACCGCCCGCACGCTGTGGCTGGTGCCGCACCAGGGGGACCTGGACCTCCGTCTCCCCTGGTGGCAGCAGCCGTTGGCGTCGCCGTACGCGCTCCTCGGGCTCGCGGTGCTGGGGTGCGCGGCCGCCCGCGCGCGGACTCAGCCCAGGTCCCCCGTGAGCAAGTCATCCGCGTCGACGATGCGGTACGCGTAACCCTGCTCGGCCAGGAAGCGCTGGCGGTGCGCCGCGAAGTCCTGGTCGAGGGTGTCGCGGGCGACCACCGAGTAGAAGTGCGCCTGGTGGCCGTCGGCCTTCGGGCGCAGCACGCGCCCGAGCCTCTGCGCCTCCTCCTGCCGCGATCCGAAGGTGCCGGACACCTGGATGGCGACCGTCGCCTCCGGCAGGTCGATCGAGAAGTTCGCGACCTTGGAGACGACGAGCACGGAGATCTCGCCCTGGCGGAAGGACTCGAAGAGCTTCTCGCGCTGGGCGTTGGGCGTCTCGCCCTTGATCACCGGGGCGTTCAGATGCTCGCCCAGCTCGTCGAGCTGGTCGATGTACTGCCCGATGACGAGGATCTGCTGGCCCGCGAACTTCCGCACCAGCGCCTCGGTGACCTTCCGCTTGGTGGCGGTGGTCGCGCAGAACCGGTACTTCTCCTCGGCCTCGGCCGTCGCGTACGCGAGCCGCTCGGAGTCGGTCAGATTGACCCGCACCTCCACGCAGTCGGCGGGCGCGATGTAGCCCTGCGCCTCGATCTCCTTCCACGGCGCGTCGAACCGCTTCGGCCCGATGAGCGAGAAGACGTCCGACTCGCGCCCGTCCTCGCGTACGAGGGTGGCGGTGAGCCCGAGGCGGCGCCGCGCCTGGAGATCGGCGGTGAACTTGAAGACGGGCGCGGGCAGCAGATGCACCTCGTCGTAGACGATCAGCCCCCAGTCGCGGGAGTCGAAGAGCTCCAGGTGCGGATAGACGCCCTTACGCCGCGTCGTGAGCACCTGATACGTGGCGATGGTGACGGGACGGATCTCCTTCCTCGTCCCGCTGTACTCGCCGATCTCCTCCTCGGTCAGCGAGGTGCGCTTCACCAGCTCGTGCTTCCACTGCCGGGCCGAGACGGTGTTGGTGACGAGGATGAGCGTGGTCGCCTTGGCCTGCGCCATCGCGCCCGCCCCGACCAGCGTCTTCCCCGCGCCGCAGGGCAGCACGACCACGCCGGAGCCGCCGTGCCAGAACCCCTCGACGGCCTGCTGCTGGTACGGCCGCAGCGCCCAGCCGTCCTCCGCGAGCTCGATGGGGTGCGCCTCGCCGTCCACGTACCCCGCGAGGTCCTCGGCGGGCCAGCCGAGCTTCAGCAGGGTCTGCTTGATCTGGCCGCGCTCGGAGGGGTGCACGGCGACGGAGTCCGCGTCGATCCGGGCCCCCACCAGCGGAGCGACCTTCTTCGACCGCAGGATCTCTTCGAGCACCGGCCGGTCGGTGGTGGTCAGCACCAGCCCGTGGACGGGGTGCTTGCTCAGCGTCAGCCGTCCGTAGCGCGCCATCGTCTCCGCGACGTCGACGAGCAGGGCGTGCGGGACGGGGTAGCGGGAGAACTCGACGAGCGCGTCCACGACCTGCTCGGCGTCATGCCCGGCCGCGCGCGCGTTCCACAGCCCGAGCGGGGTCAGCCGGTAGGTGTGGATGTGCTCCGGCGCCCGCTCCAGCTCCGCGAACGGCGCGATGGCCCGGCGGCAGGCGCCGGCCTGCTCGTGGTCGACTTCCAGGAGCAGGGTCTTGTCCGACTGGACGATCAGTGGCCCGTTCACGCGGTGCACCCTCATTCCGTACGTACGTGGAGGCGGCGAAACCTCCAGTGTGCCTCAGCCGGGCGGAATGGGGGGTGGTCCGAACTCAGGCCGGGTCGTCCGCCAGCTCCGCGACGCCCGTGATCCGGTGCAGGGGGTAGGTGCGGACCTCGTCGGCCGTGTGGTCGTACGCCGTCACGAAGCCGCCCTCCACCCGCACCGGCGCGATCACCCGCTGGCTGGCCGCGCCGTCCGCGTTGACGTAGCCGATCCACAGCGCCGAGCCGGTCAGCACGGCGGCCTGGACGGTGGCCAGGGTCTCGGCCGCGGTGGTGCGCGGCAGCCCGCCCGGCTCGGCGGGGACGGCGTGCGGCTGCTCCTTGCGGACGACCGTGGAGGCCTCGTCGCCCGCGCGGATCGCCCGGACCGCCGCGCCGAGCAGCGTCTCGTCGGGCAGCGGCGGGCCCTCCGGCACGGGGGCGGGAGCGGTACGGGGCGGGGTGCGGCGGGTGTCGGCGCGGTGGATCACCACATCGCCCTCGGCGGACTCGGCGGCCGGGGCGTAGCCCATCGCGCGCAGGCCTTCGAGCAGGGCGGCGGGGTCGGCCTGTGCGGCCAGGACGGTCGGGGCGAGCCGGCGCAGCCGCAGCCCGGCCGACCGCTTGTCCGCGACGATCTCGTCCAGGAGCGCGTCGTCGTCGCAGCGCACATACGCCGAGGCGGCGCCGACCCTGAGGTGCCCGTGGCGGCGGGCCACGTCGTCGATGAGGTAGCTCAGCGGCTGCGGCACGGGCGTGGCGCTGTGCGCGGCCAGGAACGCGTGCAGGTCGGAGGCCGCCTGCCCGGCGTCCAGCGCGCGGCGCACCGAGGCGGGCGTGAACCGGTACACCGTCGCGCCGCCCTTCGACTCGATGTCCGCCAGTACGTTCAGCGTCGCGGCGAGCGGGCGCCGCAGCGGGCCGGGTGCGACGGCGGTGAGGTCGGCCTGGAGCAGCACGTGGTCGACGGGCTCGGGCAGGTGCGGCGCGAGCGCGGCGGCCGCCGCGAGGCCGAGGAGCGGGGTCGTGGTGGCGCCGCCCGGCCGGGGGCCCGCCGTGGTCTCGCCGCCTGGGGCGAGCAGCGCCCGCCCGTGCGCGGCCAGCGCGCCCCGGCCGGTCACGCCCAGCAACTCGGCTTCCGTCAGCGTCCATTGGGCGAGGCGGGGCCGCAGGTCGTCGGGGCCGGTGCGGGTCGGGTGCTCCCAGCGCAGCCGGGCGAGCAACGTCTCCGGGTCGGGCGCGGTGCCTTCGGGCAGCCGCGCGAGCAGGGCGAGGACGCGGTGGCGGACCTCGGGGGCCGGGGAGCGGTCCAGATCGGGGCCGAGGGCCGCCAGGGTGCGGGCCCGGGCGTCCTGACCGCCGACCAGGCCCGGTGTACGGGTCGCCGTGAGCCAGGCGACGGCGAGCCGCGACCAGCGCTCGGCGGGCGGCAGGTCCAGCCAGCCGTCGTACGCGGGCGTCGGCGCGTACCGCTCGTCTGCTTCCCCGTCCGACGCCAACAGTCCGGCCGCATAGGCGAGTTCGAGCCAGAAGGCGGCCACCTGCTCGGTGGTGTCGAGGGCCGCCGCCGTCCGCTTCAGGTCGCGCACGCTCAGACCGCCCGCACGCAGCACGGCGGGCCCGCCCTCGTTCCACTCCGCCAGCAGGTCCTCGACCATGGTCAGCGCGGTCAGGGCCTGGCCCGCCGCCGCGGAGTCCACCACCTGCGGCCGGTACTCCCGGGCCGGCGCGACGGCGGGCGCCACCGGCTCGGGCGCCCGGTGTGCGCGCCCGGCGCGTAGATGCAGGGCGACCTCGCGCGGCAGGACGACCGTGCGCGCCGACGTGGGCAGCAGCAGCCCGTGGTCGCGCAGCCAGCGCACCGGCGGCGCGGGATCCGCCGACACCTCCCCGTACGGCGGCCCCCACACCAGCCGGTCGAGCACCGCGAGCGCCTCCGGCGGGGCGGTGTCCAGGAGCGCCGACATCCGTACCCGGTCGGTGAAGAGCGAGGTCAGCGCGGCGAAGGCGGAGACCGGATCGTGGGTGGCGGACAGCCCCGCCGTCCGCAGGATCTCCTGCACCCGCCCCGGCGACATCCCGGCCGTGGCCTCGGCGACGGTCGGGCCGAGGCCGGTGGGGGAGGGGTGCGCGGGGGAGGGCGCGAGCAGCTCGCGGGCGGTGCGCACCAGCCGCAACTGCTCGTCGGACCCCCACACGAGCGCCTGCTCCCGCAGCCCCGCGAGGGCCCCCGGCAGCGCGCTCTCGACGGCGGAGTCCCCTTCGTCCCCCGCCAGCAGCGCGAGCAGCACGGGATACGGCGCCGGGTCCGGCGCCACGGCCAGGGCCTGCGCGGTCTGCAGCGCGAACCGGTCCAGCCGCTCCAGCGCCCGTACGACAGAAGCCCGCGTCCCGGCCCGGGTGGCCAGCTGGGTCAGATCGTTCGGTACGGGAGTGAGCAGATCGGGCCGGGCGCGCAGCAGCGCGGCGAGGGAGGCGTCGGGACGGGAGCGGAGGGCTTCGGCGAGGGTGCGGGGGGAGGGCGCGCGAGCGCCGCTGTCGGCGCTGTCGCCCTCTCCGCCTGCTTCTCCGCCCGCTCCGGCCGTTGCTTCGGACACGTGCGCCTCCTGGTCGCGCTCGCCGGTCCCCATCCGCCCCACGGTAGCCGCTGCGCGCTACCGTCAGGGCAGGGAGGCGGCGGCGGGCCCCGGCGGGGCACGGAGGGGAACGGTGTGGGGATCGAGAGCGACCAGCTTGTCTACGACTATCTGAGCCGGGTCGGCGACCTGGCCCAGCAGCGGCAGCTGCCCTCGGCAGCACGGATGCGGCTGGTGTCCACGCTGCGTGACGAGATCGACCGCAGGCGGGGGAAGTTCGCCGGCGACTCCCCGGCCGCGGTGCGCCGCATCCTGGGGCGGCTCGGTACGCCGGACGAGGTGGTGGAGTCGGTCACGACGGGCGGTGCGTACGCGGCGCCGCCGGACGTGGAGACGGCGGGGCGGGGCGTGCCGGGGCAACGGGACGGCGGCCGGGGCCGCCGCGCCCCGTTCCCCCGCCCGCGCGCGTCGTCGCCGCCCCCGCCTTCACCCTCGCCTTCGCCGCAGACGGCCGCGTCCCCGCCCCACCTGGCGGGAATGGACGAACTCGGCCCGTCGGACGGCGAACCGGACTGGTGGCGGATCGAACCGGGCCCGCTGGGCGGGATGGGCGGGATGCAGGGGGAGCCGGTGGCGGGGTTCGTGGGTGGGGTGGAGATCCCGGAGATACTGCGGCCGCCGGAGTCGGCGTCGGCGTCGGAGGCGGAGGTCTCGGAGCCCGAGGAGACCCTGGAGGAGGAGCCCGCCGCGGCCCCCCAGGGCCTGAACTGGCGGGCCCTGCTCCCGGGCGGGACCGCGAAGTCCCCCCGCCGCTCCCTGACGAACCCTCTTCTGCTGCTGGCGGCCGGGCTCCTGGTGACGGGCGCGGTCCTGGGCAACTGGCTCGCCCTGGGCGGGGGCTGGCTCCTGGCGTACGTGTCGCGCCGCCTGACCCCCGCGGAGACGAAGTGGGCGGTACTGGGTCTCCCGTCCCTGGCGGTGGTCGGCGGCCTGGTGTGGCTGTGGGGCCGCCAGAACGAGCGCTGGGGCACGCCGATCGCCGAGGGGGCGATGGGGGATGCGGTGGCGGGGGTGTGGCCGTGGGTGGTGCGGGCGGCTGCGCTGTCGTCGGCGGCGTTCCTGACGTGGCGCTCGCAGCGGCACCGCTGATTTTTCCCCACCCCGCCCCTTCCCGTAACCCTCCGGGGGTGGGGGGAGGTGAGGTGGGTGGGTTCCCCTGGGGGCCGCGCCCCCAGACCCCCAGCGGGGCTGCGCCCCTGCACCCCGCTTTCGGGTCTGCGCCCCTGCGCGGTGGGGGGAGGTGAGGTGGGTGGGTTCCCCTGGGGTCTGCGCCCCCAGACCCCCAGCGGGTCTGCGCCCCTGCACCCCGCTTTCGGGTCTGCGCCCCTGCACCCCCTTGCGGGTCCTGCTGCCCCTGCACCCGCTCACGGGGGCTTTCCCCCCGTTACCCCCGCCGGGGCTGCGCCCCCGCCCCCGCTTCGGGGCTCCGCCCCGGACCCCGCTCCTCAAACTCCCCCAAGGACTTCGTCCAGGGGGGACCCCCAGGGGCTGGAGGTGCCTTCAGGGGCGCGGGGAACTGCGCGATCAGCCACAGACAACCCGCAGACAAGCACCGGGCGAAGAAGGGGCGCGGGGAACTGCGCGACCAGCCCCCACCGGACCCGCACACGAACGGGGGGCCGGGGGCGCAGCCCCCGGGAAAGGAGCCTCAGCCCCCGCCCACCCCCGGAGGCCACGCGGCGGAGCCGTAGATGCCACAGCGGGAAGGGGCGGGGCGGGGGCGGACCCCACAATGGGGGGCATGGCTTCGCAGACCCCCACCGTCGGGTTCGACCTCGACATGACCCTCATCGACTCCCGCCCCGGCATCCACGCCTGCTACCTCCGCCTGTCCGCGGACACCCGCACCCACATCGACGCCGACGCCGCCGTCAGCCGGCTGGGCCCGCCGCTGGAGTGGGAGCTGAGCCACTGGTTCCCCGAGGAGCGCATACCGGAGATGGTCGGGCGCTACCGCGAGCTGTACGCCACGTACGCCATCGAGCCCTCCCCCGCCCTCCCCGGCGCCGCCGACGCGATCCGCGCCGTCCAGGAGCTCGGCGGGCGCGCCATCGTCGTGACCGCCAAGAACCGGCCGCAGGCGGCCCTGCACCTCACCCACCTCGGGCTGGAGCCCGACGAGCTGATCGGCGGGCTGTGGGCCGAGGCCAAGGCGGAGGCGCTGCGCGCGCACGGCGCCTCGGTGTACGTCGGCGACCACACCGGCGACGTACGCGGCGCGCACACCGCCGGCGCGCTCTCGGTGGCCGTGCCGACCGGCCCCATCGGCGCGGACGAGCTGCGCGAGGCCGGCGCGGACGTACTCCTCGCCGACCTCACGCGGTTCCGCCCGTGGTGGAAGACGTACGTGGGCGGCCTCTCGGGCCTGTCGTCAAAAGACGCCGCGGGGCCGCCCTGCGGGGGACGACGGGAATGTGACGACAGGCCCTAGCCCGTCGGGCGCTCCGCGCGGCGCTGTGCCGACACCGACGTCACCACGCCCGCCCCGGCCATCAGGAAGCCGACGCCCATCAGCATGCACACCGCGTACGCGATGGGCGGGAACGGTGTCGTGTGCAGGAACAGCGGCGCCACCGTGACCAGCGTGGCGAGCGCGCCGACGAAGAAGACGATGACACCGGCGCGAACCAGCCGGTCCCCGGTGTTCGACTCGTTCCTGGCCGAATTCGCTTGGGTTTCGTTACTCACTCGGTCAGGGTAGTTCCCTGCCCGTAAGGACCTGCCGGGACGTCTTGTCAGCAGCCTCTGGACCATTAGCCTTGTGTCGGCGGGTCCGAAGGCGACCCGCTGCAGTGCTATCCAGAGCCGTTTTCCGCGGCGACCCGCGCACCCGACGACGAGTACGAGGACGAGGACAGACGTGCCTACCGGCAAGGTCAAATGGTTCAACAGCGAGAAGGGCTTCGGCTTTCTCTCCCGCGACGACGGCGGCGACGTCTTCGTGCACTCGTCAGTGCTCCCCTCCGGAGTGGAGACACTCAAGCCCGGCCAGCGCGTGGAATTCGGCGTCGTGGCGGGCCAGCGCGGTGACCAGGCTCTCTCGGTGACGGTCCTCGACCCGGCGCCCTCGGTCGCGGCGGCCCAGCGCCGCAAGCCCGACGAACTGGCCTCCATCGTCCAGGACCTGACCACGCTGCTTGAGAACATCACGCCGATGCTGGAGCGCGGCCGCTACCCCGACAAGGCGGCGGGCAAGAAGATCGCCGGACTGCTGCGGGCGGTGGCCGACCAGCTCGACGTCTGAGCAGTCAGACGAAGCTGAGCGCGTCGCGGTCGAGCGGAGGCACCAGACCCTCGGCCGCGGCCCGCGTCAGCAGCCCGCGCACCGCCGCGTAGCCGTCCTCGCCCAGATCGTGCGTGAACTCGTTGACGTAGAGCCCGATGTGCTGGTCGGCCACCGCCGGGTCCATCTCCTGGGCATGCTCCCGTACGTACGGCCGGGAGGCCTCCGGATCGTCCCAGGCCATGCGGACGGACGTACGGATGACGTCGGCCAGCTCGCGCAGCTTCGCGCCGCCCAGCGACCGGCGGGCGATGATCGCGCCCAGCGGGATGGGCAGCCCGGTCGTGGACTCCCAGTGCTCGCCCATGTCGGCCAGCGAGTGCAGCCCGTACTCCTGATAGGTGAACCGGGCCTCGTGGATGACCAGTCCGGCGTCGACCTTGCCGTCGCGCACGGCGGGCATGATCTCGTGGAACGGCATCACGACGACCTTGCCGACCCCGCCGGGCACCACATCGGCGGCCCACAGCCGGAAGAGCAGATACGCCGTCGAGCGCTCGCTCGGCACGGCGACCGTCTTGCCGGTGAGGTCCACGCCCGGCTCGCGGGTGAGGACCAACGGGCCGCAGCCGCGCCCCAGCGCGCCGCCGCAGGGCAGCAGGGCGTAGTCCTCAAGGACCCATGGCAGTACGGCGTACGACACCTTCAGCACGTCGAAGTCGTTCTCGCCCGGACCTCGTTCGGCGATGCCGTTGGTGATGTCGATGTCCGCGAAGGTGACGTCGATGTCCGGCGCGCCGGGGACGAGGCCGTGCGCCCAGGCGTCGAAGACGAACGTGTCGTTGGGGCAGGGCGAGAAGGCGATGCGCAGCGGCTCAGTCATGACCGTTCCAACTCTCCAGTACGGGCGGGAGCTTCCCGAAAGCGTCGCTGAGTGCGCCGAGCGCGTCCCCGATCCGCCAGGCGGAACGGTCGCGCGGCCCCACGGCGTTGGAGACCGCCCGGATCTCCACGACGGGCACACCCTGCTGCGCCGCCGCCTCCGCGACCCCGAACCCCTCCATCGCCTCGGCGGCGGCGCCGGGGTGGCGGGCGGTGAGCTCGGCGGCGCGGGCGGCGGTGCCGGTGACGGTGGAGACGGTGAGGACGGGACCGTACGCGGCCCCGGTGGCATCGGCGATCGCCCGGCCGAGCCGCTGCGGCGGCAGGTGCGCTGAGCGCCCGAACCCGAGCGCCTCGACATCCAGATAGCCGTCGGGCGTGTCGGCGCCGAGGTCGGCGGCGACGATCCGGGAGGCGACCACGAGCCCGCCGACGGGCGCGACGGGCTGGAACCCGCCCCCGATCCCGGCGGAGACGACGAGGTCGTAAGGGGACGGGGGTCCCCCCTGCTCCTTGAGAGCTTGGGGGAGGGCGAGCGCGGCCGCGGTGGCGGCCGCCACCGCGGCGGGGCCGACCCCGCCGACGAGGACGTCGAAGCCGGCCGGGCACGCCCTCGTGACCGCGTCCCGTTCGACGGGGACGGCGGTCACGACGAGGACGCGCATGTCAGCCGTCGTCTCAGCTGTCGTCGCGCTTGAGCGTGAAGCTCCACACCGACTTGGGCTTGTTCTTGTCGTTGACCTGAATGATGTTGATCTTCTTGGTCTTGGGCACGGCGCCCTGCCCGCCCGTCGCGAAGACGTCCGCGTTCGGGAACGAGCGGTACGTCTTGTTGGACGGCTCGGTGATCGGGTTGCCGTCGAGGACGGCGACCCACTTGTCACCGTGCTCCACGACGTCCGGGTCCACGCCGAGCCGCAGGGTCGAGCCCGGCGAGTAGTCGATGGTCTTCGACGTCTTCACGGCGCTGAGGCAGGTCGTGACCTCTTCGTCGGTCAGCACCTTGCCGTCGTCGCGGCAGGAGGCCTCGGCGTTCACCGAAGTCGTCCCGACGGTCACGGTCGCGAGGGGCGTCGGCTTGTCGCAGGCGGAGAGGACGAGGAGTCCGGCGGAGACAGCGCCCAGGGCGATGCCGGCCCGACGGGCCTTACCAGAGGTGAACGCAACGGTCATGAGCCGAAGGCTATCGGTCCGCCGAGATCACGCCACGCGCGGGTGTGGCGTGCCGCGCCGCGCGGAGCTCAGCAGCCCTCGTACGGACGTGGCCGCGCCGACCCCGAGCAGCCCCGCCGCGACCGACATCCCGACCACTCCGTTCAGCGGCAGGACGATCCCTATGGCACCGCCGAGCACCCACGACATCTGGAGCACGGTCTCCGAGCGCGCGAACGCGGAGGTCCGCACCTCCTCGGGCACATCGCGCTGGAGCATCGCGTCCAGGGACAGCTTCGCCAGCGCCTGGGTGAACCCGGCGGTCGCGCCGAGCACCGCCATCAGTACCCCGCTGAAGAACACCGCCGCGCACACCGACGCGCCGAGCGCGGTCATCAGCGCCATCACGATGATGATCTCCGGGCCCCGGGAGCGCAGCATCGAGCCCGCCGCCGTGCCCAGCGCGTTGCCGACGCCCGCCGAGACGCCGACCACGCCGAGCGAGACGGCGGCGCTCTGCCCGGCCAGCGGGTGCTCGCGCAGCAGGAACGCAAGGAAGAAGATCAGGAAACCGGAGAGGGAGCGCAGGGCCGCGTTGGCGATCAGCCCGTTCTGCACGGACGAGCCGACCGTGCGCAGTCCCGGTTTGCGCCCGCCGTGGTCGACCAGCTGCGCCTTGCGCTCCCCCTTGGCGGAGTCCACCTTGTGGTCCAGCGTGAACGCCAGGAAGGTGCCCGCCACGAAGACACAGAACGCCCCATAAAGCGGCCACTGGGGCCCGACGTGCTGCAGCCCCGCGCCGATCGGGGCCGCCGCGGCCGTCGCGAGCAGCCCCGCGAGTGTGACTCGCGAATTGGCTTTGACCAGCGAGAACCGTGGTGGCAGCAGCCGGGGCACGACCGCGCTGCGCACCACTCCGTACGCCTTCGACGCCACCAGGACGCCGAGCGCCGCCGGATACAGCTCCAGGCCGCCGGTGGCCACCGCGCCCGACATGGTGAGCGCCAGCAGCGCCCGCGCGAGCATCGCGCCCGCCATCGCGGCGCGCCGGCCGTGCGGCATCCGGTCGAGCAGCGGGCCGATCACGGGGGCCAGGAGGGTGAACGGGGCCATCGTGATCGCCAGGTACAGCGCGACCCGGCCGCGGGCCTGATCGGTCGGGACGGAGAAGAAGACGGTGGACGCCAGGGCCACGGTGATCATCACGTCACCCGCGCCGTTCACCGCGTGCAGCTCGATGAGCTTGCCCAGGCCCGACTCACCGGCGCCGTGCGCGTGCGTCGCCCTTCTGATGGAACGGGCGGGGCCCGTGATGGGCCTGTGCAGCGCTCGGCCGACCGTCCGCCCCGCCCTGCGGAGGGGACTGGCCTTGTCGGTGGACCTTACGGTAGCCACCCAGTCATAGTGCCCCAACCCCGCCCGACCATGACGTACCGACGGGGATTCGGACCGGCAGGTGGGCCACGGGCCACGAAGGGGGTAGCGTGACAGGCGCGCCGCCCGCGGCTGCTCATGGCCGCGCGCCTCTCCGCGATCCCGCAGAATGGATAGCAGAAGGCGCGCCCCTGACAGTTCACGGCCCGGGCGCGGACGTCGACGCGGCCCTTTGGTCCGCTCCGTTCGCGACTCGTACGTACGCGGTCCTCGGCGCACCCGTGAGACGGCGTAGGAGAGAAGCGAGACCTGTGAGTGCTGCGACGACGCGAAGCCGTACCCCCGACCGCCTGTGCGCCGAAGCGGTCGACCTCGCCCGGGAGGCTGCCGAGGAGGCCGCGCACCCCGGCGTGGTCGGAGAGCACGTATCGGCGGTAGCCGAGGGCGACCGGGTCGTCACGCACTTCTTCGAGTGCAAGGATCCGGGGTACCGGGGCTGGCGCTGGGCGGTGACCGTCGCGCGGGCCTCCCGCGCGAAGCAGATCACCCTCGACGAGACGGTCCTGCTGCCCGGGCCGGACGCGCTGATGGCGCCCGAATGGGTGCCGTGGAGCGAGCGCCTGCGCCCGGGTGACATGGGCCCGGGCGACCTCCTCCCCACCGAGGCTGACGACCTGCGCCTGGAGCCCGGCTACAGCGGCGAGGACGCCCCGCCGCCCAACTCCGCCGTCTCCGAGGAGATGGCCGAGCGGGTCGAGGCGGAGGACGCGGAGCTGGTGGCCCGGCCGCCGGGCACCTCGCGCGGCTCGGTCGCGGCGCTGGCCGAGGAGCTCGGCATGCGCCGGGCCCGCGTGCTGTCCCGCTACGGCCTGTACGCGGCGGCGGACCGCTGGGACGAGTCGTTCGGCGCGAAGACCCCGATGGCGCAGGCGGCCCCGGCGTCCTGCGTCACCTGCGCCTTCCTGGTCCCGCTTGAGGGATCGCTCCGCCAGGCCTTCGGTATCTGCGCGAACGAATTCGGTCCGGCGGACGGGCATGTCGTGTCGCTGGCTTACGGCTGCGGGGGCCACTCGGAGGCGGCGGTCATGCCGAAGCCCCCCCGCCCGTCCCCCCCGGTCCTCGACACCCTGGGCTCCGACGCCCTCTCCCTGCGCCCTTCTGCCGACAGCGGGTCGGTCGAGGTGGCGGGGGATGCGGGGGCGGAGGACCTGGGCCACTCGTGATGCGGGGGCTTGGGCCCCCGCCCCGCCCGTTCCCGCTGTGACATGTGCGGCTCCGCCGCGTGGCCTCCGGGGGTGGGTGGGGGGTGAGGGCGGGTCTCCCGGGGGCCGCGCCCCCGGACCCCCGGGCGGGGCCTGCGGCCCCTGCACCCCGCTTTCGGGGCTCCGCCCCGGACCTCGCTCCTCAAACTCCCCCAAGGACTTCGTCCAGGGGGGACCCCCAGGGGCTGAAGTTGCCCGGGCCCCGCTCCTTGCACGCCGGAGGGGCTGGAGGTGCCATAAGGGGCGCGGGGAACTGCGCGACCAGCCCCCACCGGCCTGCAGACAATGCCCGGGCCGAGACAGGGGCGCAGCCCCGTTGGGCGGGACGCGGTACCTTCGGCCCCCAAGGTTCAACTTTCGCAGAAGCGGGGTACGGCGTGATCGTGAAGGCGACGGCGGTCGAAGGGGCCGACCCCTTCGGGACGGGGCGACTCCGGCGCGGGGTCATCGACACCTGGGCCGCCGCCCCAGCGCGCTTCCGCGAGGACGCCAACGCCGAGGAGGACCTCGCCCTTGGCGGGTACCGGGACCGGCTCGTCGTGGAGCTGGCCCAGAATGCCGCTGATGCCGCCGCACGCGCAGGCGTGCCCGGGCGGCTCAGGCTGACCCTCCACCCCGGCGCCCCCGGCGAACAGCCCGTCCTCGCTGCCGCCAACACGGGCACGCCCCTCGACGCCACGGGTGTGGAGTCGCTCTCCACCCTCCGCGCCTCCGCCAAGCGGCGCGACGCCGGCACCGCCGTCGGACGGTTCGGCGTCGGGTTCGCCGCCGTCCTCGCCGTCAGCGACGAACCCGCCGTCGTCGGCCGCACCGGCGGCGTCCGCTGGTCGCTGGCCGAGGCGCGGGATCTGGCCGCCGAGGCCGCCCGCTTCAGCCCCGGCCTCGGGGACGAACTGCGCCGCCGCGACGGCCACGTACCCCTGCTGAGGCTCCCCCTGCCCGCCGAGGGGTCGGCACCCGACGGGTACGACACCGTCGTTGTCCTGCCCCTGCGGGACGAGCCCGCCGAGGATCTCGTACTGCGGCTTCTCGCCGCCGTCGACGACGCACTGCTCCTCACCCTCCCCGGCCTCGTCGAGGTCATCGTCGAAACCCCGGACGGCTCGCGCGTGTTGCGCCGCTCCGAGCAGGACGGGTACGTCCACATCGATGACACCCGGGAGGGGCTCAACCGCTGGCGGGTCGTCAGCGACAGTGGGGCCCTCGGCGCCGAACTCCTCGCCGACCGGCCCGTCGAGGAGCGGTTGCGGCCGCACTGGTCGGTCACCTGGGCCGTGCCGGTGGACCTGGACGGTGCTCCTCAGCGGCCCCGTACCGCCCCCGTCGTCCACGCTCCCACCCCCACCGACGAACCCCTCGGCGTGCCCGCACTGCTCATCGCGTCGCTGCCGCTGGACACCGCCCGGCGCCACCCCGCCCCGGGGCCGCTGACGGACTTCCTGGTGGAGCGCGCCGCCGACGCGTACGCCCGGCTGCTCGGTGACTGGCAGCCCGTGTCGACCGGCACCGTCGACCTCGTGCCCGGCCCGCTCGGGCGGGGCGAGCTGGACGGGGCGCTGCGCGCCGCGATCCTGGAGCGGCTGCCCCGGGTCGCGTTCCTCGCCCCGGCCGTGCCGTCCGAAGAGCTGCCCGCGCTGCGGCCGTTCGAGGCCGAGGTCGTGGAGGGGGCGGGCGCCGACACCGTGAAGGTGCTCGCGGAGGTGCTGCCCACGCTGCTGCCCGCCGGTCTTGAGCGCCGCGCCGAGCTGCGTGCGCTCGGCGTCGGGCGGCTGCCGCTCGGCGACGCCATCGAGCGCATCGGCGGCGCCGAGCGCGCGCCCGAGTGGTGGTACCGGCTCTACGACACCCTCGCCGGCGTCGACCCCGACCGGCTCTCCGGTCTGCCGGTGCCGCTCGCGGACGGGCGTACGGCCATCGGGCCCCGGCAGATCCTGCTGCCCCTGGCCCACACCCCCACCGACCTCGGCCGGCTGGGTCTCAAGGTCGCGCACGCGGACGCCACGCACCCCCTCCTGGAGAAGCTCGGCGCCCTGCCCGCCACGCCCCGGGCCGTCCTGACGACCCCCCAGGTACGGGCCGCCGTCGCCGCCTCCCTCGACGGCGCGGAGATCTGGGACGAGGACGCGCTCGACGCCGAGGAACTCGCCGAGACCGTACTGGCGTTGGTACGCGACGCCGCCCTGGAGCCCGGCGACGAGCCGTGGCTCGGCGCGCTCGCCCTGACCGACGAGGACGGCGAACTCGCCCCCGCCGGTGAACTCGTCCTGCCCGGCAGCCCCTTCGCCTCCGTCATCCGCCCCGGCGAGCTCGCCGAGGTCGACGCGGAGCTCGCGGGCCGCTGGGGCGAGCAGCCGCTGGCCGCCTGCGGTGTGCTGGCGACCTTCGCCCTGGTCCGGGCCACCGACATCGTCCTCGACCCGGACGAACTGGAACCCCGCGACGGCGACTTCGCCGAGCCCGACGACGCCGGGCTGCTCGACGCGGTCGACGTGTGGTGCGAGGACGTCCTCGACCGGCTGCCGCACACGCCGGTGCCGCCGGTGGCGACGGAGATCGTGGCGGTACGGGACCTGGACCTCGTCGACGACGAAGCCTGGCCGCAGGCGCTGGCGATGCTCGCCCGGCCGCCGCTGCGGGACGCGCTGACCCAGCCCGTACGGATCCTGCTGCCGGACGGCACGACGGAGACGGTCCGCCCGTACACGGCGTGGTGGCTGCGCGGCCACCCCGTCCTCGGCGGCCGCCGCCCGGCGGGTCTGCGCGCGGCCGGGTCCGATCCGCTGCTGGCCGGTCTGTACGAGCCGGCCGACGCGACCGGCTTCGAAGACGAGCAGGTGCTGCGGGCCCTCGGCGTACGTACGTCGGTGGCGGCGCTCCTCGACGAGCCCGGCGGCGCGGCCGAGCTCCTCGCCCGCCTCGCGGACCCCGACCGCCCGGTCTCGGACGCCCAACTCCACGCCCTCTACACGGCGCTGGCCGACCTCGACCCCGATCAGGTGACGCTCCCCGACGAGCTGCGGGCGGTCGTGGACGGGGAGGTACGGGTGGTGGACGCGGGCGACGCGGTGGTGGCGGACACGCCGGACCTGTTGCCGCTGACGTCCGGGGTGCCGCTGCTCCCGGTCGCCCCCTCGCGTGCGGCCGACCTCGCGGAGCTGCTCCAGGTGCGGCGTCTCGGTGAGTGGGTGACGGCGGAGGTGACGTCGGTCGGGACCGAACACGAGGTCCCGGAGGCGGTCAGGACCCTGCTGGGCTCTGCTACGCCGTCGACGTACGTCGAGCACGAGGAGCTGTTGGCGGGCGGGGTCGAACTGGACTGGCGCCAGGCCCCTGACGGGGCGGTGCACGCGGCGACGCTGGAGGGTGTCGCGGCGGCCCTCGCCTGGGCGGCGGGCCAGTGGCCGCGCCGCTTCGAGGTGGCCGCGCTGTTGGAGGACCCGTCCCGGACGCCGGAACTGGCGCGGGCGCGCTGGTTCGACTAGGTCCTGGGCCCCACCCCGCCCCTTCACCTAAACCCTCCGGGGGTGGGTGGGGGTTGAGGTGGGTTTCCCAGGGGCTGCGCCCCCGGACCCCTGGGCGGGGGCTCCGCCCCGTGCACCCCTGGCGGGGCCTGCGGCCCCTGCACCCCTGGGCGGGGCCTGCGGCCCCTGCACCCTGCGACTGGGCTCCGCCCCGGACCCGTTCGTCTGCGGGTCGTCTGTGGCTGGTCGCGCAGTTCCCCGCGCCCCTGAAGGGCGGGAGCTTCGCTCCCTGCCCCCCGCTCCGCAAACGCCGGAGGGGCTGAAATGTGCCCGATCCCCGTTCTGCCTGAAGGGGCGCGGGGAACTGCGCGCCCAGCCTCCACCGAACCCGCAGACGAACGCCGGGCCTGAAGGGGCGCGCTCAGCCCTCACCGAACCCGCAGACGAACCCCGGGCCAAAAAGGGGCGCGGCCGGCCACGCGCCGGCCCGCAGTCGAAAGCGTCCCCCGAAACGGCTACGCCGCGACCCTCCGGTCCACCCACCTCCACGCGAACTCCAAACCCACCGCCCCCAACCCCGCGATCCCCACCGCAGCCCACGGCAACGTCGTCCCGACCAGCTTCAGCGCGAAGAACGACTGGAGCCCCGGGACCGCCAGGACCAGGAGGAACGCCGCGCCCATCGACAGCACCAGGCAGATCCGCCACCACGTGTACGGGCGGGCGATGATCGCCAGGACCCACATCGAGACCAGGAACAACGTGAGGGTCGCCGCGCTGGTCTCCGCCTCCCGCGCGCCGTCCCCGACGTAGTAGTGCCGCGCCAGCAAGTACGTCGCGAACGTCGTCACCGCCGCGATCACCCCGCCGGGGATGGCGTACCGCATCACCCTCCGCACGAAGTGCGGCTGAGCCCGTTCCGTATTCGGCGCCAGGGCGAGGAAGAACGCCGGGATACCGATCGTCAGCGTGGACAGCAGCGTCAAGTGGCGCGGCAGGAACAGGTATTCCACCTGGGTGCACACCACGAGCAGAGCCAGCAGCACCGAGTACACCGTCTTGACCAGGAACAGCGTCGCCACCCGCGTGATGTTGCCGATCACCCGGCGCCCCTCCGCCACCACAGACGGCAGCGTGGCGAAGCTGTTGTTGAGCAGCACGATCTGGGCCACCGCCCGCGTCGCCTCCGAGCCCGACCCCATCGAGACGCCGATGTCCGCGTCTTTCAGGGCCAGTACGTCGTTGACGCCGTCCCCCGTCATCGCCACCGTGTGCCCGCGCGACTGGAGCGCCGCCACCATGTCCCGCTTCTGCTGGGGGGTTACGCGCCCGAACACCGCGTGTGAGTCCAGGACCCCCGCCATCTCCGCCCGGTCCGTCGGCAACTGCCGTGCGTCCACCGTGTTCTCCGCGCCCGGCAGGCCCAGCTTCCCCGCCACCGCGCCCACCGACACCGCGTTGTCACCGGAGATGACCTTCGCGTGGACGCTCTGCTCCTCGAAGTAGCGCAGGGTTTCCCCCGCGTCGGGGCGCAGCCGCTGTTCCAGGACCACCAGCGCCGTCGCGCGCGCGTCCGCCGCGACCTGCGGGTCGTCCAGCTCGCGGCGGGCCCGGGCAAGCAGCAGGACCCGTAGACCCTGCTCGTTCAGCCCGTCGATCTCCGCCAGCGACGGGTCGCCCGGCGGCAGCAGTACGTCCGGCGCACCCAGCAGCCACGTCGAGTTCTCCCCGTCGCCCTCGCTGAACGCCGCGCCGCTGTACTTGCGCGCCGAGGAGAACGGCAGCGACTCCCTGCACCGCCACTCCTCGCTGTCCGGATACGCGTCGATGATCGCCTGCAGGGACGCGTTCGGGCGCGGGTCGGACTCACCCAGCGCGCCGAGGACCTTGCGTATGTACGCCTCCTCCGCGCCTCCCAGCGGCCGCAGTTCCGTGACGTCCATGCCGCCCTCGGTGAGCGTGCCCGTCTTGTCGAGGCACACCACGTCCACGCGCGCGAGGCCCTCGATCGCCGGGAGCTCCTGCACCAGGCACTGTTTGCGGCCGAGCCGGATCACCCCGATCGCGAAGGCCACCGAGGTCAGCAGGACAAGCCCCTCGGGGATCATCGGGACGATGCCGCCCACGGTGTACGCCACGGACTGCTTGAAGTGGTCGTCCTTGACCACGAGCTGGCTGATCACGAGGCCTATGGAGGTCGGGATCATCAGCCACGTCACGTACTTGAGGATCATCGAGATGCCCGAGCGCAGTTCGGAGTGGACCAGCGTGAAGCGGCTGGCCTCCTCCGCGAGCTGCGCCGCGTACGCCTCTCGCCCGACCTTGGTCGCGGTGAACGCGCCGCCGCCCGCGACCACGAACGACCCGGACATCATCCGGTCGCCGGGCTTCTTCAGCAGGGGGTCGGCCTCGCCGGTGAGCAGCGACTCGTCGACTTCGAGGCCGTCGGTCTCCACCACCTCGCCGTCGACCACCACCTTGTCGCCGGGGCCGAGTTCGACCAGGTCGCCGAGGACGATCTCGGAGGTGGAGATCTCGGCGGCGACCCCGTCGCGCCGGACCGTCGGCTTGGCCTCGCCGATGACCGCGAGCCCGTCCAGGGTCTTCTTGGCGCGCAGCTCCTGGATGATGCCGATGCCCGTGTTGGCGATGATCACGAAGCCGAAGAGGCTGTCCTGGAGCGGCGCCACGAAGAGCATGATCAGCCAGAGGACGCCGATGATCGCGTTGAAGCGGGTGAAGACGTTGGCGCGGACGATCTCGGCGGTGGAGCGGCTGCTGCGGACCGGTACGTCGTTGACCTCGCCCCGGGCGACGCGTTCGGCGACTTCGGCGGTGGTCAGACCGGTGGCCCGGCCGGACGCCACGGGCGGCGGCACGGGGTGGACGGGGTCGAGTTCCGCCCCGGCGTCGATATTGGCGCGCTGCGTCATGTTTTCGACGGTACGGGGGGAATTCCCGGTTCACCTGCCGGGAACCTCGAACATCAGACCAAGGGAGGAGACGAATGGTCCTGTGGCGGTATGCGGGGAGGGAGCGACTCCTACCGGCTCTACCGCTTCTCCTGGCGGCTCCCGGCTTCCGTCTGCTCCGCCGCGTGCCGCTTGAGGGCCGCCTCGCGCCCTCGTACGTACCAGATGCCGATCAGGCCGAGACCGCCGCCGGCCAGGCAGGTCCACACCCACCACAGGTGCCCGTGGTCGTCGAACCAGCCGTAGAACGGCAGCTGGACGAGGAAGAGGACGAACCAGAGGATCGTGCCGCCGGTGATGGTGGCGACGACGGGCCCTTCCAGGGGCTCCGGCGCCTCGTGCTTGGGTGTCCACTTCGCCATGCGATCAGTGTAGGGGGAGGGGTCCGGCGGCCCGTCGACCCTCTCGGCGCCCAGGCGCCCCTTGTGTCTACGCGCGGAGATAGCGATCTTTGGCTTATGTATTCATACTGAAACGGCTTACGGCTGACTCGTTTTGTTCGTTGAAACGTCCAAAGAAGTTCGGGTCGAGGCCGCTTTTCGCATCTCCTTGCCCCCCGCCCCGTCTCACGACTGAGGTTCCGCATGTCCCCCTCGGCCACCGCCAAGGTCGACGCCACGCCGTCAGCCCCGAAGCCGCCGGTCAACGCACTGGACCGCTACTTCAAGATCTCCGAGCGGGACTCCACCCTCGGCCGGGAGATCCGCGGCGGCTTCGCCACCTTCTTCGCGATGGCCTACATCATCGTGCTCAACCCGATCATCCTGGGCAGCGCGAAGGACATGTACGGGCACCAGCTCGACGGCGGCCAGCTGGTCACCGCCACCGTGCTGACCGCCGCCTTCACCACGCTCCTGATGGGCGTCATCGGCAACGTGCCGATCGCGCTGGCGGCCGGGCTCGGTGTGAACACCGTGGTCGCCCTCCAGCTGGCGCCCCGGATGAGCTGGCCGGACGCGATGGGCATGGTCGTCCTCGCGGGCTTCGTCGTGATGCTCCTGGTCGCCACCGGGCTGCGCGAGCGCGTGATGAACGCGGTGCCGCTGGGTCTGCGCAAGGGCATCGCGATCGGCATCGGCCTGTTCATCATGCTGATCGGCCTGGTCGACTCGGGCTTCGTCTCCCGCATCCCGGACGCCGCCCACACCACCGTCCCGCTCCAGCTCGGCGGCAACGGCCATCTGCTCGGCTGGCCGGTCCTGGTCTTCGTCCTCGGCGTACTGCTGACGCTGGCGCTGCTCGTACGCAAGGTGTCCGGCGCGATCCTCATCTCGATCGTCGTGATGACCGGTCTCGCGATGATCATCAACGCGGTGGCGACCGTCCCGTCCTGGGGTCTGACCACCCCGAAGTGGCCCGGCAACCCGGTCGCCAGCCCCGACTTCGGGCTTCTCGGCAAGGTCAGCCTGTTCGGCGGCTTCGACAAGGTCGGCGTCCTGACCGGCGTCCTGTTCGTCTTCACCGTGCTGCTGTCGTGCTTCTTCGACGCCATGGGCACGATCATGGGCATCAGCGACGAGGCCGAGCTGACCGACGCCGAGGGCAACATGCCCGGCATCAACCGGGTGCTGTTCGTGGACGGCATCGCGGTCGCGGCGGGCGGCGCGTCGTCCTCCTCGGCCACCACCTGCTTCGTGGAGTCCACGGCGGGCGTCGGCGAGGGCGCGCGCACCGGCTTCGCGAACGTGGTCACCGGCGGCCTGTTCACGGTCGCGCTGTTCCTGACCCCGATCGCCACCATGGTCCCGTCCCAGGCGGCCACCCCGGCGCTGCTCGCGGTGGGCTTCCTGATCCTGTCCGGCTCGATCCGGCAGATCGACTGGGACGACTGGACGATCGCGATCCCGGCGTTCGTGACGATGCTGATGATGCCGTTCACGTACTCCATCACCAACGGCATCGGCATGGGCTTCCTCACCTTCACGGTGCTGCGCCTGGTGGCCGGGCGCGGCCGTGAGGTGCCGGTGGCGATGTACATCGTGTCGGCGGTGTTCGGCTTCTACTACCTGATGCCGGCGCTGGGCCTCACGTAGCCGGACAGGCCCTAGGCCGCCCCGTAGAACTTCTCCGTCTCGGCGGCAGCGGCCTGAAGCCGCTCGTCGAAGTCGTCGCGAATGAGCGTCCGGACCACATAGTCCTGGACGCTCATTCCTCGTTTGGCGGCATGCTGCCGGAGCCGTTCGAGCAGCTCACCGTCTATCCGCAGGCTGAGCACGCTGGTCCCCATGGGACGAGGGTCGCCGCAGGCCCCGCCCCGGTGCGTCACTTTTCCGATAGCTCTCACTCTTTCGGGTGATGTGTGTAGTGGTGTGTGGCGGCCGTTACGGTGCGCCGGTGGTACCTGGGCTGGTATTTAGCCAGAGTAATGAGTTATTCTAACGAACATGTCTGACCTGCCCCACGACAGCGACGCGGACGTCGCCGCCGTGAACTCCCTCCGCTCGGCGGTCATGCGCCTGAGCCGGCGCCTGAAGCACCAGCGCGTCGACGAGTCGCTGAGCCCCACCGAGATGTCGGTGCTCGGCACCCTCTTCCGCTGCGGCTCGGCCACCCCCGGTGAGCTGGCCCGCAAGGAGCACGTCCAGCCGCCGTCGATGACCCGCATCGTCGCGCTGCTGGAGGCGAAGGGCCTGGTCAGGCTGGAGCCGCACCCCGACGACCGCCGCCAGAAGGTGGTCAGCCAGACCGAAGAGGCCGAGGCGATGCTCGAAGAGAGCCGCCGCAGGCGCAACGTCTGGCTGGCTTCCCTCGCGGAAGGCCTGGACGAGGACGAGTGGGCGAAGCTGCGCGCCGCCGCACCCGTACTGGAGAAGCTCGCACACCTGTGAACTGACCGCGCACGATAGGAGGCGAACCTTTTGAGTACGGGATCCGGAGCAGACTCCGCCCCCGCACCGAAATCCACCCACGACCCCGCTGCCCCCGGCAGCGGACGAGGGACGTTCTCCTCCCTCGCGATCCGCAACTACCGGCTGTTCTTCTCCGGTGCCATCGTCTCCAACATCGGTACGTGGATGGCGCGGATCACCCAGGACTGGCTGGTCCTCCAGATCACCGGCTCCTCGGTGGCGGTGGGCATCACCACCGCCATGCAGTTCCTGCCGATGCTGCTCTTCGGGCTGTACGGCGGCGTCATCGCCGACCGCTTCGCCAAGCGGAGCATCCTCTTCGTCACCCAGAGCGCGATGGGCCTCGGCGGTCTGTTCCTGGCGGCCATGACCCTCACCGGGCAGGTCCAGGTCTGGCACGTCTATCTGACCGCGTTCTTCACCGGCCTGGTCACGGTGGTCGACAACCCGACCCGGCAGTCCTTCGTCTCCGAGATGGTCGGCCCCGGCCAGGTCCGCAACGCGGTCAGCCTCAACTCGGCCAACTTCCAGTCGGCGCGCCTCGTCGGCCCGGCGGTCGCGGGCGGCGTGATGGCGGCGGTCGGCCCCGGCTGGGCGTTCCTCGCCAACGGCCTCTCCTTCCTGGCGCCGCTGGCGGGCCTTGCTCTGATGCGTACGGCCGACCTGCGGCCCACGAAGCTCGCCCCGCGCGGCAAGGGCCAGCTCCGCGAGGGCCTGGACTACGTCTCCAAGCGCCCGGAGCTGATCTGGCCGATCGTCCTGGTCGGATTCGTCGGCACCTTCGGCTTCAACTTCCCGATCTGGCTGAGCGCCTTCTCCCGCGACATCTTCCACGGCGGCTCCGGGATGTACGGCCTGTTCAACAGCCTGATGGCGATCGGCTCCCTGGTCGGCGCACTGCTCGCGGCCCGCCGTGGCACCACCCGGCTGCGCCTCCTCGCGGGGGCGGCGGGCCTGTTCGCGGTCCTGGAGGTCGCGGCGGCGATGGCGCCCGGCATGGCGCTCTTCATCGGACTCCTGATCCCCATCGGCGTCCTCGGCCTCACGGTGAACGTCACCGCCAACGCCTCCGTCCAGATGGCCACCGACCCGGAGATGCGCGGCCGGGTGATGAGCCTGTTCATGATGGTCTTCACCGGCGGCACCCCGCTGGGCGGCCCGCTCTTCGGCTGGCTCACGGACGAGTACGGCGTACGGGTCAGCCTCGCCCTGGGCGGTCTGATCTGCGCGTTCGCGGCGGTCGGCGTCGGCCTGATGCTGGCGCGGGCGGCCAACCTGAAGCTCAAGGTCGACCTGCGGCGCGGCCGCCGGCACCTGGAGTTCGTACCGAGGCGGCAACTGGCCACGATGGCGTGACGGGTCCGGCCACGAAGAGTCTCATGGGGCGAAACTGACCCCATGAGACTCTTCGTGGCTGTGCTGCCCCCGCCTGCTCGGCTGGCCGAACTCGGTTCGGCGGTGGACGAGTTGCACGCCCTGCCCGGCGCGGACCGGCTGCGCTGGGCGGGCCGCGACGACTGGCACCTCACGCTCGCCTTCCTCGGGGAGGTGGAGGAGAGGCTGCTGCCGGAGCTCCACGAGCGCCTGGCCCGCGCCGCCCACCGCACCCCGCCCTTCGAGCTGCGGCTGCACGGGGGCGGCCGGTTCGGCGACAGGGTGCTGTGGGCGGGCGTCGCGGGCGCGATCGACGCGCTGCGGCTGCTGGCCGAGCGCTCGGACGCGGCTGCCCGCCGCGCGGGCGTGCCGATGGACGAGCACCGCCGCTACCACCCCCACCTCACGCTCGCCCGCAGCCGGGCGGGCGTGGACCTGCACCCGCACGTGGAGTCCCTGGCGGGGTTCGAGGGGGCGGTGTGGGAGGTGGGGGAAGTGGTGCTGGTGCGCAGCCGGCTGCCCGTCGCCGGGGTGCCGGGGGAGACGCCTCGGTACGAGGTGGTGGGGCGGTGGGGGTTGGGGGTGTGACGCCCGGCTCAGCCGGGGCGGAAGGCGATGCGGACGGTGCCGTCGGCGGGGACGAGCATCACGGCGCCGCGGGTGGGGGTCCAGCCGTCGGGGATGAGGAACATCCGGTTCTCGGACTGGGCGAGCAGCCGCAGGTCGCGGTAGCGGTACTTGTACTTCTGCGCGGACCCGGCCGGTGGCAGGGCGGTCTCGCGTACGGGTGCGGACCCGAAGTAGAGCCGCTCGGGGGTGTCGACGACGACGGCGGGCCTGAGCCACAGGTGGCGGGCCAGGTTCCGGGCGTCGTGCTGGCCGCTGCTCTGGGCATAGGCCTGTACAGCCCAGAAGCAGCACAGCGAGATCAGCGCGGCGATGATGAAGAGCGCTTTCATCTCCCCGGGGAACGGGTGGCCGGTGGACTTGAGGTGGAGCACCCGCCCGTACACCACCAGTACCAGCCCCCCGCCGAGGAGCAGCGGGGTGTCGAGCGGTCCGGCGGGCCAGACCTGGAATCCGCCGAGCATCCCGAGGACGAACAGCATGGTCCCGCACACGATGAGCACGAGCGAGCCCCGGCCCAGGTTGCGCAGGGCGTCCGTCCGCGAGGTGTCCACGGTGGAGATCCAGGAGTACCCGAGGGCGCCGACGAGCCCGACGGCGAGCGTCGCGCCCAGCGGCATGTAGAGGGGCCGCGCGCTGCGCAGCAGATAGTCCTGCGTGGAGAAGCCGAGGGTGGCGGGGTCGATGGCGAAGTACTCGTAGAACGAGTCGGTGTAGGCGAAGCCGAAGAAGAGGAGAAGGCCGGTGAGGAGGGTGGTGGGCGCGACGAATCCGGCGATCGTCTTGAGCCAGGCGCCCCACTGGGGGTGGGCGGAATCCTGCTCCTCCATCTGTTGCCTGCCTCTCCCGGCGTCAGGACTCGTCCGTGGGACTTTCGGAGGGTGAGGGGGTCTCGGAGGGGGGCTCGGACGGTTCGGACTGCTCGGGCGAGACGAAGGCAGGGTCGGCAATGGCCCCACTCAGCGGTTTGTCACCGCCCGACAGGCTGACGCACAGGATGTGCTCGGCGATGGGAGCGGGGGCCGGGTCCGGGGTGGGGAACGAGAAGTCGAGCGGGACGGCCTCGCCGGGAGGCAGCGAGACGGACTGGGCGGGCGATGCGGTGCTCCAGCGGCCCGGGCCGGGAGTGCAGTCCGAGAAGGTCGCGGTGCCGGTGTAGGGCTCGTCGGAGATGTTCGTCAGAGTCACCACGCCGCCCGGCCACTGCCCCTGGAAGTTGGGGGAGACCCGCCCGGCGGTGTCGAACCCGCCGCCCCCACCCCCGTCGTGCGTCCTGCCGCCGGTCGAGTCTCCCGGGGGTTCCTCCGTCGGCTCCGCGGGCGGCTGCTCGGTGCTGTCCTCGGGCTGCGTGGTGTCACTCTCCCGGCCCGGCGGTTCGTCGCCGCCGCCCGAAGAGCACCCCGCGAGCAGCAGGCCCACCGCGAGGAGGGTGGCCGGAACGAGGCGGTGTCGTCGGCGCCGTGTGTGATCCACCTTCCGGACCGTAACACTCAGTCATCACCCGTGTGCGGCTGGCGCGCCGGGGCGGCCGAACGGGGCCGGACGGGGGTTCGTTACGCTCGTACGCGTGAACCCGAAGACCAGGAACCGGATCATGGCCGGCGTGCTCGTGTTGATGTTCGTCGTCGTGGTGGTGGCGGCGGCGCGGGGCTGAGGCGCCCTCGCCCATGGGGCTGCCAGGGGTGAAAGCCCCGGGCAGCCCACGTCCCGCCTACCAGGCGAACGCCTCCGGTGACGGCCCCGGCCCCGGGAAGATCTCGTCCAGGGACGTCAGCAGCTCCTCGTCCAGCTTCAGCTCGACCGCCCGCAGGGCCGAGGCGAGCTGGTCCGCCGTGCGCGGGCCGACGATCGGCCCCGTCACGCCCGGCCGGGTGAGCAGCCACGCCAGCCCCACCTCGCCCGGCTCCAGGCCGTGCTTGGCCAGTAGGTCCTCGTACGCCTGGACCCGCGCCCGTACCGCCGGGTCCCTCAGCGAATCCGCCGCCCGGCCGCCGGTAGAGCGCGAGCCCCCGCCTTCGCGCTCCTTGCGCAGGGCACCGCCCAGCAGGCCTCCGTAGAGCGGGGACCAGGGGATGATCCCCACCCCGTACTCCCGCGCGGCGGGGATGACCTCCATCTCGGCGCGGCGCTCGGCGAGGTTGTAGAGGCACTGCTCGCTGACAAGCCCCAACCGGCCGGTCCGTGCGGCGACTTCATTGCCCTGGGCGATCTTGTAGCCGGGGAAGTTCGACGTGCCGACGTACAGCACCTTGCCCTGCTGTACGAGGACGTCCATGGCCTGCCAGATCTCCTCGAAGGGGGTCTGACGGTCGACGTGGTGGAACTGGTAGATGTCGACGTAGTCAGTGCCGAGCCGCTTGAGGCTGCCCTCGACCGCCCGTCGGATGTTGAGCGCCGACAGCTTGTCGTGGTTCGGCCAGGCGGGGGCGCCGTCGGCGGACATGTTCCCGTACACCTTCGTGGCCAGGACCGTCTTGTCGCGGCGCCCGCCGCCCCGCGCGAACCAGTTGCCGATGATCTCCTCGGTACGGCCCTTCCCCGCACTCTGGCCGTAGACATTGGCGGTGTCGAAGAAGTTGACGCCCGCGTCCTGCGCGGCGTCCATGAGCGCGTGGCTGTCGGCCTCGTCCGCCTGGGGGCCGAAGTTCATGGTGCCGAGGACGAGGCGGCTGACCTTGAGACCGGTGCGTCCGAGCTGCGTGTACTCCATGAGGCACCAGCGAACGCCTTGAAGTGCGCTCCAGGCAAGCACCACGCGCCACGCCACTCCTACCAGGCGAACGCCTCGGGCGACGGGCCCGGTCCCGGGAAGATCTCGTCGAGCCCGGCCAGCACCTCCTCGCTCAGCTCCAGCTCCACCGCCCGCAGAACCGATTCGAGCTGCTCGGCCGTGCGCGGACCGACGATCGGACCGGTCACGCCGGGCCGGGTGAGCAGCCACGCCAACGCCGCTTCCCCGGGCTCCAGTTCGTGCTTGGCGAGCAGGTCCTCGTACGCCTGCACCTGCGCCCGCACCGCCGGATCCGCGAGCCCGGCGGCGGACCGGCCGCCCTTGGTACGCGCCCCGTCGCCTTCGCGCTCCTTGCGCAGGGCACCGCCGAGCAGGCCCTGGTGGAGCGGGGACCAGGGGATGATCCCGACGCCGTACTCCTGCGCGGCGGGGATGACCTCCATCTCGGCGCGGCGCTCGGCGAGGTTGTAGAGGCACTGCTCGCTGACAAGCCCCAACCGGCCGGTCCGTGCGGCGACTTCATTGCCCTGGGCGATCTTGTAGCCGGGGAAGTTCGACGTGCCGACGTACAGCACCTTCCCCTCCCGCACCAGGACGTCCATGGCCTGCCAGATCTCCTCGAAGGGGGTCTGACGGTCGACGTGGTGGAACTGGTAGATGTCGATGTAGTCAGTGCCGAGCCGCTTCAGGCTGGCCTCGACCGACCGCCGGATGTTGAGCGCGGAGAGCCGGTCGTGGTTGGGCCAGGAGGTGACGTTCCAGGGGGTGCCGTCCTGGGTCATGTTCCCGTAGCCCTTGGTCGCCAGGACCGTCTTGTCGCGGCGCCCGCCGCCCTGTGCGAACCAGGACCCGACGATCTCCTCGGTGAGTCCCTTGTGTTCGGCTATGCCGTAGATGTTGGCGGTGTCGAAGAAGTTGATGCCCGCGTCGTGCGCGGCGTCCATGAGCGCGTGGCTGTCGGCCTCATCCGTCTGGGGGCCGAAGTTCATGGTGCCGAGGACGAGGCGGCTGACCTTGAGACCGGTGCGTCCGAGCTGCGTGTACTCCATGAGGCACCAGCGAACCGCTTCAAGTGCGCTCCAAGCAAGCGCCGTTCAACGGCGCTCAGTCGCGGGGGAACTCGTCGGTCGTGAGGGTGAGTCCCACAGGGGTCTGGGTGAGATCGACGGCGTCGCCGAAACCGAGCGAAAGCGTGCAGTGGTATTCGTCGTCCTTCGGCAGGGTGTGCAGGTGCCACTTGCCGGTGTACGGGTCGACGATCAGGCAGGCCGGGACGCCGGCGGCGGCGAACGCGGCTAGGACCCGGCGAACCAGCTCGACGCGTCGAGGCGGAACGCCTCCGGCGGGACGACCGTGCGCAGGGCCGCCTCCATGTCGCGTACGGGAGCGGCGCCCAGCGTACGGACCCAGTCGGCGCGCAGTTCGTCGAACACGGCCGCCGACCGGGTCAGCGCGTCGAGGCCGCGCGGGGTGATGCGGACGACCTTGCGGCGGGCGTCGGCGGGGTCGTCGGCGCGTTCGGCGTAGCCCAGGGCCTCCAGGCGGTCGACGGTCTTGCCGGCCGCCTGCTTGGAGACGCCGAGCCGCCGCCCGATCTCGCTCGCGGTCGCCCCGCCGGGTCCGATGGCCTGGAGCGCGAAGCCGTGGGCGGGCCGCAGGTCCGGGTGGCCCTGGCGGGCCAGCTCGGCGTGGAGGCGGTCGATGAGGGAACGGAAGCCGCCGAGGAGGAGCAGGGGGAGCTCGTAGCCGGGGGTGGACACCTCCTCGCTTTCCCCATTGCGCGAACCGACAACCTGGTTTACCTTCTTATCGTCAACCACGTTGTCCATCTTACGGGGAGCAGGAACGCCGTGACATTCGTCGAGCACACCCTGGAGTCCGCACCGGCCGAGTCGCGCCGCGCGATGGAGGGAACGATCAAGAGCCTGGGGCGCCTCACCCCGGCCGTGGCCCGCCTCGCCGCCTCGCCGCACACACTGGAGGGCTTCCTCGAGATGAGCGCCCTCTTCGAGCGGACGACCCTGGAGCCGGTCGCCCGCGAGGTGGTGATCATGACGGTCGCCACCCGCAACGCGTGCGACCTGTGCGTGAACATGCACACGGCCAAGCTGCGCGGGCTCGGCGCGCCGGAGGAGTTGATAGCAGAGCTGCGCGAGGGCAGGCCGCTGACGGACGAACGCCTCGACGCGGTACGCGAGTTCACCCTCGCGGTGTACGCGACGGCGGGCGCGGTCCCCGACGACGCCCTGAACGCGTTCCTGTCCCACGGCCACACACGCCAGAACGCACTGGAGGTCGTCCTGGGCATCGGCACGTACACGGTGTCGACGTTCGCCAACCGCCTGACGGGGGCGTCGCACTGACGGTCCGCGTCAGCGCGCGTACGCCCCTCCCAGCCCCCACCCCTGATGCATCGCGTCAGCGAACGCCGCCGCCAGTTTGTGTTCGCCCGATGCCGAGGGGTGGGTGCCGTCGTACGTGTCCTTGTGGATGTCGTACGTCGGGGGGTGCGAGGCCAGGAGCAGCGGGGACGCCGGCTGGTCCAGGTCCGCCACCGCCTTCGCCAGGAGTTCGTTGAAGCGGGTCACCTCGGCCGCGAAGGGGGCGTCCGACTCGGCCCGGATGTTCGGGATGACCGGGAGCAGGACCATGCGGACGGCCGGGTTCGCCGTGCGGGCCTGTGTCACGAAGGCGCGGACGTTGGCCGCCGTCTGGTCGCTGTCCGTGTAGAAGCCGAGGTCTATCAGGCCCAGGGAGACCAGGAGGACATCTGCGGCCGCCTCCGCCGCCGCGTCCCCGATCAGCGGGGCCATGTGCAGCCAGCCCTCGCCCCAGCCCGAGAGGTGGCGGCGGGCCTCGGCGGGGAAGTCCGGTGCCCCGTACTCGTACGACCGCGGCGCCCCCGCCTCCGTGTCGTACAGCTCGGTGCGCGGGCCCACGATCTCGAAGGGGCCGTCGAAGGACGTGCTGAGGTGCTGCCACATGCGGTAGCGCCAGGTGATGTCGCCGGCGCGTCCGATGGTCATGGAGTCGCCAACAAACATGAAGAACATCTGCATCCCAGCAGGTCGGACCACGAGGGTGGGAACCAATGGACAAGGTCATCGAGGAGTGGGCATCCGAGCAGGCGGCCCGAGCACCCAAGCTCTCCACTGAAGCCCTCCGAGACCTGGCCAACGAGCTGGGTCTTGACTGGGGAGAGTAGTCGAAGCCGTATCAGCAGAGCACAGGGGCCGGATCACATGATCTGGTCCCTGTTTGTCGTCATGGTCACTCGGGTGGGCGGCTGTACTGCTCCATGGTGGTCTTGCCGACGGACCGGTCCATCAACCGCAGCTCCCAGGCCCGGTGTTCACGTCGAAGTCCTTGCCGAAGCCGACCCACTTCCCGGCCATACGTCGGCCGGTCGGCTCGACGAGGAGTTGCAGCGCCCCGTGACAGCGGGCGCCCTGAACGTTCCACGGGCCGGGCTGGTCCGTCGCAAAGCCCAACCGGCATAACGAGAAGCCACCCCCTGCACGGGGTGGAGGAGTCACGATGGCGGATCGCCTGGACGGCTTCGACGGGCTGCCACGTGACGATGGACACTTGGTCCCATGCGTTTCCCGATGCGTTCGCTTCTGTCCGCCGCCACGGCCGCCGGGCTCGTCTTGCTGGGGGCCGCCGGACCGGCCGCCGCCGACGGCGGCGACGGCGACTTCACGATCAAGGATCCCCGGATCAAGGAGTCCAGCGGCCTCGCCGCCAGCCGGGCCCACCCGGGGATCTACTGGACGCACAACGACAGCGACGACGGGCCGTACGTCTACGCCGTCGACTCGAAGACCGGCCAGACCGTCGCCACCATCACCCTGACCGGCGTCGGGAAGCCGCGCGACGTCGAGGCGATCTCGGTCGGCGCGGACGGGAACGTGTACGTCGGGGACATCGGCGACAATCTCGGCGGCACCTGGAAGAACGTCTGGATCTACAAGTTCCCCGAGCCCGCCCGGCTGAAGGACGCGACGGTCAAGGCGACGCAGTACGTGGTGAAGTACGCCGACGGGCCGCGCAACGCCGAGGCGATGATGGTCCACCCCAGGACCGGCCGCCTCTACATCGCGTCGAAGAAGGAGGGCGGCGGCGGGCTGTACGAGGGCCCGGAGCGGCTCTCCACGGGCGGGACGAACGTGTTCCGGCGGGTCGGCGACGTGCCCTGGGTCACCGACGGCGCCTTCTCCCCGGACGGCACGAAGTTGGCGCTGCGCGGGTACTTCTGGGCGGCCGAGTACGACTGGAAGAACGGGAAGCTCGGCGCGCGGCACGGGGTGGACGCGCCGCTGATGCGCCAGGCGGAGTCCGTCACGTACACGCCGGACGGGAAGGCGCTGCTCTTCGGGACCGAGGGGGCGCAGAGCGATGTGGTGCGGGTGCCGGTCGGGTCCGCCGGGAAGTCCCCTTCGGACAAGGGGAGTTCGCCGTCGGGCGGCGGCGCGAGCAGCGGCGGCTCCGGCTCGGGCGGCGACAACCGGAACCTCGTGTACGGGGTGATCGTGATCGTGGGCGCGGGCGCGGCCTGGGTGGGGCTGAAGCGGAAGTTCCGGCGGGGGTGAGCGGAGGAAGGGGCGGCCCGGCGAGGGCCGCCCCTTTCCGTCAGAGCTGCTTGATCAGAGCTGCTCGATCACGTAGTCGATGCAGGCCGTCAGGGCCTCGACGTCCGCCGGGTCGATCGCCGGGAACATCGCGACGCGCAGCTGGTTGCGGCCGAGCTTGCGGTACGGCTCGGTGTCGACGATCCCGTTGGCGCGCAGCACCTTGGCGACCGCGGCCGCGTCGATGTCGTCCGCGAAGTCGATCGTGCCGATGACCTGCGAGCGCTTCGCCGGGTCGGTGACGAACGGGGCCGCGTGCTTGGAGTCCTCGGCCCAGCCGTACAGCCGGGTCGACGAGTCCTTCGTACGGGCCGTCGACCAGGCGAGGCCGCCCTGGCCGTTGATCCACTTCAGCTGCTCGTTCAGGAGGAAGAGCGTGGCGAGCGCCGGGGTGTTGTACGTCTGGTTCTTCAGCGAGTTGTCGATCGCGGTCGGCAGGCTGAAGAACTCCGGGATGTGGCGGCCGGACGCGTGGATGCGCGCCGCGCGCTCCAGGGCGGCCGGGGAGAACGCCGCGATCCACAGCCCGCCGTCGGAGGCGAAGGACTTCTGCGGGGCGAAGTAGTAGACGTCGCTCTCGGTGATGTCGACCGGCAGGCCGCCCGCGCCCGAGGTCGCGTCGACCAGGACGAGCGCGCCCTCGTCGGCGCCCGCGACCCGCTTGACGGGGGCCGCGACACCGGTGGAGGTCTCGTTGTGGGTGAAGGCGTAGACGTCGACGCCCGCCTCGGCGGCCGGCTCCGGGTGCGTGCCGGGCTCGGAGGCGATCACGCTGGGCTCGGCCAGCCACGGCGCGAGCTTCGCGGCCTTGGCGAACTTGGACGAGAACTCGCCGAAGTTCAGGTGCTGCGACTTGTTCTCGATCAGCCCGTGCGTCGCGACGTCCCAGAACGCGGTCGAGCCGCCGTTGCCCAGGATCACCTCGTACCCCTCGGGCAGCGAGAACAGGTCCCGTACGCCCTGGCGGACCTCGCCGACCAGGTTCTTGACCGGGGCCTGGCGGTGGGAGGTGCCGAGGAGCGAGGTGCCGGTGGCGGCCAGGGCGTCCAGCGCCTCCGTACGCACCTTGGAGGGGCCCGCGCCGAAACGGCCGTCGGCGGGCTTCATGTCAGCGGGAATCTGGATCTCAGCCACGAGCGCAGGGTATCGGCACGCCGGGGCGCGCGCGGCCGGGGTCCACCCCGCGAGACGCGCCGGAGGCGGGGCCTGCCGTGGTTCGGCCTGCGGCGGGCAGGCTGTTTCCCATGGGCGACACGGGTGATGCGGGCGGCGTGGGGCGTACGGCGGCGGCTTCCGGCGCGTTGGAGCGGGAACTGCGTGAGGTGGTGCGCGGGGAGGTCGACTTCTCGGCGGGCGCGCGGGCGCTGGTGACGATGGACGCGTCCAACTACCGGCGGGTGCCGTACGGGGTGGTCGCGCCCCGGGACGCCGAGGACGTGGCGGCGGCGCTCGCCGTCTGCCGGGAGCACGGGGTGCCGGTGGTGCCGCGCGGCGGCGGGACCTCGGTCGCGGGCCAGGCCACCGGGACCGGGGTCGTCCTGGACTTCACCCGGCACCTGCGGGCCCTGCTTTCGGTGGACGTGGAGGCGCGTACGGCGGTGGTCCAGCCGGGCCTCGTCCTCGATGTGCTGCGGGAGGCGGTCCGGCCGTACGGGCTGACGTTCGGACCCGATCCGTCGACGCACAGCCGGTGCACGCTCGGCGGGATGATCGGCAACAACGCGTGCGGGGCGCACTCGGTGGCCTGGGGGACGACCGCCGACAACGTACGGGCGCTGACCGCCGTGAGCGGGAGCGGCGAACTGCTCCGCCTCGGCCAGGGCTGGACCGGCGCCCCGGCGGGCCTGCGCGGCTTCGTCGAACGCAACCTCGCCGCGCTGCGCACCGGCTACCCGCAGGACCTGCCGCGCCGGATCTCCGGGTACGCCATGGACGCGCTGCTGCCCGAGCGCGGGACGGATCTGGCGCGCGCGTTCTGTGGCAGCGAGGGCACGCTCGGCGTGCTCACCGAGGCGGTCGTACGGCTGGTGGAGACGCCCGGGGCACGGGCGCTCGCCGTGCTCGGGTACCCGGACGAGAGCGCGGCGGCCGAGGCGGCGCCCGCCCTGCTGCCGTACGGGCCGCTCACCGTCGAGGGCATGGCCGCCGACCTGGTGCGCGGCCGTGCCGGGCTGCCGCGCGGCGGCGCCTGGCTCTTCGTCGAGACGGGCGGCGCGACCCCGGCCGAGGCGCTGTCCCGGGCCCGCGAGCTGGTGCGGGTGGCCGCCCCGCTGGACGCGGCCGTGGTCACCGACCCGGCCGGGCAGCGGGCGCTGTGGCGCGTACGCGAGGACGCGGCCGGGACGGCGACGCGGATCTGGGGGTCCCCCCTGGACGGAGTCCTTGGGGGAGGCGCGGAGGCGTGGCCCGGGTGGGAGGACTGCGCGGTGCCGCCCGCGCGGCTCGGCCCGTATCTGCGGGAGTTCCGGGCCCTGTTGAGGGAGCACGGCCTGCGCGGCACCCCGTACGGGCACTTCGGCGACGGCTGTGTCCACGTCCGGATCGACTTCGACCTGCTGAGCGCGGCGGGCGTGGCGCGCTTTCGCCGCTTCTCCGAGGAGCTGGCGGATCTGGTGGCCGCATACGGGGGCTCGCTCTCCGGCGAGCACGGCGACGGGCAGGCGCGGGCCGAGCTGCTTCCGAAGATGTACGGGGACGAACTGGTCGGGCTGTTCGGGCAGTTCAAGGACGTGTGGGACCCGGCGGGGCTGCTGAATCCGGGGATTTTGGCCCGCCCCGCCCGGCTGGACGAGAACCTGCGGTTCGAGGTGCTGCCGAGGCGGCCGGTGGAGGTGGAGTTCGGCTATCCGCAGGACGGCGGGGACTTCTCGGCGGCGGTGCGGCGATGTGTGGGGGTGGCCAAGTGCCGTACAAGGGACGCGGGTTCGGGCGGCGGCGTGATGTGCCCGTCCTTCCGGGCCACCGGTGAGGAGGCGCACTCGACGCGGGGCCGGGCGCGGCTGCTGCACGAGATGCTGGCGGGCGAGGTCGTCACCGGCGGCTGGCGCTCGCCGGAGGTGCGCGACGCGCTCGACCTCTGCCTGTCCTGCAAAGGCTGCCGCAGCGACTGCCCGGTCGGCGTGGACATGGCCACGTACAAGGCGGAGTTCCTGCACCACCACTACCGGGGGCGGCTGCGGCCCGCGTCCCACTACGCGATGGGCCGGCTGCCCCGCTGGCTGCGGCTGGCGGCGCCGTGGGCGCGGGGGCTGAACGCGCTGGCCCGGGTACGGCCGCTGGCGGCGCTCGCGAAGCGGCTGGCGGGGATCGCCCCGGAGCGGAAGCTGCCGGTGCTGGCGGGGGAGACGTTGCGGAGGTGGCTGCGGGGGCGCCGGGAGGAAGGTCTTCCCGTGTCGGCCGTGCTGTGGCCGGACACCTTCACCGACCACCTCTCGCCGGAGGTCGGGCGCGCGGCGGTGCGGGTCCTGGAGGCGGCCGGGGTCGGGGTGGTGGCGCCCCGGGGCAGGGTCTGCTGCGGCCTCACCTACGTCTCGACCGGCCAGCTCACCCGCGCCCGCGCGGTCCTGCGCCGCACGCTGGACGAGATGGAGCCGCTGCTCGACCGTGGTCTGCCGGTCGTCGTCCTGGAGCCGAGCTGCGCGGCGGCGCTGCGAACGGATCTGCCGGAGCTGCTGCCCGACGACCCGAGGGCGGCGCGGCTCGCGGCTTCGGTGCGTACGTTCGCGCAGGCGCTGGAGGAGTGCGCGCCGCACTGGACCCCGCCGTACGTGGGGCGGGCCGTCGTCGGGCAGACGCACTGCCACCAGCACGCGGTGCTCGGGGACGCGGCCGAGCGCCGGCTGCGGGAGCGGGCCGGGCTGACGGGCGCGCTGAGCGGCGGCTGCTGCGGTCTGGCCGGGAACTTCGGCTTCGAGCGGGGTCACTGGGAGGTGTCGGTGGCGTGCGCGGAGGACGAGCTGCTGCCGGCGGTACGGGCGGCGGAGCCCGGCACGGAGGTGCTGGCGGACGGCTTCTCGTGCCGTACGCAACTGGAGCAGCTGGCGGGGCGACGGGCGAGGCATCTGGCGCAGGTGCTGGCGGACGGGCTCCCCGGGCGCCCTGGTGAGGGGTAGCGGGCAGCAGGGCGGGGCGCCGCTTACATTGGAGGGAATGAATGGAACGCCCCATTCCGCTACCTAAGAGAAATCCCTGGACGGGGTGGGGCCGCGTAGTGCAGTATTTTAGACACTAAGTCCAGTGAAGTGAACTAACCAGCGTGGCGCTCAGCCAGCTCAGCCAGCTCAGTCGGCGCAGTCAGCTCAGCCAGATCAGCAAGCAAGGGGACCCCCGGTGACCACTCCGCACGCCGCCGCAGAGCCGACGACCGCCACCGCGGCGGCCACCGTCGCGACCCCGGAGGCGGCGGGCGGGCTCGGCGGCGGGGGCCGCGGGGTGGCGCTGGCGCCGGTCGCGCTGGTGGTGGCGGGCGGCATATCGGTCCAGTTCGGCTCGGCCGTCGCGGTCATGCTGATGCCGAGGGCGGGGGCGGCGGGCGTGGTGACGCTCCGCCTGCTGGCGGCCGCACTGGTGCTCCTGATCCTGTGCCGCCCGAAGGTGCGCGGCTACAAGCGCGCCGACTGGGGCACGGTGCTCGCCTTCGGCGTCGCGATGGCGGGCATGAACGGCCTCTTCTACCAGGCGGTCGACCGCATCCCGCTGGGTACGGCGGTCACCCTGGAGGTACTCGGCCCGCTCGCCCTCTCGGTCCTGGCCTCCCGCCGCCTGGTCAACTTCGTCTGGGCCGGACTGGCGCTCGCGGGCGTGGCGCTGCTCGGCAGCGGCGGGGGCGACGGGTTCGGGTCGCTGGACATCGCCGGGGCGGCGTACGCGGTGGGGGCGGGGGCGTGCTGGGCGGTGTACATCCTGTTCAGCGCCCGTACGGGCCGCCGCTTCCCGCAGGCGGACGGACTGGCACTGGCGATGGCGGTAGCAGCGGTCCTCTCGCTCCCGCTGGGCGCGTTCCAATCGGGCTCGAAGCTACTGGTCCCGTCGACGATCGGCCTGGGCGCGGCGGTCGCGATCCTGTCCTCGGTCCTCCCGTACACCCTCGAACTCATCGCCCTGCGCCGCCTCCCCGCCCCCACGTTCGCGATCCTGATGAGCCTGGAACCGGCCATCGCGGCGACGGCGGGCTTCCTGGTCCTCCACCAGGCCCTGTCCGCCACGGACGCGCTGGCGATCGCGCTGGTCATCGGGGCGAGCATGGGGGCGGTGCGGTCGCAGGTGCGGCGGTAGCCCAGGGGGCGCAGTTTCCTACGGGCGGGGCGATGTGGGTCACGCCGGGCCGCCGTCCCGGGGGCCTGTCGGGCCCAGGCGGCCGCGCGGTACACGGCGGCCTCCGACCGCCCCGCCGCCCGCCCCGCACCGTCAAGGGCGCACTCCAGCACCCGACTTACAGCGCGCGCCCCTGGCAAAAAAATAATGCAAGCACGCTTGCTTGTTTTACGGGCCGCTGCCATGCTCCGGGGCACACCGCCGTATCCCCAGCCGAAGGGAAGCGCCCCGTGTCCGATCAGACCGCCGTGCTCGACGATCTGCGCGCCGAGGGGGAGGAACTCGACCGGCTCGTCGGTGCGTTGGGTGCAAGCGACTGGCGGCGAGCGACCGCCGCCCCGGGGTGGACCGTCGCCCATCAGATCGCGCATCTGGCCTGGACCGACGGGGCCGCGCTGCTCGCCGTCACCGACGCGGACGCGTTCGCGGTGGAGGTCGAGAAAGCCGTCGCCTCGCCCGGCACCTTCGTCGACGAGGGCGCCGAGGCCGGCGCCCGGCTCGCCCCCGACGAGCTCCTCGGCCGCTGGCGGCACGGGCGGGAGCGGCTGCGCGAGGCCCTGGAGGCGGCGCCCGCCGGGGCCCGCTTCCCCTGGTACGGGCCGCCCATGTCCACCGCCTCCATGGCGACCGGACGCCTGATGGAGACCTGGGCGCACGGCCAGGACGTATGGGACGCGCTCGGCCGCACCCGCGAGCCCACCGACCGGCTGCGCCACGTCGCGCGGATCGGGGTGCGGGCCCGGGACTTCGCCTTCGCCGTACGGGGGCTGCCGGCGCCCGCCGAGGAGTTCCGGGTCGAGCTGACCGGCCCGAGCGGTCTCTGGACGTACGGGCCGCCCGACGCCGCCCAGCGCGTCACCGGGCCCGCCCTCGACTTCTGCCTCCTCGTCACCCAGCGCATCCACCGCTCCGACACGGCCGTACGCGCCGAGGGCCCCGACGCCGACCGCTGGCTCGACATCGCCCAGGCCTTCGCGGGCCCCGCCGGTCCCGGGCGCGCACCCAAGGGGGCCTGATGCCCGACCCCAGCCCCCGGCCCCTGCGCATCGGCAACGCCTCCGGGTTCTACGGCGACCGCTTCGACGCCATGCGCGAGATGCTCACCGGCGGGCCGCTCGACGTGCTCACCGGGGACTACCTCGCCGAGCTCACCATGCTCATCCTCGGCCGCGACCGGCTCAAGGACGCCCGCCTCGGCTACGCCAAGACGTTCCTGCGGCAGCTGGAGGAGTGCCTCGGGCTCGCCCACGAACGCGGGGTGCGGATCGTCGCCAACGCGGGCGGGTTGAACCCGGCTGGACTTGCCGAGCAAATAAGGGAGTTGGTCACCCGGCTCGGCCTCCCCACCCGCGTCGCCCACGTCGAAGGCGACTCCCTTCCCCCGCGCCCCGGCGGCCTCACCGCTCATGCCTACCTCGGCGGCACCGGCATCACCGCCTGCCTCGCCGCCGGGGCCGATGTCGTCGTCACCGGGCGGGTGACGGACGCCGCCCTCGTCACCGGCCCGGCCGCCTGGTGGCACGGGTGGGGGCCCGAGGAGTACGACGCCCTCGCCGGAGCCGTCGTCGCCGGGCACGTCCTGGAGTGCGGGACGCAGGCCACCGGTGGCAACTACGCCTTCTTCCGGGACCACGACATCCGCCGCCCCGGCTTCCCCCTCGCCGAGATCCACTCCGACGGCACCAGCGTCATCACCAAGCACCCCGGAACCGGCGGCGCCGTCGACCCCGGCACCGTCACCGCGCAGCTCCTGTACGAGACCGGGGGCGCCCGGTACGCCGGGCCCGACGTCACCGCCCGGCTCGACACCGTACGGCTGGCGGCGGACGGGCCCGACCGGGTGCGGATCACGGGTGTACGCGGCGAGGAGCCGCCGCCCACCCTCAAGGCCGGCCTGTGCCGCATCGGCGGCTGGCGCAACGAGGTCGTCTTCGTCCTCACCGGGCTCGATATCGAGGCCAAGGCCGAGATCGTCGGAGAGCAGATCGAGGACGCCTTTCAAAGGGCCGAGTCCCGGCCCGCAGAGGTGCGTTGGGAGCTCTCCCGTACCGATCGTCCCGACGCCCCGACCGAGGAGACCTCCAGCGCCCTCCTCCGCCTCGTCGTCCGCGACCCCGACCCGGACGCCGTCGGCCGTACCGTCAGCGGCGCCGCGATCGAGCTGGCCCTCGGCAGCTACCCGGGGTTCCATGTGACGGCCCCGCCCGGAAAGGGCGTGCCCTATGGGGTGTTCGAGGCGGAATACGTCGATGCGGGCGAGGTCGCGCATGTCGCCGTGCTGCCCGATGGCGCACGGGAGACGATGCCCCATCCCGTACGCACCCGGGTCCTTGAGGACGTCGTGGAACCGGCGCCGCCCTCGCCGCTGCCCGGCGGGTCCACCCGGCGCGCGCCCCTCGGGCTCGTCGCGGGGGCCCGCAGCGGGGACAAGGGCGGGGACGCGAACGTCGGGGTGTGGGTGACGTCCGACGACGCCTGGCGGTGGATCGTCCACGCGCTGACGGTCGACCGGTTCCAGGAGCTGATACCGGAAAGCCGGCAGCTGAGAGTCGTGCGGCATCAGCTCCCCACCCTCCGCGCCCTCAACTTCACCGTCCACGGCCTCCTCGGCGAGGGCGTCGCCTCGCAGGCCCGCTTCGACCCCCAGGCCAAGGCGCTCGGCGAATGGCTGCGCTCGCGCCACCTGGACATCCCGGAGGTTCTGCTGTGAAGCCGGAGTGTGTGCCCGCAGTGTGCGCCGTGATCCCGGAGGCCCTGTCGTGACCGTGTTGCCCACCGCCCTCGACACCGGCGGGACCGAGTACTCCGCCCACCGCGACGCCATGCTCGCCAAGCTGGCCGAGCTCGACGCCGAGCACGCCAAGGCGCTCGCGGGAGGCGGCCCCAAGTACACCGAACGCCACCGCAAGCGCGGCAAGTTGCTCGCCCGCGAGCGCATCGAGCTGCTCGTCGACCCGGACACCCCGTTCCTGGAGCTGTCGCCGCTCGCCGCCTGGGGGAGCGACTATCCGGTCGGCGCCTCGATGGTCACCGGGATCGGCGTCGTCGAGGGCGTCGAGTGCCTGATCACCGCCAACGACCCGACCGTACGCGGCGGAGCCTCCAATCCGTGGACGCTGAAGAAGGCGCTGCGGGCCAACGAGATCGCGTACGCCAACCGGCTGCCCTGCATCAGCCTCGTCGAGTCCGGCGGCGCCGATCTGCCCTCCCAGAAGGAGATCTTCATCCCGGGCGGGGCCCTGTTCCGCGACATCACCCGGCTCTCCGCCGCCGGGATCCCCACCATCGCGGTGGTGTTCGGCAACTCGACCGCAGGCGGCGCGTATGTGCCGGGGATGTCCGACCACACCGTCATGATCAAGGAGCGGTCGAAGGTCTTCCTCGGCGGGCCGCCGCTGGTGAAGATGGCCACCGGCGAGGAGAGCGACGACGAGTCGCTCGGCGGTGCCGAGATGCACGCCCGCACCTCCGGCCTCGCCGACCACTACGCCGTGGACGAGCAGGACGCCCTGCGACAGGCCCGGCGCATCGTCGCCCGCCTCAACCACCGCAAGGCGCAACCGGATCCGTCCGTCCCGTACGAGGGGCCCGAGTACGACGAGGACGAGCTGCTCGGGATCGTGCCGGGGGACCTCAAGACGCCCTTCGACCCGCGCGAGGTGATCGCCCGGATCGTCGACGGCTCCGACTTCGACGAGTTCAAGCCGCTCTACGGGCCGAGCCTGGTCACCGGCTGGGCGCGGCTGCACGGCTACCCGGTCGGCATCCTCGCCAACGCCCAGGGCGTGCTGTTCAGTGCGGAGTCGCAGAAGGCCGCCCAGTTCATCCAGCTCGCCAACCAGCGCGACATCCCGCTCCTCTTCCTCCACAACACCACCGGTTACATGGTCGGCAAGGAGTACGAGCAGGGCGGCATCATCAAGCACGGCGCGATGATGATCAACGCGGTCAGCAATTCGAAGGTGCCGCATCTGTCGGTCCTCATGGGCGCCTCGTACGGCGCCGGGCACTACGGGATGTGCGGGCGCGCCTACGACCCCCGGTTCCTCTTCGCCTGGCCCGGCGCCAAGTCCGCCGTGATGGGGCCGCAGCAGCTCGCCGGGGTCCTCTCCATCGTCGCCCGCGCCTCCGCGCTCGCCAAGGGGCAGCCGTACGACGATGAGGCGGACGCCGGGCTGCGCGCCATGGTCGAGCAGCAGATCGAGGCCGAGTCCCTGCCGACGTTCCTGTCCGGGCGCCTGTACGACGACGGGGTCATCGACCCCCGCGACACCCGCACGGTCCTCGGCATCTGTCTGTCCGCCGTCCACACGGCCCCGGTCGAAGGCGCGCGCGGCGGCTTCGGCATCTTCAGGATGTGAGGCGCTGATGATCCAGTCCGTTCTTGTCGCCAACCGGGGCGAGATAGCCTGCCGGGTCTTCCGCACCTGCCGTGACCTGGGCATTTCCACGGTCGCCGTGTACTCCGACCCGGACGCGTCGCTGCCGCACGTACGCGAGGCCGACGCGGCCGTGCGGCTGCCGGGGGCCACGCCCGCCGAGACGTATCTGCGCGGCGACCTCGTCGTGAAGGCGGCGCTCGCGGCGGGCGCGGACGCGGTGCACCCGGGGTACGGGTTCCTCTCCGAGAGCGCCGGCTTCGCGCAGGCGGTCGTCGACGCCGGGCTGACCTGGATCGGCCCGCCGCCCGCCGCCATCGAGGCGATGGCCTCCAAGACCCGGGCCAAACAGCTGATGGCGGCGGCCGGGGTGCCGCTGCTCGCCCCCGTCGACCCGGCGAAGGCCACCGGGGCCGATCTGCCGCTGCTCCTGAAGGCGGCGGCGGGCGGGGGAGGCCGGGGAATGCGCGTCGTACGGGAACTCGGCGATCTGGAAGGCGAGTTGCAGGCCGCGTCCGCCGAGGCGCGGTCCGCGTTCGGGGACGGTGAGGTGTTCGCCGAGCCGTACGTGGAGCGCGGGCGCCACGTCGAGGTGCAGATCATGGCGGACGCGCACGGCACGGTGTGGGCGCTCGGCACCCGTGACTGCTCGCTCCAGCGCCGCCACCAGAAGGTCATCGAGGAGGCACCGGCGCCCGGCCTGCCCGACGCCCTGCGCACCAAGCTCCGCACCGCCGCCGTGGCCGCCGCCCGTGCCGTCTCCTACCGGGGCGCGGGAACGGTCGAGTTCCTGGTCGACCCCTCCGGACGGGCGTACTTCCTGGAGATGAACACCCGCCTCCAGGTCGAACACCCCGTCACCGAGGCCGTGTTCGGCATCGACCTGGTCGCGCTGCAACTCCAGGTCGCCGAGGGCGCCACCCTGCCCGCCGAGCCACCCGAGCCGAACGGGCACGCCGTCGAGGCGCGGCTGTACGCCGAGGACCCGGCGGGCGGCTGGACCCCGCAGACCGGCGTCCTGCACCGGCTCGAAGTCCCCGGCGTCCGCCTCGACCGGGGCTACGCCGAAGGCGACGCCATCGGCGTCCACTACGACGCCATGCTCGCCAAGGCCGTTGTCCACGCCCCCACCCGTGCCGCCGCCGTCCGCACCCTCGCCCGCGCGCTCGAACTCGCCCGTATCCACGGGCCGAAGACCAACCGCGACCTGCTCGTACGCTCCCTGCGCCACCCGGACTTCACCACCGGCCGCCTCGACACCGGCTTCTACGACCGGCACCTGGCCGCCCTGACCGAGCCGCGCGCGGGGGAGGCGCACGCGGCCCTCGCCGCCGCCCTGGCGGACGCGGCGGGCCGCGCCTCCCGCTTCGGCGGAGGCTGGCGCAACCTGCCGTCCCAGCCGCAGACCAAGCGGTACGGGGACCACGAGATCCGCTACCACCTCACCCGCCACGGCCTCACCGCCGACGGCTTCCCGGACGTACGCCTGGAAACCGCCGAACCCGGCCGCATACGCCTCGAAGTGGACGGAGTCTCCCGGGACTTCCTGGTCGCGCGGTACGGCGACCAGGTGTACGTCGACACCGCCTCCGGCTCGTACGCCCTCACCGCACACCCGCGCTTCACCGACCCCAGCGAACTCGTCGCCCCCGGATCGCTGCTCGCCCCCATGCCGGGCGTGGTCGTCCGGGTCGCGGACGGGCTCGCCGAAGGGGCCCGGGTCGTCGCGGGACAGCCACTGATCTGGCTGGAGGCGATGAAGATGACCCACCCCATCACCGCCCCCGCCGCCGGCACGCTCACCGCGCTCCACGCCGCCCCCGGCCGCCAGGTCGAGGTCGGCGCCCTGCTCGCCGTCGTCCAGGACGCACCCGAAGCACAGGAGGACCAGCCGTCATGACCGGAGCACGTAGCAGCGCCATCGAGAGCCAGGAACTCAAGGACCTGCGGGCCGCCGTGGCGGCCCTGGGGCAGCGGCACGGCCGGGGCCACGACCGCGAGGTGCTGTGGGCCGACGCCGCCAAGCTCGGCTACCTCGGCGTGAACCTGCCGGAGGAGTACGGCGGCGGGGGCGGCGGGATGGCCGAACTGTCCATCGTCCTGGAGGAGTTGGGGGCGGCCGGCTGTCCGCTGCTCATGATGGTGGTCTCGCCCGCGATCTGCGGCACGGTCATCGCCCGCTTCGGCACCGAGGAGCAGAAGCGCACCTGGCTGCCGGGGCTCGCGGACGGCTCGCGGACCATGGCGTTCGGCATCACCGAGCCCGACGCGGGCTCCAACTCGCACCGCATCACCACCACCGCCCGCCGCGACGAGGAGACCGGCGGCTGGATCGTCAGCGGCCGCAAGGCCTTCATCTCCGGCGTCGACATCGCGGACGCCACCCTCATCGTCGGCCGCACCGAAGACGCCCGGACAGGCAGCCTCAAGCCCTGCCTGTTCATCGTCCCCCGCGACACCCCCGGCTTCCAGCGCTCCCGGATCGACATGGAACTCCAGGCCCAGGAGAAGCAGTTCGAGCTGACCCTCGACGAGGTGCGGCTGCCCCCCGAGTCGCTCGTCGGTGGGGGCCCCTCCCACGCTTTCGGCAGTGGGGGAGAGGACGCCGGGCTGCTCCAGCTCTTCGCAGGACTCAACCCCGAACGGATCATGACAGCCGCCTTCGCGATCGGCATGGGCCGCTACGCGCTGGCGCGGGCGCTCACGTACGCGCGCGAACGCCAGGTGTGGAAGCAGCCCATCGGCGCCCACCAGGCCATCGCCCACCCGCTCGCCCAGGCCCACATCGAGCTGGAGCTGGCCCGGCTGATGATGCAGAAGGCGGCCGCGCTCTACGACGCGGGCGACGACACGGGCGCGGGCGAGGCCGCCAACATGGCCAAGTACGCGGCGGCCGAAGCCTGCGTCAAGGCCGTAGACCAGGCCGTGCACACCCTCGGCGGCAACGGCCTCACCCGCGAGTACGGGCTCGCGGCGCTGATCACGGCGGCGCGCGTGGCCCGGATAGCGCCGGTCAGCCGCGAGATGATCCTCAACTATGTCTCGCATCAGACGCTGGGGCTTCCCAAGTCGTACTAGCCGTACTAGGACGTGCCCCCATGGTCTTCCACAGCGAGTACGCGGCCGTCCCGGTCGTCGACGAACCCATCCACCAGGCGGTCCTCGGGCACGCGGCGCCCCGGTACGGCGCCGCCACCGCCCTCATGGACGGCACGGACCCGACGGGCGCCACCTCCGTCTCGTACGCCCTGCTCGACGTGCAGCACCGCCGGGTCGCCGCCGCGCTCGCCGAGGCCGGACTGCGCAAGGGCGACGTCCTCGCCCTGCACAGCCCCAACTCGGTCCTCTTCCCCGCCGTGTTCTACGGGGCGACGCGCGCCGGGGCCTCGGTGACCACCGTCCATCCGCTGGCCACGGCCGAGGAGTTCGCCAAACAGATCGCCGACTCCTCGGCGCGCTGGATCGTCACGATCGCGCCACTTCTGGAGACGGCCCGCCGCGCGGCCGAACTCAGCGGCTGCATCGCGGAGATATTCGTCTGCGACCGCGCGGACGGCCACCGCTCGGTCCTCGACATGTTCACCTCCGACGCCCCCGAACCCACCGTGGAGATCGACCCCGGCGTGGACATCGCCGCGCTCCCGTACTCCTCGGGCACCACCGGCGTACCCAAGGGCGTGATGCTCACCCACCGCTCGATCGCCACCAACCTCGCCCAGCTCCACCCGCTCGTCCCCATGAAACCCGGCGACCGCATCCTCGCCGTCCTGCCCTTCTTCCACATCTACGGCCTCACCGCGCTGCTCAACGCGCCGCTGCGGCACGGCGCCACCGTCGTGGTGCTGCCGCGCTTCGAGCTCGACCAGTTCCTCGCCACCATCGAGCGCCACCGCATCACCGGCCTGTACGTGGCCCCGCCGATCGTGCTCGCCCTCGCCAAGCACCCGGCGGTCGCCCGGTACGACCTCTCCTCCCTGGAGTACATCGTCAGCGCCGCCGCCCCACTGGACGCCCAGCTCGCGGCGGCCTGCTCGGCCCGGCTCGGACTCCCGCCGGTGCGCCAGGCGTACGGGATGACCGAACTCTCGCCCGGCACCCACGCCGTCCCCCTGGCGGCCGCGAACCCGCCGCCCGGCACCGTCGGCAAACTCCTGCCCGGCACCGAGATGCGCCTCCTCTCCCTCGACGAGCCGGGCCGCGACGTCGCCCCCGGCGAGACCGGCGAGATCGCCATCCGGGGCCCGCAGGTCATGAAGGGCTACCTCGGCCGCCCCGAGGCCACCGCCGAGATGATCGACGCCGACGGCTGGGTGCACACCGGCGACATCGGCCACGCCGACGCCGACGGCTGGCTCTTCGTCGTCGACCGGGTCAAGGAACTCATCAAGTACAAGGGCTTCCAGGTGGCCCCCGCCGAACTGGAAGCGCTGCTGCTCACCCACGACGCCATCGCGGACGCGGCGGTGGTCGGTGTGTACGACGAGGACGGCACCGAGCTGCCGTGCGCCTACGTCGTACGGGCGCCGGGCAGCCAGGAGCTCACCACCGAGGACGTCATGGAGTACGTCGCCGGGCGCGTCGCCCCGTACAAGAAGATCCGCCGTGTGGAGTTCATCGGCACGGTGCCGCGCGCGGCGACCGGAAAGATCCTCCGCCGCGAACTCAGGGAACGCCGGGACGTCCGGGAGAGCGAGAAGGGCACCGCATGACCGTCGTACACCGGTCGCAGGACCGGGGCATCACCACACTGGCACTGGACTCGCCCGCCAACCGCAACGCCCTGTCGGCCGCCCTCGTCGGCGAGCTCGGCGCGGCCCTTGCCGACTGCGCCGACGACCCGGGCGTACGGGCCGTCCTCCTCACCCACACCGGGTCCACGTTCTGTGCGGGCGCCGACCTCAGGTCACCCCCGGACCCGGCCGCCTTCGTGACCCTGATGCGAGGCGTTGTCGAGCTGCCCAAGCCGGTCGTGGCACGGGTCACCGGGCACGTCAGGGCCGGCGGGCTCGGGCTGCTCGGCGCCTGCGACATCGCGGTGGCCGGACCGGACTCCACGTACGCCTTCACCGAATCCCTGCTCGGGCTCGCCCCCGCCGTGATCTCCATGCCCCTGCTGCCCCGCATGGACCCGCGCGCCGCCGGGCGCTACTACCTCACCGGGGAACGGTTCGGGGCGGCCGAGGCGGTACGGGCCGGACTGCTCACCGAGGCGGCCGACGACGTGGACGCGGCCCTCGCCCCGGTCCTCGACGGGCTGCGCCGGGCCTCCCCGCAGGGCCTGGCCGCATCGAAGGCACTGGTCACGGCTACCGTGGTGGAGACCTTCGACCGCTGGACACAAGACCTGAGCGCGCGTTCGGCGGCCCTGTTCGCCTCCGCCGAGGCGAAGGAGGGCGTGACGGCGTTCCTGGAACGACGGGAGCCCCCATGGGTGTGGTGACGCCGGCGACTGCCTCCGCGAAGGGCCCCAACTCTCCGAAACAGGACCGCAGTCGGGTCACCCGGCAGCGCCTCCTGGAGGCCGCGGTGGCCTGTCTGGCGGAACACGGCTGGGCGGGCTCCACCGTCTCCGTCGTCGCCGAGCGGGCCGGCGTCTCGCGGGGCGCGGCCCAGCACCACTTCCCCACCCGGGAGGACCTGTTCACGGCGGCCGTCGAATACGTGGCCGAGGAACGCTCCACGGCCCTGAGGGCGCTGGGCCCCACCGACCGCCACACCGTGGTCGCCAGCCTCGTCGACCTCTACACGGGCCCGCTGTTCCGGGCCGCCCTGCACCTGTGGGTGGCCGCCGCCAACGAGCCCCAACTGCACGCACGGGTACGGGAGCTGGAAGCCAGGGTGGGCCGGGAGTCGCACCGCATCGCGGTGGCCCTGCTCGGCGCTGACGAGTCGGTGCCCGGCGTACGCGAAACGGTCCAGGGCCTCCTCGACATGGCCCGTGGCCTCGGCCTCGCCAACCTCCTGACGGACGACGGGGCGCGCAGGCGCCGGGTGGTGGCGCAGTGGGCGGAGCTGGTGGACGGGGCGCTGGGGCGGGCATGAGAACGGGGGCCGGGCGCGTGCGCCCGACCCCCGTACCCGTCCTGCCAACTACGCGTTGTTGTCCGCGTCCTCGCACATCTTGGCCTTCTTGCGCAGCGCCTCGGCCTGCTGGTGCGCCTTGGCGGCGGCGGTGCGCTCGCCCAGCGCCTTGAGCTCGGCGGCCTTCCGGTCGAGCTGGGCGGCCTGCTGGCGCAGCTCGGCCGGCTTGCAGATGATGACACCGGCCTGCGCGGCGGGCGCGACGGTCACGGCCAGGCCGCCGGCGAGCAGCGCGGCGGACAGAACAGCGGTCACAGTACGACGCATGGGTGGTACTCCAAATCCCGGGCCCGAGGAGCCCGTTGTGGGGGGACTGGTTCTCGAAAACCCTATCCAATCCGGCCACGAAAGGATCAAGGGGCCCCGAGCGGGGGCACATACACGTGTGGGGGGGGGGGGGGGGGGGGGGGGGGGGGGGGGGACAAAGGGGAGGGGAGGGCGAGAGAGAAGGGGGAAGAGGGGGGGGACGAACACCC